>CAZSOF010000092.1:0-7769 GCA_964607685.1 uncultured Acidimicrobiaceae bacterium | reverse complement strand
CTCGACGAGATCTGGGCCTCCGGGTTGCGCAACCCCTGGCGCTGGTCGTTCGACGCTGCACGCCTGTACATCGGTGACGTCGGTCAGTCGGCCCGAGAGGAGATCGACATGGTCACGGTGGCGCCGGTGGGCTACGACTTCGGCTGGTCGCGTTTCGAGGGGTCTCTGTGCAACCCGAACGACACCGACCCCAGCTGCTCCGAGACCGGGCTCACCTTTCCCGTGGTCGAGTATGGGCGCTCCGTTGGCCGGACCGTGGTCGGTGGCATCGTCTACCACGGGCCGACGGCGCGCTCCCTCTCTTCCTACTACCTATACGCCGATGCCAACAGCGGGACCATCAGAGGGTTCCGGCAGGTGAACGGGGTCCCGGTGGAGCAGATCGACCTCACCCCCCAGCTTCAGCTGGAGGGGATCGTCAGTTTCGCCGAGGACGGCGACGGTGAGCTGTTGGTGGCGAATCTCTTCGAGGGTGCCATCTACCGGCTGACCGGGGGTTGACGGTCGGCGAGGGCCCATGAGCGCTCTGGTACGCCTCGGCTCCCGTCTCCCGGCCGGGCTGCGCCGGGCCATCCGCAGTGTTCCCGGGTTCGACCGGCTCCGCGCCTTCCTCCTCGATCGGCCCCGTCGCCCCGGGCCTCCACCCGGAGAGCTGCGGGCAGTCGTCTATCTGCCTACCTGGGCCCGGTGGGATGTGATGAGACAGCGCCCGCAGCACCTGCTCACCGCATTCGCCGCCGCCGGGCACCCGGTGTACTTCGTGGACCACTCGGAGGGGGGAACCCGGGTTGACGGTGGGGTCACCATCTGCGGCAGTCTTCGTGATGCTCCGCGGTCGGGGGTGATCATCTATCTCCACTTCGCCCCGTTGCGCCATCTGATCGACAACTTCGAGGACTCAGTGGTGGTCTACGACATCCTCGACGACCTCTCCATATACGACTCCAACGAAGCCGGCCTGCCCGAGACGCGCCGGGTGCGCTCCCATCATCCCCACCTGATGGAAAGGGCCGATGTGGTGATCGTCTCCAACCAGGTGCTCGCAGACCGGCATCTTGTCGAACGCCCCGACCTGATCCTGGTGGGCAACGGGGTGGACCCGGACCTCTTTGGCAACCCGACCCCACGCCCCGACGACCTGCCGGCCGCGGACCCCCAACACCCCATCATCGGCTACCACGGGATGATCTCCACCTGGTTCGACTTCGACCTGCTCGAAGAGGTGATGAACCTGCGACCGGACTGGCGGTTCGTCCTGGTGGGGCCGGTCGCCCCGGAGGTGGAGGCGAGGGTGAATGACCTTCGACGTCGGCACAACCTCACCGTGCTGGGGGAGCGCCCCAGCGATTCGATGCCCGGCTATGTGCAGGGATTCGACGTCGGTGTGATCTGGTTCCGGGTGGACCCAATGACCGAAGGGGTGACACCGCTGAAGATGTACGAGTACCTGGCCGCCGGTGTGCCATGCGTGGCCACACCCCTACCGGCCTGTGTCGCCGAGCCGTCCGTGGAGACTGCGGGAGATGCCGGCGGTCTCGTCACCTCCATAGAGAGAGCCTTCACCGCCGACCGGGAGGCGCTCCGTGCTGTGGCCCGGGAGCACACCTGGACACGAAACCTGCAGCCGGCCCTCCACCGTCTCGACGAACTGGGGAAACTGCAAGTCCCGCATCCACCCGCCGACTAGGAGCCGAAGAAGCTACAGCCGGCCACTCCGCGCCAGGGCGTCGATGAGGGTCCCCACCCTCATCTCCCAGGTGTTGGCTCGTGCCGTCCTTCGCAGCAGGGCCAGATAGTCCGGATCGTGGCGCAGGTCGAGTGCGGCGTGGCGGAGCTTGGCGACGTAGTCGTCGGCGTCGGTGGCCACCTGAACCGCTTCGTAGTGGGCACACTCCCGAAGGTTCGGCGTCACCACCGGGCGCCCCCCGGCCATGTATTCGAACAGCTTGATCGGGGACACCGAGTGGGTCACCTCGTTGACCACGAAGGGGATGGTGGCCACGTCGAAGTGGTGCAGGTAGGCGGGGAGCTCGGCATACTCCTTGACACCGAGCCAGCGGACGTTGGGGAGACCGAACACTTCGCGGTGCGCCTTGATCGACCCGTCGTAGTCGGGCCCGATGAACACGAACTCGAATTCACCCAACTCCACCGCCGACTTGCGCACCAGCGGGTAGTCGACCCACTCGGCCAGGGCCCCGTAGTAGCCGACGACCGGGCGCTCGCCGGTGGCGATGTCGGCGATGTCGTCTGGTGGGTCGCCCCCTCCGAAGTCGGAGAAGTGGCGATAGTCGACCCCGTTGGGACACAGGAAGGCATCGGGTCGCCGGGGCTGCACCGCCTGGAGCAGGTCCCGTGCGGAGGCCACCACAACCTCCGCCCCTTCCACGGCGTCCTCATACCAGTCCCTCAGGTCCTCGATGCGGTGGGTGGTGGTGAACACCTCGAGCTCATCGATGTGCTCGAAGATCATCCTCGGGTCGGCCAGACGTTCCGTCCACGAGAAGTTGTATACGTAGGTCATGGTGATCGGGCTCGGGATCTCACCCACCGCCTCCAACATCGCCCAGGAGACGGGGTACAGGTAGAGCCGCTCGGCGCGTGACTCGATGTTGTCACCGATCCCCTCCCGGGCATCCACCCCGTAGAACACCAGATAGCCCAGCTTGGCGAACGCCAGTGCCATTTGCTGGGGACGCTGGAACAGCGAGACCTTCCACCCGATCGAGGGCGGGTAGACCACGATGCCGGGCACCTCGGGGTGACGTTCCAGGACCTCCCGGACCTGGTCCTGGGCGGCGCGCACCGCCACCGGGTCGACCTGGGTCGGTCGGGCCGGCGGGCTTGGGTCCCAGTACCCACCGGCCAGCTTCTTGAGTCGGGGACGGATGGAGCCGGGCGCCCGCTTCCCCACGCTGCGCACGGCGCTGCGAATGCCGTCACGAGCCCGCCAGTAGGCGTTGACGGCACGCACCGCCCGGGTGCTCACCAGCTCCTCACGTTGACGCTCCAGGGCCTCATAGGAGGCGACGTCGTATTCGTGCAGCTGCCAGAGACGTGCGTTCTCGCCACGGAGGTGTTGCACCTCGGAAACCGCCTCACTCTGGGTCACCGCCCGGGACATGAGCAGCCGTCCCACCTCGGTGACCGCCTCCGCCGTCAACTCCGATGGTTTCAACGGTGACTCCAGGATCGTCCGATTCCCCGCTGCCCGATTTCGTATCCGTGCTAGGCCTGCGCCCGGCTCGTGTTCCAAGGCCCCCTTCGCCGCCGACGTCATCCAATCGGAGGTCAGCTCTGGCAACGGGATGGAGAGCTCGGGGAGGCCGGCGTCGGACATGGTCAGGCTGACCTTGGGGTCGTAGGCGAGGGCGATGGTGGGGACCCCGGATACGAGGCCGAAGATCGCCGAGTGGAGACGCATCGCCACCAGGAGGTCCGCGGAGGCGACCAGAGCGGCGCGCTCGGCGACGGAGTATCCACCCCGGATGATGGCCGCCCGCTCGATGTGCTTCATGCGGTGGAACACCTCCAGCGACGCGTGGGGGTCGTTCTCGTGGGGCCGGGGCGAGTCCTGGAAGGGGACGAACACAACCCGGGCGTCGAGCTCCTCGACCAGGGCATCGAGTGTCCCCGCCAGGGGCCCGGCCCATGCGTAGTCACCCCAGGGACGGACGGAGACGACGATGGTCCTGGCGGCTTCGGGCACCTCTTCGAGGGCGAGGATGCTGGCGGCCGTTGACCCGTCGGCGATCTCCAGGGCCCACGCCGGGTCGGCCGTCACCTCGATCCCGGAGGTGTCGACTCCGATGTCGGCCAGCAATTCGAGGGACGCCGGGTCGCGCACCGAGGCTCCGGCGGCATGTTGGAAGGCGAGGCGGGTCCAACGACGCCCCACCTCGGTGTGCAGCGGCCCCACGCCCACCCCATAGATCACGAGTGGGGTCTCGGTGAGTGGTGCCAGCAAGGCGAAGCCGGCGTAGTAGCCGATGGCCCCGTGTTGGGGCGTCAAGACCTGGGCCTCGTCGAAGCCATGGTGATCCTGGAACAGCCCACCGCCACCCAGGACCATCACATCAGCCTCTCGGGCCGAGTGGATCATGCCGGCTACGTCCTGCCAGTGCACCGCCTCGACGCCGTGATCGGCAGTCGTGGCCGCCGGCCTACCGGACATCACCGTGACACCGGCGTTCGTGTAGGCCGTTCGCAGGTCGGCGAGCAGGGCGGAGAGAATCGCCTCGTCCCCGGTGTTGGCGAATCCGTAGTAACCGCAGACCAGGATGCGCTGGACATCGTTCATTCGGCTGGGCAGGGTACCGGGGTCGCCCCATCTGACGGTCCTACCCCTCGGGGTGCCGGTACCCTCTCCGCCCTATGGGCGGATTCGTCTGCATCTATTACGGCAACACCGGAAGTTCCTGGCTGCTCAACACCCTGGGGACCTCCCCGCAGCTGATGGTCCCGGGTTTCGAGCCGGTCGAGGGCTGGGCGTGGAAGGCGCCCGCGGAGGAACGCGTGGAGTGGGTGCGGACCGCGCTCAGTCCACCGATGGAGCGATCGGGTCCTGTCTACGACGCCTGGATCGAGGGGTTGCGGGCCTCGCCCCAGGTCCACGAGCTGAGTGACAAGCCCACCTTCGAGCAGGTCGGGTTCAAGATGAACGACCTGGCGGTGTTCGCCATTGAAGCCGTCGCCGACGCGTTGAAGGAGGCCAAGGCCAAGGTGATCGTCCTCACCAGGGACAATCGAATCAAGCATGCCCTTTCCCTCTATCGCTATCACGAAGAAGGCAAGAGCCAGTTCGGGGGGAAGGGGGTCAGGCCGGCGAGCAAAGTGGAGCTGAAGGCCTTCGACAGGTGGGTTCAGGAGTCGGTTCGCTTGCACACCAGGCTGATGGAGGCCAGGGAGATACTCATCGGTCGTCTCGGCCCGCAACACGTCGCCGACCTCTCCTATGAGGAGTTCGCCAGCGAAGAGGGCAAGCGACAGGTGATCGATCGGCTGACCGACTTCCTCGACATTGCTCGCATGGAGCTGGTGGAGGGACCCTTCACCAAGGCGACACCCGACGACCTCCGCTCGGCGGTGGTCAACTACCAGACGCTCTGGCTGCGCTATCTCTTCACCCCGATGCGGCGCTACTTCCGGGAGTGAGCCCGTTGTTCGCCTGCAGCCCCGACGCTCGGCCCGACGTGAAATGACCACCACGCTCCCCGTCTACGACTCCGCACAGCCACGGGCCACCCTCACCTCGGTCTTCACCAACCTCTGGTCCTATCGCGGCCTGCTGCGGCTGTTGGTGCGTCGTGAGCTGACCGTGCGCTACAAGCGCTCGACTTTGGGCGTCTGGTGGACCCTCCTCAACCCTCTCCTCACCACCGCCGTCCTCTGGCTGGTGTTCGGTCTCATCGCCGGCCGCTTCGGCGGCCAGGACTTGACCGAGCCCTATGTCGTCTATCTGCTGGCCGGGGTGATCATGATGACCTTCTTTTCCCAAACCGTCCTCGCCACCGGGTCGGCGATCACCGGCTCGAAGGACATCCTCTCCAAGGTCTATGTGCCGGCGGAGGTCTTCGCCTTCTCCACGGCCTTCGCCGGTCTGGTCAATTTCCTCATCTCGAGTGTCCTGTTGGTGGTGGCCGCCGTGGTGAGTGGTCAGGGCATCGCCTGGACGGTCGTGCTGAGCCCGATCCCCATCATCGCCATGCTGGCCCTGATCGTGGGGCTGGGGCTGCTGATCGCCTCGGCGGCGGTGTGGTTCTTCGACGTGCTCGACCTGACCAGGGTGCTGATCCAACTCCTCTACTACCTGACTCCGGTGTTCTGGACACTGTCGTTCATTCCCGAGTGGGCTCACCCCCTCGTCTTCTCCAACCCTCTCTACTCCTACCTGGAGACGTTCAGAGACCTGACCTATCGCGGTGTGATCTCGGTTTGGTGGCAGTGGTTGATGATGCTCGGCACCGCCACGGTGGCGCTGACACTGGGGGTCTGGGTGTTCACCCGGGCCTGGAAGTCGTTGGTCAACCGGTTGTGACGTCGTAATGGATGTCCAGCCGCTGATCGAGGTCCAAGACGTCTCCTTGGCGTATGCCCTTGCACACGACCGAGCCGGGACGATCAAGGAGTTCACTTTCCAGAAGATGCGCCGTCAGATCCGGACCGAGGAGTTCTGGGCGTTGAAGGGCATCAGCTTCGACGTGAGGCGGGGAGAGACTCTGGCCCTCATCGGCCCCAACGGGGCCGGCAAGACGACGATGATGAAGATCGTTGCCCGGGTGTTGCCCCCCACCAAGGGACGGGTCATCGTCCGGGGCGTGGTCGCCCCGATGATCGCACTGGGTGCGGGGTTCAACCAGGAGATGAACGCCGCGGAGAACATCGTCTTGTTCGGCACGCTGCTTGGCCGTGATCCCGACTACATGCGGGAGCGGGTGCGGCCCATCGTGGAGTGGGCCGGCCTGATCGACTTCCTCGACGTCCCGATACGCAGCTACTCGTCGGGAATGCTCGCCCGTCTCGGTTTCGCAGTCGCCACCGACGTCGAGCCTGACGTCCTGGTGGTCGACGAGGTGCTGGCCGTCGGCGACGAGGCCTTCAGCAAGAAAAGCTTCGAGCGAATGGAGAAGCTGATGTCCGGGGGGACCGCCGTGCTCCTCGTCTCCCACCAGTTGGAGAAGGTGGAGGCGGTCGCCGACCGCGTCATGTGGCTGGAGCAAGGAGAGATCCGGATGACCGGCGGGCCAAAAGAGGTGATTCAGGGCTACAAGGACTCGGTCGGCTGACTAGGGTGCCGCCAGCCTCCATTCAGAGGAGTCGATCACAACGGCTGGACAATCCCACAGGGCGGGTTTTCACCTGTAACACCAGCTCTGGGAATACGTCCTTACCCACGGAAGCCCATAGAAAGAGTTTCCACTTGGCTAATAGCCACGTCCGGACACAAACGAGGCGCAAAGCATCCGGGGCGATGACCTTATTGGGTTTTGCCGCGCTTGTTAGCGTGCCGGGCGCCTATGTCAGCCATGTGGTTGACAAGAAAGCAAGCAAGAAAGGGAGGGCATAGTGCCGAAATCGGTACTTTCCCGACGGCGTGCTTCGACCCGCTTCACGGTAGTTGCGGTGGTCATCAGTTTGATGGCACTCGCAATTCCGGCGTATGCGCAAGTCGTAGACACGTCGTCTTCATGCCCTGACACGATCCCGAGTGCGGGATTCGCAGACCTAGGCGGGCTTGACGCCACCACGGTGCAAGCCATTGACTGTCTGGTGTTCTACGGCATCTCGCAGGGGACGAGCGCATCAACGTTCTCACCGAATCTTCCGGTGCCACGTTGGCAGATGGCTCTGTTCCTGACGCGTCAAGCCGAAGTACACGGCGCGACGCTGGGCGACGGATCTGATCAGGGCTTTACGGACATTGGCACCTTCAATGCCGAGACCCAGACGGCGATCAACCAGCTGGCACAGCTGGGGATCACCCAGGGCACCAGCGCCACCACCTTCTCACCACTTGATTTGGTGAGCAGATGGCAGATGGCTCTGTTCATCGCCCGGACCTACGCCGCGGTCGGCAACACGCTGCCCGCCGGAGCTGCTCAGGGCTACACGGACATCGGCGACCTGAGTGCTGAGGCCCAGCTCGCGATCAACCAGATCACGGAGCTCGGTATCGCCCAGGGCACCAGCGCCACGACGTTCCTGCCGTTTGCGGCCACGTTGCGTTGGCACATGGCTCTGTTCCTGACACGGCTCCTGGCAGCCGACGG
>CAZSOF010000091.1:0-9376 GCA_964607685.1 uncultured Acidimicrobiaceae bacterium | reverse complement strand
AGCGACCCCTGGAGATACGTCAAGCCCGGCTTGACGCGTCTCCACCGACGGCTGTTCCGGCTCAACGAGAAGATCGCCGCTCTCGACGCCGAAGCCCGCCAGGTCGCGGCCGAGCTGGAGTATCATCGGTCGATCAATGACGACGCCCAACGCGACGCTGCGGTGGGCAACTACATCGATCGTGAGGAAGCCGACCTCACCGCTGCAGACGTTCGGCGCTTCGAGAGGACCCTCGGCGACCTGGAGACGCGGACCGCCAAACTCTCCGCCAAACGAGAGCGCCTCTTGGCCCGTCTGCCGGCGGACTGAGATCGTTCCGTGAGCATCAGCAGCGCGTCACGCGTATCAAACACTCACAGAGCACTTTCACACGGGTTCGCCCCCGACCGCTAGTACCGTCGAAATGTGCCCACCCTCGCCCTGATCGACGGCAACTCCATCGCCTATCGCGCGTTTTATGCGCTCCCCGAGGACCTGGCGACCAAGTCCGGTCAAGTGACCAATGCCGTGTTTGGCTTCACCAGGATGCTGATACGTCTCATCAAGGACCACCATCCCGAAGGCGTAGCCGTGGCCTGGGACGTGTCACGGCGGACGTTCCGCACCGATTCATACCCGGATTACAAGGCCAATCGGGCCAAAGCACCCGACCACTTCAGCAGCCAGCTGCCTTTGATCGACGAGGTCCTGGACGCCCTCCACATCATCCAGTTGCGTGAGGAGGGATTCGAGGCCGACGACATCATCGCCAGCCTGACCAAGCGGGGCGTGGAAGAAGGATGGGAGATACTGATCGTCACCGGGGACCGAGACACCTTCCAGCTCGTCGGAGGGCCGGTGAAAGTCCTCTACACCCGACGCGGGATCAGTGACACCGTGGTTGCCGATGAGGCCTGGGTCGAGGAGAAGTACGGGATCTCGCCATCCCAGTATGTGGAGTACGCGGCACTGCGTGGCGACACTTCGGACAATCTGCCGGGAGTGCCCGGGGTGGGGGAGAAGACGGCCGCCCGTCTCATCTCCGACTACAGCACCATCGACGGTGTCTACGGCGCGGTCGTCGACCAAACCCCGAAGCTCCGGGAGAACCTCGCGGCCAACCGGGAGCAGGTGTTCCTCAACAGGAAGCTGATGGCCCTGGTCGACGATCTGGAGATCGATTGCGACATCAATGACTTCCACACACGCGAATGGGACAAGAAGACAGTCAAGACTTTGTTTGACAGTCTCGAGTTCCACACCATGTGGGACGATCTCGAAGAGGCACTGCCCTCCGCCGGTGGGGCCACCGAGATCCTGGAGGTGTCATCGGAGCTGATCACCACGACGGACCGCATCGCGGCGGTGGCGGAGACCGACCAACTGGTGGTGGGGTTGGTCAACGCCGGAGGGGAGACGTATGGGCTGGCGGTATCTACTACACCCGTCAGCGCCATAGTCATCCCCTTCGATGAGGCCGGCCCGATCATCGACAAGATCAGTGACGGGACGATCGCCGTCTCCGGGCACGATCTCAAGGAGCTGGCACGGGCCCTGCTCGATCACGGCCACGATCTGGCTGAGCCGGCGATGGACACCGCGCTGGCTTCGTACATCATCAATCCCAGCCAGCGCACATACGGACTGGAGGAGATCGCCGAACGGATCCTCGGCCTGGAGCTGATATCACCCGACGGTGCCGACACCGCGGGAATGCTGCCCTTCGACGAGGGGCCCGACGTCGAGCTGGAGGGCCGGCGCGTGGAGGCGGTGCGACAACTCGTCGAGCACCTTCGTGACGAGCTCACCGAGCGCGATGAGCTCGACCTCTTTCTGGAATACGAGTTGCCCCTGGTCCCGGTGTTGGCGCGCATGGAGCACGCAGGGATAGGTGTCGACCGCCACTATCTGGAGGAGATGGGTGAGGACCTGAGAGAGAAGATCGCCGCCCTCGAGACCACCATCCAAGAGCTCGCCGGCTCTCCGTTCAATGTCAACTCGACCGATCAGCTACGCACGATCCTCTTCGAGCAGCTCGGACTCCCGGTGATCAAGAAGACCTCCACGGGCAAGCCGTCCACTGACGCCTCGGTCCTCAAGAAACTGGACCATCCACTGGTCACCGCCCTTCTCGAATACCGGGAGTTGGAGAAACTGCGATCGACATATGTCGACGGCTATCTCCCCCTCGTCGATCCTGACGGCCGAATCCGGACCCGCTTCAATCAGATGGCTGCCACCACCGGTCGGCTTTCGTCGGACAGCCCGAACCTGCAGAACATCCCGGTGCGCTCGGAATCGGGGAAGACGATCAGAAGGGCATTCATCGCCGGGGCCGGAAACGAGTTCCTGGTGGCCGACTACTCCCAGATAGAGCTCCGCGTGCTGGCACACATGAGCGGAGACCCTTTTCTGATCGAGGCCTTCCGCTCGGGGCTCGACATCCACACCGCCACTGCGGCGCGGGTCTGGGGAGTCGACCCTTCAGAGGTCAGCAGTGAGCAACGACGCAGGGCGAAGATGATCAACTTCGGTCTCTTGTACGGGATGGAAGCCTTCGGGCTGGCGGATCGTCTGGACATCAGCCGGGAGGAGGCCAGGGAGCACATCGACGCCTACTTCTCCCAGTTCCACCATGTCAAGGACTACATGTCGGCGGTGGTGACCCAGGCCCGCAACCAGGGATACACCACCACCCTGTTCGGGCGGCGGCGCTATCTACCCGAGTTGAAATCGGACAACTTCCGCATCCGGCAGATGGGGGAGCGGATGGCGCTCAACGCCCCGGTGCAGGGCACGGCCGCCGACATCATCAAGAAGGCGATGATCGATTTGGACCATTTTCTGCGAGCGGAAGGCATGGCCTCGACGTTGTTGTTGCAGATCCACGACGAGCTGATTCTCGAGGTGCCTGAAGAGGAGAAAGTGGTGGCAGAGAAGCTGGTGGTGGAGACCATGGAGGGGGTAGCCGGACTCGATGTGCCGCTACAGGTAGATATCGCATGGGGCCCCGATCTGGCCGCGGTCAAGGCCTGATCTCGCCATGTAGCTTGGCTAACAACCCGATACCTGCGTAGACTTCCACCGCCTGCCAGCCCCTGCGCCGGCAGAGAATCTTCCCAAGAGGTAGCTACCCACACATGTCCAAACCCCAAGAGACCGCGCCCGTGGCCTCTCCCGACCAAGAGGAGACGGCGGAGGCGCCCGAGACCAACATGCCGGAAACGGCGGGCCTCCCCGATACGGCGGCCGACGAGACGAGCACACCCGGGGACACTCAAACCGAAACCCCCGTCACCGAAGACACTTCCAGCGGCGATCCCGAGCACGCGGACACACCATCCGAGAGCGCCGACTCATCGACCAGATACCAGGAGCGAGAAGCGCTGGTCGCCCCGGATCTGAGCGATCTGCCCGACGACATCGGCGACGACTTCGAGAAGGCGATCGAGGCCACGGTCCTCGAGTTCCGCGAAGGAGACATCGTCGAGGGCACGATCGTGAGCGTCGATTCCGAGGGTGCGCTGGTGGACATCGGCTACAAGTCCGAGGGCTTCATCCCGACTCGCGAGTTATCGATACGCAACAACATCGACCCCGGGGACACCGTTGCCGTCGGTGACCGCGTGGAGTCCGTGGTTTTGGACAAGGAGGACGACGAGGGGCGACTGATTCTCTCCAAGAAGCGAGCCATGTACGAGCGCGCCTGGGGAGAGATCCAGAAGATCGCGGACGAGGACGGCACCGTAGAAGGGACCGTCATCGAGGTGGTCAAGGGCGGGCTCATAGTCGATATCGGCCTCCGTGGCTTTCTTCCTGCCTCGCTCGTCGATCTGCGGCGGGTACGGGACCTCGATCCCTTCATCGGAGACACCATCACCGCCAAGGTCATCGAGCTCGATCGGGCCCGAAACAACGTTGTCCTGTCACGGCGAGCCCATCTCGAAGAGGCCCTCGCCGAGGAGCGGACCGAATTCCTCGACAACCTGCATGAGGGCGAGATCAGGGATGGGACCGTCTCATCGGTGGTCAACTTCGGAGCGTTCGTCGACCTCGGTGGCATGGATGGTCTGGTTCACGTCTCCGAGCTCTCTTGGCAACATGTCAACCACCCCAGCGAGCTGGTGAGGGTGGGCGATGAGGTGAAAGTGAAGGTGCTGGAGGTCGACCGGGACCGCGAGCGCATCTCGCTTTCCATCCGCCAAACCACCGACGACCCCTGGGATGTGTTCGCAGGCGAGAACGAGGTCGGTGACGTCGTGGAGGGCACGGTCACCAAGACCGTGCCGTTCGGTGCATTCGTCTCCGTTGCCGACGGTGTGGAGGGGTTGGTCCACGTCTCGGAGATCGCCATCCACCGTGTGGAGTCACCGGAGCTCGAGCTGTCGATCGGTCAGAAGGTCCAGGTCAAGATCACCGAGAAGGAAGATGAGCGCCGTCGGGTGTCGCTCTCCATCAAGCAGGCACTTCCCGACTACAAGGAGAGAGCGACCGAGGTCGAGGAGAAGAAGCGGCCTCGCCGTCCGCGCGAGTTCGAGCGCGAGTTCGGCGCCGAGGCGGAGGAGCGGCCACCGATGCCGGTCGACGCCTCCTTGGAGGCCATCCTCAAGGAGTTGAAAGAGCGGGGAATCGGACGTCGCTAGCGGCCCGATCCGCTACCAGCTCATCTGGCCCGTCGCGCCGAAACACAAGATGTCGGTCAATGCTTGGGTCTGGGCCGTCCTACCCATAGATTTATGGTCGAAACCCTCAAGACTGTCCACGACAGGTCCGACAATCACAGTGTTATTGAACCTGAAAAGCTCGGCGGGCTTGGCACCGCCGGTACTATGCCCTCCGACCCTCGCCGCGACGTAGCGGTGAGCGGAGGAGGGGACAAACGAAGGGGACTCAATGGGTAGGAGAGCCATCGTTCTTCTAGTGGCCTTGATATTGGCCGGATTGGCCGCCTGGGCGGTCTGGAACTTCATGCAGAATGTCCGTGGCGAAGCCGAGGCCGGTCAGGAGAAGGTGACTGTCTATCGAGCCGGCGTCGACGGCATATCGGAGGGACAGGAGGGAAGCATCCTGGTCTCCGACTTCGACAATGGCGGTACTCTCATCGAGAGGGGCGAGGACGAGGTCGAGGACACGCCACTCGATGCCATTCAGAGTGACGAAGACCTGCGCTCGGTCCTCACCGGTAAAGTGGCCGCCGGCCCCATCTCCTCGAGGGGCATCCTCACCCGATCGCAATGGACCGAGATCTCGGTCGACGTCAAGCCGCTCTCCGAGCAGATCGCGTCGGGCAACCAGGCGATCACCATCTCGACGAGCAACGTCGCCGGTGTCAACGGGTTCGTCGAGGCCGGCGACCGGATAAACATGATCATCACCCTCGACATCGAGTTCGACCTGATCCCCGTCGATGGCGCGCCCACCCTGCCGCCTCCGGAAGGGGAGGTCACCCCGACCGAGGGCGAGGAGGAGACGGTGACGGTGACCTACACCCGCTATGTCCTCCAGGGCCTCAACGTCCTGGCCGCCGGTCGCAACGTTCGCCCCGAAGAGGACGAGGACCAGACCGGCCAAGTCGAGGCTCAGGAGACGCCGGAGGAAGGCGCCGCGGCCGAGCCGACCGAAGAGGATCAGGGCAACTCCACGGTGTTCACCCTCGAGGTCACACCCGACCAGGCCGAGCGTATCGTGTACGCCTTCGACAATGGCTCGATCTGGCTTACCCTTGTCCCCGAAGATTTCGTCGAAGTCGAGACCGACGGTGTCACAATTGACAACCTGTTCGGTGGCGACCTGACCGAGGCCATCTTCCCGGACGCCAACAACTGAAGAGGCAACCCATGTCAATGGCTGAGCACAATCTCCTGGTGGTCGACCAGGACGACGACTTCGTCGACAACGCCAAGCAGTTGTTCGACGGAAGTCTCCCCGTTGCGCGCAGTCTCGAAGAGGCCAGCCAGACCGTCTCCTCTGGTGATGTCCGCATGGTCCTCGTCGGTCCTTCCTACAGCGATGAGGCGGCCATGGAGCAGATTCGCCAGCTTCACAATCAGGATCCGTCCCTCGTCCTGATGCTGGTATCCGAGGAGGTGACTGCCGACTTGCTTCGCCGAGGCATGCGAGCCGGGGTCTCGGACGTGATCGAAGCACCGCTCGACGAGGAGAAGATCGAAGCAGCCATCGAGCAGTTCGCACACGACGTCTTGAAGCGCCACCGGGTGACGACTCCGCCGGCCGAGGAGGTCAGGGAGCCGATGGAGATGGGGCGCATCATCACCATCACGTCGGCCAAGGGCGGCAGTGGCAAGACCGTCCTCGCCACCAACCTCGCGCTCCTGCTCGCCCGGTCGCCAGACACCAAGGTGTGTCTGGTCGACGCCGATCTCCAGTTCGGCGACGTCTGTCTCGTGCTTCAGCTCGAGCCACGCTTCACCATGGTCAACGCGGCACATGAGTTGCATCATCTCGACCCCGAGCTGTTGGACTCGTTGCTGACCGAGCACCCCAGCGGTCTCAAGGTCCTCGCCGCCCCATTGGAGCCTGCCTTTGCCGACGACATAACGACCGCCGGCCTGATGCAGATGCTCGACGTCCTGCGTGAGACGTTCGACTACATCGTCGTCGACACCGCGGCAATGCTCGATGAGCTGATCCTGTCACTGATCGAGAAGTCGGACGACATCCTGATGCTCGTCGACATGGACCTGCCGTCGGTCAAGAACGCCAAGCTGGCGTTGGAGACGTTGCGTCTGCTCAAGTTCTCCACTGCCAATGTCCGACTGGTGATGAACCGGTCCAACTCCAAGGCCAAACTCGACAACAAGGAGATCGAGGGGGCTCTGAAGATGGAGATCCAGGCAGCCATCCCTTCGGACGCGGTGGTGGCAGCATCGGTCAACGAGGGACGCCCGGTGGTGGAGACCGATCCAAAATCCAAAGTATCCAAAGGCTTCGAGTCGGTTGCCGCTCTCATCGCGGGAGAGGTTCCCGAAGCCGCCGCGAAGTCCGGTCTGTTCGGACGTAAGTAGGGAAGGGGCGAGCATTGCCATCACTATCCGAGAGAGTCGCAGCAGCGAGACAGGTCGAGTCGGTCGATACGACGACCAACCGAAGCGACGCCATGAGCGAGCTTCGCGGGCGTCTCCACTTCAAGGTCGTCGAGGAGCTGGGACCGACCCTCTATGACCGCGGCATGTCAGACGCCGAGTTGCGTCTCCGCGTCCTGGAGATGCTGGAATGGGCAGTGGACCAGGAGCAGGGGCTCCCGCTCACGTCGGCTGATCGCAGAGCTCTGCTCAACGAGATCGCATCCGATGTACTCGGCTATGGCCCCATCGACCCACTCCTCAACGACCCCGAGGTGACCGAGGTCATGGCAAACGGGCCGTACGACGTCTACTACGAGAGGGCAGGCCGTCTCTACCAGTCCGACATCCGATTCGTCGACGAGGTGCACCTGCGTCGGATCATCGACAAGATCGTGGGTCAGATTGGGCGTCGTGTAGACGAGGCAACACCCATGGTGGATGCCCGCCTCCCCGATGGCTCCCGTGTCAACGCCATCATCGCCCCGCTCGCGATAGGCGGGCCTTATCTGACAATCCGAAAGTTCGCGGTCGATCCCTATCAGGAAGCCGATCTGATCAGCTTCGGCACCCTGACCCAGCGTGTCGCCGACTTCCTCAGGGCATGCGTTCGTGGTCGTCTCAACGTGATCATCTCGGGCGGTACCGGCTCCGGTAAGACCACCACTCTCAACGTGGTGTCGGCATACATCCCCGGTGACGAGCGCATCATCACCGTGGAAGATGCCGCCGAGCTGCAGATGCATCAGGAGCACGTGCTCACCCTGGAGTCTCGCCCGGCCAACATCGAGGGTCAGGGGCAGGTGACGATTCGTGACCTGGTGAGGAACTCCCTGCGTATGCGTCCAGATCGCATCGTGGTCGGTGAGGTCCGTGACGCCGCCGCCCTGGACATGCTCCAGGCAATGAACACCGGCCACGACGGATCGCTGACGACGATCCACTCCAACACGCCACGTGACACCCTCTCCCGTATCGAGACGATGGTGTTGATGGCCGGCTTCGACCTCCCGGTGCGTGCGATTCGTGAGCAGATTGCATCCGCAGTCGACCTCATCGTCCACATCACCCGTCTCAAGGACGGAACCCGGCGAGTGACCCATGTCACCGAGGTCGAGGGCATGGAGGGCGAGATCATCACCCTTCAGGACCTGTTCTTGTTCGACTATGGGATGGGTGTCGACGACGAGGGGCAGTACAAGGGTCGTCTCAAGGCCACCGGGATTCGCCCGACGTTCTCCGAGGACCTGGAGAACCAGGGCATCCGGCTTCCGGCCGACCTGTTCGATCCCGAGCCGTTCGCCCGGAGATCCAATTGAAATTGAGACGAACCCTGGCGATTGTCGCCGCCGTCTTCCTGGTGGCTGCGCCGGCATGGGCGCAGACCGGCTCCGAGGAGATCGAGATCGTGGACATCAACGGGTCTCGCTATCCCGAAGGCGGCCAGACCCAGATGATCGTCGAGTTCCGCAACTTCGGCGAAGATCCCGACCCGGCCGCGCTCGAGGTGACGGCCAACGGGGAGGAAGTCTCCAACCTCGAGGTGGAGCCCATCGGCAACTCAGCGGTGCCGGTGGGAGTCGTGCTGGCGATCGACACTTCCGGTTCCATGGCCGGAGAACCGCTCGCTGCCGCTCAGGAAGCGGCAAATAGCTTCATTGAGCAGGCCCGACCCGAGGATCGTATAGCGCTGCTCACCTTTGCCGACGAGGTTCAGGTTTTGTCGGGCTTCACCAACAACAAGGAATCGCTGCAGGCCACGATCGATGCCATCGAGGCCACCGGTGAGACCTCCTTCAACGATGCCGTGATCCAGGGCATTGCGATGTTCGACACGCCCTCCGCCGCCGGGCTGCTGGCAAACATGATCGTCCTCACCGACGGAGAGGACACCGCCTCCGAGGCCTCTATCGAAGATGCCACGGCAACAGTTGCCGCCAGTGACGTGCGGGTGTTCGGTGTCGCTTTGGAATCTCCCGATTTCAATCCCGACCCGGTGTCCCAGGTTGCCGAGGCCGGTGGAGGTCTGTTCTTGTCCACCCCCGACCCGGAATCGCTCTCCGGCCTCTACGGAGAGATCAGTCGGGAGATCAGCAACACCCTGGTAGCACGTTTCGTGTCACCGATCTCCACGCCTGGGGATGTCGAGTTCTCGGTGTCCTATCTCGGCCTCAGCTCGTCTCAGACCTTCACCGTGTCCGGCTACGCGGTCGCCACGACGGCCGGCCCAACCACGACCACGACGCTCGCTCCGCTGACCACGACGGTGGTCGAAGGGGGAGCCGCCCTCGACGTCGACACACTGATACTCCTCG
>CAZSOF010000090.1:0-9392 GCA_964607685.1 uncultured Acidimicrobiaceae bacterium | reverse complement strand
AAGACGCTTGGTCGCAGCGCGGCCGCGCAGGCCCCACCATGAGACCCACCGGAAAGGGAGGTATCAAAACGAAGAAAGAAGCAACGACCCCCAACACGAAAAGGAGGAGTAGAGAACTGTGAAATCAGCGAACCAGAGAATGCGCCTACTAATACCACTGGCTGCCTTGGCCTTGGTGGTCGCCGCATGTAGTCCGAGCGACGAGGAGGGCGGTGATGAGACCACCACCACTGCTGCCGCCGCGGAAGAAACGACGACCACCGCAGCCCCTGAAACGACCACGACGGAAGCGATGGATACCACCACGACAGAAGCCCCGGCTGAGGGGCCGGTGGTGATCGAGTCCGCCGGATCGATCACTGCGACATTCTTGCCGAAATGCACGAACATCGCGGTGTTCCCCCAGGCCAACGAAGGCGCTGAGGAAGCTGCGGCTGAGCTTGGGTCGGATCCCGCCGATTTCGTTGGGCCCGCCGACTGTGGCGACGCCACCGGTCAGATCGAGTTCATGACGAATGCGGTGACTCAGGGCGTCGACGCCATCATGGTTTCCAACAACGCAGGTGACGAGTTGGCTCCATCGGCGGTATCAGCGGCCGAGGCCGGGATTCCCGTGGTCAGCTGGGACTCGCCGATCCCGTCTGCTGAGGGCGAGAGCGTCTTTATCGCTCAGGTCGACTTCGACGAGACCGGACAGGTCATGGCTGACATGGCGCTCAGCATCCTCGGCGAGGACGGCGGCCAGTTCGCCATCCTCTCGGCCACGCCAGAAGCGGCGAACCAGAACGCCTGGATCGCCGCTATGGAAGAGGTGATCGCGGGAGATGCCTACGCCAGTCTGGAGTTGGTCGACACCGTCTATGGCAACGACGTGTTCGAGGACTCGGTCGACCAGGCCCTGGCCCTGGTGGATCAGTATCCCGATCTGGAGTTGATCATGGCGCCGACCACGGTCGGAATAGTGGCAGCTTCGCAAGCCATGACGCAGGAAGGCCTCTGCGAGGAGGTCAAGGTGTCAGGTCTTGGTCTCCCCGACGAAATGGCCGAGTACACGCTGAGTGGCTGTGCTCCCCAGTTCGCGCTGTGGAGCTTCGTCGACCTTGGCTACCTGGCGTACTACACGGCATACGGGATTGCCACCGGTCAGATCGAAGCAGCCGAAGGCCAGCAGTTCACCGCTGGGCGGATGGGTGACTACGAAATCACCGCCGATCCCACGCGCGATGCAGGACTTCGCGTCCTGATGGGCCCGTTCACTGTCTACGACGAGACAAACGTCGAAGGGTGACGGCCCCGGATTCACCGGGCCCGCGGAATACTCCCGGGCCCGGTGGCTCCGTAGCTGCGAATTGAGAATTGTGTGTAGGCATGAGGAAGGTGCCGAGAGAAGCGAGATGGCATGAGCGACCAATGGGTGCCTGAAATCGTCGAAGACCTGATCGCGCGATCCAACCGGCTCGGAGCCGATCGGAGAAACACGAACTACGGCGGGGGCAACACATCGGCGAAGGGATCGATCAAGGATCCGACGTCGGGTGAGGATGTCGATGTGATGTGGGTCAAGGGATCGGGGGGAGACCTCGGCACGTTGACACCCTCCGGTCTGTCCACCCTCAGGCTCGACATGATCAGGTCTCTGAAGGATGTCTACCTCGGCATTCCCCAAGAAGACGAGATGCACCAGCTGCTCGACTACTGCCGATTCGGACCTGGAGGAGCACCACCGAGCATCGACACATCGATGCACGGCCTCATCGAAGAGAAGCACGTCGATCACCTCCACCCCGACTCGGTGATCGCAATCGCGGCTTCCACCGACGGCGAGGCCCTCACCAAGAGATGCTTTGGCGATGAGCTCGCTTGGGTCCCGTGGCGTCGTCCCGGATTCGAATTGGCGCTCGAAATCGAGAGGCTGCGCCAAGAGAACCCGTCGTTTCGCGGTGTAGTCATGGGTGGTCACGGACTCACCACCTGGGGCGAGACCTCGGAAGAGTGCGAGAGAATCTCACTCGAGATGATCCATAGAGCAGCCGAGTTTCTCGATGAGGAGGGCGACCCAGAGCCTCTTGGCCCAATACGAAACGGCTTCGGGCCTCTGGTCCCCGGTGCCCGCCGGGCCGCGGCGGCCGAGCTTGCACCGTTTGTACGCGGGCTGGCCAGCACCGACAACAGAGTTGTCGGCCACTGGTTCGACGACGATTTCGTCACCGACTTCATCGGCCGCGAGGCCGCACCACGGGTGGTGTCGCTTGGCACCTCTTGTCCGGACCACTTCATAAGAACCAAGGTTCGCCCGCTCCTCCTCGACCTCCCCGCATCCGCATCGCTGGAAGAGAAGAAGGCGCGGCTCGAGGAGCTCCATGCGGAGTATCGAGACGAGTACGTCGCGTACTACGAGCGCTACGCCGATGAGGGCACGCCTCCGATGCGGGGCGCGGACCCGGCCATCTTCCTGCTGCCAGGAGTCGGCATGTTCAGCTTCGGTTCAGATGCGCAGACAGCACGCATCGCCGGTGAGTTCTATATCAACGCAATCAATGTGATCCGTGGAGCCGAATCGGTCTCCACCTACGACCCGGTCCCCGAATCCGAGAAGTTCCGGGTCGAATACTGGATGCTTGAAGAGTTGAAACTACGACGCCGCCCTGCTCCCAAGCCGTTGACCGGCAAGATCGCGTTGGTCACCGGCGCTGGCTCCGGTATCGGGCGGGCCATCGCGCACAAGCTCCGAGAGCAAGGGGCAGTCGTTGCCGTGGTCGACATCGACTTCGAATCCGCTGAGTCGGTCGCCGAAGAGATGGGGACCAAAGACGCAGCTATCGCCCTGAGAGCCGATGTCACATCTGAAACCGACATTGCCAACGCTGTGGCGGATGCCATCCGCCGATGGGGCGGCATCGACATCGTGATCAACAACGCCGGGCTCTCGTTGTCCAAGAGTCTCCTCGAGACCACCGAAAAGGACTGGGACCTCCAGCACGATGTGATGTCCAAAGGCTCGTTCTTGGTGTCGAAGCACTGCGCCAGGGCGATGATCGACCAGGGAAGGGGTGGGGACATCGTCTATGTGGTCAGTAAGAACGCGATCGTCGCCGGCCGGAACAACCTCGCCTACGGGTCCGCCAAGGCCAGTCAGGCCCATCAGGTACGGCTGCTGGCAGCCGAGCTCGGCGAGTACGGCATAAGGGTCAACGGGATCAACCCTGACGGCGTGGTCAAAGGGTCCGGCATCTTCGCCGGAGGCTGGGGCGCCGAGAGAGCCAAGGTCTACGGTGTCCCCGAAGAGAAGTTGGGGGAGTTCTATGCGGGGCGCACCCTCCTCAAACAGGAAGTCCTGCCCGAGCACGTGGCCAACGCCGCCTTTGCTTTGGTCGGAGGCGAGTTGAGTCAGACCACCGGGTTGATCATCCCCGTCGACAGCGGTGTGGTCCCCGCTTTCTTGAGATAGGAGGAGATGGATGATCGCAAGGGAACAGATCGAGAAGCTCAACGGAAGCTTCGAATCTGCTCTCCGGGAGGACGTCGAGAGCCTCGCCAACGGCCTCGACAGGCGAGGTGTGACGCCCGCTTCAGCCGTCATCGACGCGCTCGCCGAGTTCTCGGTGGCCGCGCCCTCATGGGCAGTCGGAACGGGAGGAACTCGCTTCGGCCGCTTCCCCATCGGAGGCGAGCCCCGAACGACCGAAGAGAAGATCGACGACGTTGCGACGCTGAACGCGCTCACTGCAAGCAACCAGTCGATCTCCCTGCATGTCCCCTGGGACGATCCGGAGGATCCCGATGGTTTGAAGCAGTACGGCGACGAGCGCGGTATCTGGTTCGACGCCATGAACTCGAACACCTTCCAGGACAACCCGGTCACTACCGACGGAGGCAAGCTCACTTACAAGTTCGGAAGCCTCGCCAACTCGGACAAGGCAGTGCGCGAGGCAGCGATCGAGCACAACAAGTACGTGATCGATCTGGGCGTGAGGCTTGGTTCCGAGGCGCTGACCGTGTGGCTGGCCGACGGCACCAACCACCCCGGTCAGGCGGACCATCGAACCCAGTTCGAACGAGTCGCCGAAGGCCTCAAAGCGATCCACGATCACTTACCCGACGATTGGCAGATGTACACGGAGCACAAGCCGTACGAGCCTGCTTTCTACGCCACAGTCAACTTCGACTGGGGCAGCTCGCTGCTCCTGGCGCAAGCCGCTGGGCCCAAGGCCTCTTGTCTCGTCGACCTGGGCCACCACCTGCCCAACGCCAACATCGAGCAGATAGTCAGCCGTCTCGCCATGGTCGACCGCCTCGGGGGCTTTCACTTCAACGATTCCAAGTATGGAGACGACGATCTCACGACCGGCTCGATCAAGCCGTTTCAGCTCTTCCTGATCTTCTGTGAACTGATTCGTGCCGGCGACGGCTCTCTTCCGGAACTGGCCTACATGATCGATCAGTCCCACAACCTCAAAGACCCCCTCGAAGATCTGATCCAGTCGACCGAGGCCGTCTGCATCGCCTATGCCCAGGCGCTGGCGGTCGACAGGGCGGCCCTCACCGATGCCCAGGAGGGCAATGACCCGGCCCGAGCACAGGAACTGCTGCAGGCCGCCTTTCGCACCGACGTCCGACCTCTCGTGGCCGAGGCGCGCCGTCGCAATGGAGGGGCCATCGCTCCTCTCGAGGCCTATCGCGAGTCAGGATATCGAGCAGCGATGATCGCTGAACGCGGGTCCGAGTCGGTGGCCACCGGTCTGTGACCTCGTCGCGCGTCCTCGCCGTCGATCTCGGGGCCACCTCCATTCGCGTGGCGGCCGTCGAGCTGGCGGCGCCCACCCCAGAGATCGAGGTTCTACACCGCTGGCACCACGCTCCAGTGACCGATAGCGATGGTTCACTCCGCTGGAACTGGACTGGAATAGTCGAGCAGGTCGAGCTCGGGCTGGAGAAAGGACTCGAGTCTGGTTCGGTGGCGTCGATCGGTGTCGACGGATGGGGAGTCGACTACGGCCTCATCGACGGCGCGGGGAAACTGGTCGACCTCCCCTACGCCTACCGCGACACGAGAACCGACAGCTGGGCGTCCACTGCCGCCGAGATAGGCCACGATCGGCTCTATGCGATCAGCGGAGTCCAGCTGATGGCCTTCAACACGATCTTTCAACTCGCGGCCGACACGACCAAACGGCTGGCATCGGCCCGGCACATCCTCCTCCTGCCCGATCTCCTGGTCAGCCATCTCACGGGGTGGGTGGGCTGTGAGCTGTCCAACATGTCGACGACAGGTTTGATGGACGCCCGGCAGCACGTGTGGTCAGACCAACTCATCGAAGCCATCGGCGTTCCCAGAGCGCTGTTCCCACCGCCTGCCTCGGCGGGCACCAATGTGGGTCGCTGGCGTGACATCCCCGTCAACCTGGTCGGTAGTCACGACACAGCCTCCGCCTTCCTCGGCGTGCCTTTTCGTCCGGGAGTGCCCTCCGTATTCGTGTCCACAGGAAGCTGGGTGATAGTTGGTGTCGAACGGCCAGAGCCGGACACATCTGACATGGCTCGGGAACTCAATTTCTCCAACGAGGTCGGTGCCATGGGGGGAGTGAGATTCCTCAAGAACGTTGTTGGGTTCTGGATCCTCGAACAGTGCAGGGAAGCCTGGGGTCACCCATCCGTCGATGAGCTCATCGACGAGGCGAACTCGGTCGAAGGCGACACCCCAACCTTTGACGCCAGCGACCATCGCTTCGTGAGCACCACCGACATGCTTTCCGAAGTGACCGATGCAGCCGGTCTACCGGAGGACCCAGCTCGGGCTTTGGTCGTTCGCAGCATCATCGAATCCATAGTTGGTGGAGTGGTTCACGTGATCGAAGAGATCGCCGAGGTCACCGGTCGAGCTCCGGAGCAAGTCCTTCTGGTCGGAGGTGGCTCGCGGATACCGCTCGTCAGCGAACTGCTTGCCCTGCGCTCCGGGTTGGATGTCGTGGTTGGGTCCCCCGAAGCTACGGCCCTGGGCAACGCCATCGTCCAGGGGATCGCGCTGGGCCACTTTGTCGATCTCGGGGACGCTCGTCGTTGGCTGGCACCGAGCGGTGTGGCGGCCTGAGTCGACATGAGTCAGCCAGTTTTCAAAAGCCCTGAAGAGCGAATCGGTGAGATGAGGGAGCTGATAGCCGACCGCGGTGCTGTCCGCATCGACGAGCTCGCCCGTGACTTCGGTGTGAGCGAGATGACCATCCGCCGTGACCTCGACGAGCTCGAAGCTCTCGGGTTGGCGCGGCGGGTCAGAGGTGGCGCCATAGCCTTGGGTCCCGAGCCGTGGGAGCAAAGGCACCAGCACAACGCCCGGGCCAAGGCCAAGATTGCCGAGAAGCTCCTGCCAATGGTGCCAGCCATCGGCACGGTGGCCTTCGACGCTTCGACCACCATCTATCGACTGGCAGCCTCTATCACCACTGCCCGTGACCTCGTCGTGATCACAAACGGTTGGGACACATTTCACTCCATGAAGGGCACTCCGGGTGTGACGGCCTCACTCACCGGCGGCACCGAGGAGCCACGCACCGGAAGCCTCGTCGGCCCGATGGCGGTGCGAGCGGCGCAGAGCTTCCTCTACGACACCTTCTTCAGCTCGGCAGCCGCCCTGGATCTGGAGTTTGGCCCCTCCGAAGCTGCTCTAGCCGAATCGGAGGTGAAACGAGCCTTCTGTCAGACCAGCAACCGCATCGTGGTGGCTGTCGACCACAGCAAGCTCGGTACCAGGGCACAGGCTCGAGTGCTCGACTTCGAGCAGATCGATCTCCTGGTCACGGATCTCGACGCGTCCGACCACCGCCTCGATGGTTACCGCGATCGGGTGGAAATCGCTTAGGAGGTGTGATGAAGAGAGTCGGCTTCATCTTGAAGGTCAAAGAGGAGCTAATCGACGAATACAAACGGCGCCACGAACAAGTCTGGCCCGAGATGCTCGACGCGCTCCGCCGAGCGGGATGGGGCAACTACAGCCTCTTCCTGCGGGACGACGGCATGCTCTTTGGGTATTTCGAGACGCCGGAGACCTTTCAAGTAGCACTCGAAGGAATGTCAAAGGAGGACGTGAACGAGCGTTGGCAGGCCGAGATGTCCCCGTTCTTCGAAGGGACTGGAGGCCACGCCGACGAAATGATGGAGGAACTGGTCGAGGTGTTCCACCTCGACTAGAGCTGGCGGCTATCTCCCCATGGTCGGATGTCGCCTTGTGGACTTGGCAGACGTGAGCCGGAGTGGGGTCAACATGCACTTGAGTACGATCCGAGCGATGGTGTCCGCGGAGCATGCACCAATGCAATGGAGATCGCAGGCTCGGTCCGATCAAACGTTCGAGACCGAACCGCCCGGAGAAGGGACTCACCCATGACTGACCGGATCCTCATACACGGCGGAATCGTGCTGACTCAGGATCCCCAACTCGGCGAAATGGCGAACACCGACGTTCTCATCGAGGGTGACACGATCGCCGGTGTGGGCGCCGATCTCTCCACCGACGACGCTCGGGTCATCGATGCGACCGGTGACATCGTGATTCCGGGCTTCATCGACACCCACCGGCACACATGGGAGACGTGTATCCGGACCTGTGCCCCTGATTTCGCCCTCATCACCTATTTCAGTGCCATTCTCGACAAGTTCGCCCCCCACTACCGGCCTGAGGACGTTCACTCGGCCACCCTTTGGGGAGCGCTCGAATGCATAAACGCCGGTATCACGACGCTGGTCGATTGGGCGCACATCATGAACACCCCGGAGCATGCAGACGCCTCGGTGCGGGCCCTCCAAGACAGCGGAATCAGATCGGTCTTTGCCTATGGTTTTCCCAACACCTCGTTGGTCGACTGGTGGTTCGGTCCCGACTACGCGGGAAGCGTCCTGACCTCCGACGGTGACGAGGCCCGCCGTCTGCGATCGCAATACTTCAGCTCGGAAGACGGCCGAATCACGATGGGTCTCGCCACCCGAGGACCTGGATTCTGCAAGCCCGATGTGGTGCGTCATGATTGGGAGCTGGCCAAGGAACTGGGCATCGACATCACGGTTCATGTCGCCATGGATCGATTTGGCTATACAAAGGGCCAGCTCACCGCACTTCGCGATATGGATCTTCTCTACCCCGGCACCACCTATGTCCACTCCTCGCATCTCACCGACGAGGAATGGGAGCTCGTCCGCGATTCCGGAGGCAACGTGAGTCTCGCCCCACAAATCGAGATCCAGATGGGGCACGGGTGGGCGCCGGCTGCCACCGCAGTCGACTACGGCGTGCCGGTCGGCCTTTCGTCCGACGTGGCCACGACAGCACCTGCCGATCAGTTCACTCAGATGCACGCCGTCTTCGGATCCGAACGGGGACGCAAGCACCAGGCCGCTTGGGACAGTGACCTAGATGGCCTGGAACCCTCGCCGGGTCTCGTCACCTCGCGCCAGGCACTCTCGTGGGCCACCATCGGTGGTGCCGAGGTGGCGGGCGTCGCCGATCGCACGGGGTCGCTCACTCCTGGCAAGAAGGCGGATGTCGTCATCCTGGACGGGTCGGCTGTGAATATCGCCCCGATCATCGACCCGGTGGGCGCGGTTGTCTGTGCGGCAGACATCTCAAATGTCAAGACCGTGCTCGTCGATGGGGAGGTGCTCAAGGAGGACTTCAAACTGAAGGCATCGCTCGAGGAGCCGCGCCGGGCGGTCGAGGCCTCACGTGACTACCTGCTGGACAAGTTCGGCGAGCCCGAAGCCGGCTGGCTATAAGTCGCGTCCAACTGAGGTTCTGGCGGAGTGCCCCAGGGGATCACTTCCGTCGAGTGAGTAGTTTCCGGGCGAAATGGGCGCCGGGATGACTATTTCGAAGGAGGCTCTGGCCTCAGCGGCCCTGGTGACCGAGGAGGAGATCGATCGGCTTGCAGAGGCTGGGCTGCTGCGGCAGCAGGAAGATGGCAGATATACGCCAGCCGACGCCGGCCGCGTCCGGATCATCGAGGAGCTGACCTCCAGGGGGATCTCTCTGGACGCGCTGGCTGGGGCCGTGGACGACGGTGCAGTGTCGTTCTCGTGGTTTGGCGGGATTCTTCCCCCACCATCCGAACTCGAAGATGAGACATACCAGGAACTCTTCGATCGGACAGGGTTCGGCGCGGAACTGGCTATCTCGTTGTTCGAGGCGTGGGGTGTGGCCATGCCTCCGCTCACGGCGCGAGTGAGGGAAGACGACGTGCGTCTCGTCGAGTACCTCGCTCGATTCAAGTCTCACATTCAAGACGATGGTGAGATCCTCGTGGAGGCGACCCGATACTTCGGAGACAGTGCGCGTCGGGATGCCGAGTCGCAGATGGCATTCTTCAGACGGAGGATCCTCGGACCGCTCCTCGAGGAAGGGATGACGC
>CAZSOF010000089.1:3723-9469 GCA_964607685.1 uncultured Acidimicrobiaceae bacterium | reverse complement strand
ATCGCCACCGGGTTCGGCGCCGCCATGCGTCCCGACGACTACACCTTCGCCACCTATCGTGGCCACGCACACTCGCTGGCGAGAGGGATGGAGTTGGGGCCGGCCATGGCGGAGCTCCTCGGTCGGGAGAACGGTGTCCTCGGAGGCAAGGGGGGGTCGATGCACCTCACCGATGCCGCCCGGGGGATGATGGGCTCCTACGCCATAATCGGGGCACATCTCTGTGTTGCCAATGGCGCCGCCTGGTCGGCGCAGATGCGTGGTACCGACCAGGTGGCCGTGGCCTTCTTCGGTGACGGCACGACCAACATCGGGGCCTTCCACGAAGCGCTCAACATGGCCAAGATCTGGGACCTCCCGGTGGTCTTCGTGTGTGAGAACAACCTGTACATGGAGTACACGCCCATCGACCTGATAACCGCGGTGGACAACCCGGCGGCAGACCGGGCCGGTGCCTACGGGCTGGAGTCGATCCTGATCGACGGAAACGACCCCGACGCCGTATATCTCGCTGCCAAGAAAGCCCTGGCCAGGGCACGCTCCGGTGGGGGCCCGACCTTGCTCGAGGCCGTCACCTACCGATCGGGTGGACATTCCCGAGCCGACCCCGGCAAGTACCGACCGCAAACCGAGGTCGACGCATGGCGGGAACGCGACCCGATTCCCATGTATCACGATCGGCTCCTGTCGTTGGGCACACCGGAAGGTCGGCTCAGCTCGATCGAGCGCCAGGTTGCCGACGCCATCGATGCCGCAACCGAGTTCGCCAAGGCCGGGCGTGAGCCGGGCGAGGACTCGTTGTTGTCCGATGTCTTCGCCGACGGAGGTTCCCGATGGCGGAACTGACCTATCGAGAGGCCGTCGCCCACGGCATCGCTCAGGAGATGCGACGCGACCCGAGCCTGGTGATGCTCGGTGAGGACATCGCCGCCGCAGGGGGAGTCTTCAAGACCACGGTCGGGCTTCTCGACGAGTTCGGGCCCGATCGGGTGCGGGACACACCCATCTCGGAGCAGGCCATCCTCGGTGCTGCGATGGGAGCCGCCATGACCGGCGTGCCGGTGATCGCCGAGATCATGTTCTCCGATTTCATCGCCGTTTGTTTCGACATGCTGGCCAACGAGATAGCCAAGAGTCGGTACATGACCGACGGCCAGGTGAGCTTCCCCCTCGTGGTTCGGACCGCCAACGGCGGAGGTGCCCGGTTCGGGGCCCAGCACTCCCAGTCGGTCGAGAACTGGTGCATGATGATCCCCGGTCTCAAAGTGGTTGCTCCGTCGACTCCCCAGGATGTGGTGGGCCTGATGGCCGCATCGGTGCGCGATCCCGACCCCGTCGTCTTCTTCGAGCACAAGTCACTGATGGCCAACAAGGCCGACATGCCCGAAGGGGAGATCGTCGATCAATTGGGGACGGCTCGTATCGTGAGGCAGGGCAGTGATGCCACCATCGCAGCTCTGGCTCTCATGGTTCCCAGGGCCGTCGAAGCAGCCGATCTACTGGCCGGCGCCGGGATCTCGGTGGAGGTCATCGACGTGCGGTCACTGGTTCCACTCGACACCAAGACCGTCCTCCAGTCCGTTGCCAAGACCGGACGGTTCTTCACCGTAGAGGAGAACCCCCGTCTCTGTGGCTGGGGTGCAGAAGTGGTGTCGATCGTTGGTGAGGAGGCCTTCTGGGACCTCGACGGGCCCAGCATCCGCATCACGACGCCCCACATTCCGCTACCGGCGGCGGCCGCCCTCGAGGATCTCGCCATGCCATCGGTAGATCGCATCTATGAGACCGTCCTCAAGTCGGTCGATTCCGGGAGCGGTCCGTGAGTTCCAGGACCCTGATACGTGGGGGCTGGGTCCTCACGTTGGGTCCGAGGACGCCCAATTACGCCACGGCCGACGTCCTCATCGAGGATGGCCGCATCGTCGAGGTCGGTCCTGGTCTGCGGGCTCGCGGGGCAGATCACATCGACGCTATCGAAAGCATCGTCATGCCCGGATTCGTTGACACCCACCGGCATGCCTGGCGGTCGTTGTTTCGCAATTTCGGAGAGGGCGCCACGGTGGGTGACCAGCCACTCACTCCCGAGGCCTATGGGCCCCACTATCGGCCGAATGATGTCTACGCGGCCATCCTCATCGGGCTCTTGGGGGCTCTGGAATCGGGAATCACCACCGTCGTCGATTGGTCCGACGTCGGCGCCGACGACGAGTTCGCCGGGGCCGCACTCCAGGCGCATGCCGACTCGGGACTTCGGACGGTCTTCGTTCATGGCACACCGAAATGGGTCCCAGAGGCGAGGGACTCCCGGGATTCTCTGACCTCCATCCTGGAGCGACCCCATTCCGATGCGACGACCATCGCTGCCGGCTCCCAAAACCCGAGCGGCCCGATGATCGACGACCTGGCTGTGGACTGGGCCCACGCCCGCCAGGCTGGGGCACGAATTCACGTCCATGCCGGCACCACCCCAGACGACCGCGGGGCCGTGGCCACCCTGGGTCAGCGAGGGTTGTTGAGTGGCGACGTCACCCTGGTTCACTGTTCCCATCTCGGTGATGCCGACCTCGACGCGGTGGGCTCCCACGGCACACGGGTATCGATCACTCCGGCCAGCGAGATGGCGGGAGGGCTGGGATCACCGCCGATTCAGCAGCTGTTGGATCGCAACATCCGGCCCGGGCTCGGTGTGGACGATGAGCTGGTGACACCAGGAGACATGTTCGCCCAGATGCGGGCCATCGACTCCATCCAGCACGCCACGATGTTCGACCTGAAGCTGGCGGGGAAAGCCGGTCTATCCACGCTCCTCAGCACCCGAGACGTGATTCGCTTTGCCACCATCGACGGGGCGAACACGGCAGGTCTGGGAGATGTCACCGGCTCGATTCAGGTCGGCAAACAAGCCGACATCATCATTCTTCGCGCTGATCGTCCCAACATCGCTCCCATCAACGATCCGATAGGTGCGGTGGTGTGGGGCATGGACACCTCCAACCTCGACTGGGTGCTGGTGGGTGGCGAGCCTCGCATGAGAGAGGGCAAGCTCGTGGCGGACGTCGAGAACGTGCGCAGATTGGCAACCGAGGCACAGAGACGTGTGGCCGGGGCCGCAGGCCTGCTCACAGGTGTGAGGAGTGGAGGGTGACGGCAGCACGTGTCCCAACCTCCGCGCTGACGTCGTTCGTCGTCGCCTCCCGCTACATGCCGGTCTATCTGGCGATATTGCTGCTGGTGATCGTCGCCGCGATCTGGGTGCCCGAGACGCTGGGTGGTGTGGCTTTGTCGGCCATTGCTCCGTTCGGCGCGCTCCTCGCCATAACCGCGCTCGGCCAGATGTTGGTGATCATGACCGCCGGGATCGATCTCAGCATTCCCGGCACCGTGACCATTGCTGCCTTGATCATGGTGGGGGTCGGACAGGGGTCCGATGAGCGGATCGCGCTTGCCATTCTCACCGCCATCGGAGTGGGAGCCCTCATCGGTTTGGTCAACGGGATCCTGATCGGCGGGCTCAAGTTGAACGCCCTGATAGTCACCCTCGCCATGGGTCAGGTGGTGGCGGGCTTGGTCAGTCGCTATGTGCGGGGTGCGTGGCCGTTCACCCAAGCTCTTCCGGTGCAGAGCCCGGTGCCGCCCGCATTCTCCGAATGGACCTCGACTCGCATCTTCGGCGTCAGCCCCATCTTCTGGATCGGACTGGGGATGACGCTCCTCCTCGTCGTAGGGCTCAGATACACGAGTATCGGTCGGAGATTCCAGGTGGTGGGGGCGAACCCCGTGGCCTCCCACGTCGTAGGGGTTCGTGTGACCCTCAACCAGATCTTGGTCTATGCGGTGGCGGCCATCTTCTACGCCATCGCCGGAGTGGCGCTGGCCGGATTGCTCCGCAACCCTGGGGTGAACATCGCATCGGCCTATCTGCTGGGGCCGATCGCTGCAGTGGTCATCGGCGGCGCTTCCCTGACGGGGGGGCTCGCCAGCCCTTTGTCGACCTTTGCCGCTGCCTTCTTCCTCACCGGTCTCAACCAGATGATGCGCGCCCTGGGCCTCTCCAGTGCGCTGCAATTCGTGGTGTTCGGCCTGGTGATCATCGGGGGAATGCTGGTTTCGGGCGATCGGATCATCAAGGGCGTGGAGCGAGTGCTCCGCGAACGTCGAAGACCGAGTCGATCGAGAGAAAGAGAACCAACGAATGCAATCGAATAGTGGGTTGGGAAAGGAGAACACAACCCTGACGACCAGATCACCAAGTGAATCAACCGGGCGTCAACGCCCTAATGGCCCTAATTGGAGGAGGAAATGAAACGAATCAAGATCATCGGCCTCATAGCCGTCCTGGCGATGGTGGTTGCGGCCTGCGGCGGCGATGATGGCGCCGACACCACAGAAGCGGCCCCGGACACGACCGAGGCTGCTCCGGCTACCACCCAAGCTGCTCCGGATACCACCGAAGCGGGCTCGGACACCACCGCTGCGGGCGGTGACAACCCGATGGCCGAATTCGGTGAGGATCCCATGGCTGCCGACCCGGCGCTGATCGAGAAGGCCCTCGGTCCCGTGGCTCCGTCCGATGATGCCAGCTGGAACATCATCCTGGCTTCGGTCGCCCGGGCCCACCAGGATCTCGACCCAGCCACCATCGATCAGGCGATGGAGTGTTGGAGCAACCAGGTGTGCGAGATCGAGGGTGGCGGCGACGTGGTGATGGGCTATGCCGATGGTGGTGGTGACACCGTCAACGTCTGGCGCGGGGTCAGCCACATGGAGGCCATCCTCCAGGCACTGACCTACCCCGAGATCGGCACCATCGTGTCCACCGCGGCCAACTTCGATCAGGATCCTGCGGTGCATGTCAATGGCATCACCTTCCTGGTCCAGTACCCGGTCGACTTCATCGTCGGATACCCGGACTTCGGAGCTGCGTTGGCCGGGGCCGTCGCAGAAGCCGAGGCGGCCGGCATCCCCTACATCTCGTTCTCGGCAGGCTATGTGGGTCTGCCCGGGACCGAAGGTGCCCTCACCCCGGGCGAGGACTACACGTCGGTGGTCGGAGAAGACCTGTGCGCCCTGGGCGAGAGCTTCGCCACCATCCTGAACGACAGCGTCGGTTCGGGAGAGGTGGCGCTGCTCGGTGGGACGCCGGGTAACGCCCTGACCCTCGGTTGGCAGCAATGCATCATCCCGGCGTTCGCCAGCGGGATCGAGGTGGTCAACCCGCCCGCCAATCCCCAATCGACCACCGGAGACACGTTCTGGGTCAACAGCTTCGCCCTCGATGCCATGCGAGGCCTGCTGACCACCAACCCGGACATCGCCGGGTGGGCCTATGAGTACTCCGATGGGATCTATACCGGCCTGCAGGCCTACGACGAGCTGGGCATCCCCGTGCAGAACCTCAACGTCGCCCTGCGCACCGATGAGCAGACGCTGTTCTGCGATTGGGTGGAGCGCTCCGAGCCGACGTACAACATCTGGTACTCGGCTGGTGGCAACTTCCAGTCGAGGGTGGGAATCACCGCGGCCATGCTGGCGCTCCAGGATGCGGACGTGCCGGGACAGATCATCGTGCCGCACGTGATGCGTCAGGTCACGGAGGGCGACTGCAACCCGGATCGGGTCAATGAGGTGGTTTCGGGCACCTCTCTGGTGCCGGACTCCGTCCTGGCGCTGATGTTCGGAGGCGGATGACAGACGGCTATCCCGAAGGAGAGACGATGCCTGCTGAAGCAGGTTCGCCTGCTGAAGC
>CAZSOF010000089.1:0-3623 GCA_964607685.1 uncultured Acidimicrobiaceae bacterium | reverse complement strand
GCCTGCTGAAGCAGGTTCGCCTGCTGAAGCGGGTGAGGACGCTTCGGTCCTAGAGCTGGAGGGGATCTCCCGACAGTTCGGGGCGGTGCGAGCGCTCACCAATGTGAGCTTCGACTGCCGTGCCGGTGAGGTCCATGCACTCGTCGGCGAGAACGGCTCGGGGAAATCGACTCTCCTCGGGGTCGCCTCAGGGTTTGTCGACCCCGATCTGGGCACTATCCGGATCGGGGGCAAACCCCTCAAGCGCGACTCACCGGCCGAGGCCAGAAGGCTGGGCCTGGCCATGGCATACCAGGATGGCTCTTCGGTCGGGTGGGAGCCGGTGAAGAACAACTTCTATTTCGCGGCACCACCGGACAGGCGCCCACCGTACTGGCGCAGGAAGAGATGGGCACGCAAGCTGCTTGCCGAGTTCGACCTCGATCTCGAGCTCTTCCCGGATGTACCTGCAGGGTTCCTGACCCTGGCCGAGCGTCAGCTCTTCGAGGTGGCCAAGGCGCTGGTAACGGATCCAAAGGTGCTGCTTCTCGATGAACCGACCACTGCCCTGGGACCGGATGAGGTCGAGGCTCTTCATCGCACCGTCCTGGCCTGCCGTGACCGGGGAGTCGGGGTCGTGTATGTCAGCCACCGGCTGCCTGAGGTCCTCGAGGTGGCGGACCGGGTCACGGTTCTCCGCGATGGGCAGAACCGGGGCACCTTCGACGCCCGGACGACGTCAGAGGCCGAGTTGGTGGAGCGAATAGTGGGCCGTCCGTTCGAGGCCGCATTCCCACCGGCCGAACCTGCGACGACTGAGACGCAGGAAGTCCTGGTCGTGGATGGCCTCCAGGGCCAGTCATTCGGGCCTGTCAGCTTCACACTGCAGAGTGGCGAGATCGTGGGGATCGCAGGGGCGGAGGGCAATGGCCAGTCGCAACTGTTCGACACACTCTCGGGGAGGACTCCACCACGTGCCGGGCTCGTCTCCTGCAAAGGCAAGGAGCTGACTCTCGTCTCCACCCACGAGGCGGTGGGCGCCGGGATCATGCTCTTGCCGGGAGATCGCAAGCTCGAAGCTCTCATGGGTGTCCTCGGTGTCAAGGTCAACTCGACCATCCAGTCGATCCGAAGGTTCAGCGTGCTCGGTCTTCTCCGGAGACGGGCCGAACGCAAAGCGGTCAGAGAGCTGGTGCAGCAGCTCGAGATTCGAACGCCCTCTCTAGACCAGCCCGTCGAGTTTCTCTCGGGCGGGAACCAGCAGAAGGTATCCGTGTCCCGTTCCTTTCTCAGGGAGCCGTCTGTGATCCTGGCTTACGAGCCGACCCAAGGTGTGGACGTGGGCTCCCGCTTCGACATCTACAGGGCCCTCAGGACCCGGAGCGACGCCGGGGCCGCGATATTGATCAAATCGAGCGATCCCCTGGAGCTGTCCGGTTTGTGTGACCGCGTTCTCGTCATGTCGAGAGGCACCATCGTCGAGGAGATCCCGGGCGAGGAGCTGGACGAGGTCCGTATCGTGGAGGCCATCGTCCGCGGGCCGGGGATGTCCAAGGCAGCCAGATCTCCGCTCGGTGTTGCCATGCCCAAGGCGTCGTCGTCGGCAGGGGCACCGTGACCAGTCAGTACGCGGCCACGGGCTGGGCTGACAATGCACGTCAGCTTTGGCGAAAGGCCCTGCGCAACGCGCGAGACAGGAACAAATGGCGGAAGGTGGTCAGATTCCGTCTCTGGATGCCCGTTGCCCTGCAGGTGATCCTGATCGCGGGTCTGCTGTGGTACACGACTTCGCGATTCGAGGGCTTTCTCAACGAGACCAACATCTTCAACATAAGTCTCCTGGCCATGCCGCTCGCCGTGGCTGCCATCGCCCAGACCCATGCCATCCTCGTCGGCTATCTCGACCTCTCGGTGGGGGCGATGATCAGCTTCGGGGTGGTGACTGCCTCCTTCTTGATCGGCGCAGAGGCCACTCTCTCGCAGATCCTGACCGGGGCCGCGGTGATCCTCGGCTACGGCCTCGTCCTCGGCCTGGTCAACGCCGGCCTCATCCGTGGGGTGAAGATCCCCTCGATCATCGCCACCCTGGCGACACTGAGCATTCTCGACGGCATCTCCCTGACAAGGCGCCCGACGGCGCAGGGGATCATCAGCGGTGACCTGGTGTCGTTTCTCACCGCCCAGGTGGGGCCGATCCCGATCGCCCTGGTCTTGATCGTGATCGGGGCCGCACTGCTCGACCTGTGGCTGCATGGCTCCGGGTCGGGTCTCCAGGTTCGAGCCGTTGGCTTTGATGAGCGCTCAGCCAAGCGCGGCGGGATCAGAACCAATTGGGTCCGGGTGCGGGCGTTGCTGATCTGCAGCGTGCTCGCTGCGGTCGCCTCATTCTTCGTCATGGCCCGCTCACCGCTGGGCAATGCCCAGATAGGAACCCCCTACGCGCTCAACAGCATCACCGCCGCGGTGCTGGGCGGTGCTTCCCTCGCCGGGGGCCGTGCCACCTTCCTGGGAAGCACGGTGGCGGCTGTGCTGCTCGCCCTGATCCTCTACGTCCTCAATTTCCTCGGCCTGTCCACCGAGGACGGCCCGATGATCATCGGCGTCCTCGTCCTGATCGGGATCATCCTGTTCCAGGTCGGAGATCTCAAGGAGCTGGTCAAGCGGAACTTCAGGCGGGCTCGTCGCATCGTTCTCGGAAGCCGGGTCGCCGAGGGTGCTGACATCCCGGCCTTCTACCCCGCGGGGACCGACTTCAGGGTCGTGCCGACGGGCCGCAAGCTCATCAAGGGCGGGACCGTGCTCAGCATGGACCCTTCGGTTGGCGAGTTGGCCAAAGGTGACGTCCTGATCGACGGAGACCGCATTGTCGAGGTTGGTCCCAACCTCAGCGGTGGTGACGATGTCGAGGTCTTCGATGCCTCCGACATGATCGTCATGCCCGGCTTCGTCGACAGCCATCGTCACATCTGGGAGGGCCTGCTACGCAACATCGGAACCGATGTCCCGCTGGAGGGACGGACCAGCTACATCTCCTTCGTCTTGCACAAGTTGGCTCCGGCGTTCCGGCCCGAAGACGCCTATGTGGGCAATTTGGTATCGGCGCTCGGCGCCGTCGACGCCGGGATCACCACGCTGCTCGACTGGTCCCACATCCAGGGCTCTCCGGCCCACACCGACGCCGTGGTGCAGGCGCTCAACGACTCGGGGATGCGGGCAGTATTCGCCTACGGCTTCCCCTGGTGGGGCAAGTGGGAGGAGCGTCAGCCGAGCTGGTTCGTGCGGGCGGCCACCGAGCACTTCTCGACCAAGGATCAGATGCTGACCTTGGCACTGGCTGCCCCGGGCCCCGAATTCACCGACTTCGAGGTCTCCCGTGATCACTGGAAGCTGGCCCGGGAGGCCGATGCCCGCATCTCCACTCACGTCGGAGTGGGGAGCTACGGGTTGGACTCGAAGCTCCAGGAGATGGGGGAAGCCGGGCTCCTGGGGTCGGACACCACTTACATCCATTGCACCACCCTCAACGACACCGAGATCCAGATGATCGTCGACAGCGGTGGCACCGTCTCCCTGGCATCCCCCGTGGAGATGATGATGGGTCACGGCATGCCGCCCATCCAGAAGTTCCTCGATCGTGGGCTCCG
>CAZSOF010000088.1:0-9487 GCA_964607685.1 uncultured Acidimicrobiaceae bacterium | reverse complement strand
CAGCCTCCGGAGAGGGGTGAGGCATGCCTCACATTCGCGGAGTCGGCCAGCACCGTAATGTCCTGGCATGGCCATCACGATCCTCGATCATCCTCTTGCCGCTGACCTCCTCACCTTGCTCCGTGACCAAACGACCGAGCCACAGCGGTTTCGTCAGACAACCGAACGTCTCGGCTATCTCTTGGTGGCGGAGGCCCTCTCCGACATGGGCACCGATCAAGTCGAGATCATCACCCCCCTGGAGCCCACGACCGGCACCCGGATCCGCCGGCCGGTCGTGGCGGTGGCGGTGCTCCGCGCCGGTCTTGGGCTGCTGCATTCCGTGCTCACATTGGTGCCCGACGCAACCGTCGGGTTCGCGGGTGTCCAGCGCAACGAGGAGACGGCTGAGCCCATCGAGTACTACACGAGGTTCCCGGAGCTGTCGACGGCAAGGGCCTTGATCCTGGAGCCGATGCTGGCCACCGGCGGATCGTTGTCCTGGGCCATCGACAAGGTGAAGGAGAACGGTGCCAAGGACATCGTGTCGGTATGCGTCGTCGTGGCTCCCGAAGGCTTGGCCGTGATCGAGAGTGAACATCCCGACGTTCGGGTGGTGGCGGCCGCCCTCGACCGCGAGCTCAATCCCAACTTCTACATCGCCCCGGGCCTCGGTGACATGGGAGATCGCCTCTTCGGCACGTTGTGACCGAGTTCGAGGCAGCAGTGACCAGAGTCATCTCCAGCCTCGAAGCGGGAGACGTGGTCACCTACGGGGAGGTTGCCGCCGAGGCCGGGTATCCGGGTGCAGCGCGGGCGGTGGGCACGATGTTGCGTCGGACCGGTCTGGACCTCCCCTGGTGGCGGGTGGTCGGGGCAGGCGGACATCTCCGTTCCCCTGATCCCGTGCGCCAGGCCCGGTTTCTGGCCGATGATGGTGTGCTGGTGGTCAACAACAGGGTGCGAGGTTCTCGAGCCCGGCTCGATCAGGCGAAGTAGGCCTTGGACTCCTCCACCCTGAACTTCACCGCCGCAATGATGGTGAACACCGCGGTGAACACCAGCAAGATCCCAACTGGCAGAAGCACGTCGACGACATTGGCACCCTCGAGAATCACATCGAGAAACGACTCCATCGCCCAATAGGTGGGCACCAACCGACCCACGGTGGCCACCCACTCGGGGAGCACGGCAATGGGCACCAGGGCGCCACCGAGACCGGCGGCCAGTATGGCGAACAGATTGGTGAAGGTGTTGAGCTGCACCGAGGTGCGGGCGAACGCGGTCACGGCCATACCCAGCGACAGGATGCTCAGCGGGTAGACGACGGCAATGATCGAGAGCGCCATCAACGATCCGGCGATCTCGAGGTCCAATAGCAGCACCCCGAGCACGAACAGCGCCACCATCTGGGCGACCGCGATCAGAACCGTCGGAGTCAGCTTTCCGATCATGATGTCAGGGGTCGTGGCCCTGCTCGCCCGGAGCCGATCCCATGTGTGCCAGCCGTGCTCACGGAAGAAGGTGAATCCGACGAACCCCGCGGTGAATGTCACGAACATCACTGCCATACCGGGGACGGCTTGCTCGGCCCCGTTGGCCCCGGCGAAGCCTTCCGCCTGAAGAGCCAGTCCGAACAACGACTTCATCAAGGCCATCATCAGCATCGGCATCACCAGAAGGAAGACGAGACTGCCGGGGTCGTCCAATAGAGCCTTGAGCTCGTGCCGGATCAGCGTCCAGCTACGACGCCACGACATCGGCTTCCTCTCCCGGCTCGTAGCGGCGGCCCGTCAACTTCAGAAACACGGTCTCGAGGCTGGCGTTGATGACCTCGACACGATGGAGGCGCGAGACCTCTGCACCCAGCCCGGCGAGGATCTCGGCCATCTCCCGCCCGGGGTCGGTGACCTGAACCCGCCGCACCGAGTCCTCGAACGTCAACTCGACATAGGAGCCACCGTTCTGCGACGTCAGCTCGAGAACCGAGCCTTCGGCGATGACCCGTCCCTGGTCCATGATGATCACCCTGGCGTCTAGAGCCTCGACCTCGTCCAGATAGTGAGTCGAGTAGAGCACTGCGGAGCCACGGCGTGCCAATCCCTTGACCACCTCGATCACGGCGGCACGCGTCTCGACGTCGGCGCCGACTGTCGCCTCGTCGAGCAGGATCAAGGAGGGATGATTGAGAAGCGCGATCGCGGTGTGGAGCCGACGCTTTTGCCCTCCCGACAACTCGCCGGCCTTCCTGTCCATGAGGTCTGTGAGTCGAAGTGCCGTGGCAACCGAATCGATCTCTCGTCGGAGCTCCGCTCCGCGCAAACCACACAGCTCCGCAAAGAGTCTCAGGTTCTGACGCACTTTGTCGATGGGATAGATGCCGAGCTCCTGGGGAGCCAGACCGATGTGACGGCGGGCAGCCTCGGGATGTGCCAAGGCGTCCACTCCACGAACTGATACCGACCCCGCGTCGGCCCGTCGCAGCCCGCAGATGATGGAGACCATCGTGGTCTTACCTGCACCGTTGGGGCCCAGCAGCCCAACGACCTCACCCTCGCCCAGGACAACGTCGACACCGTCGAGGGCAACGACTCGGTCATAGGACTTCCTCAGGCCCTCGATCCGGAGGGCCGCTTCGCTCATGCGATCTCCGTCAACTCCGGTTGACTCGATTCTGCCCGATAGACCCACACTCCGGCCACCGGAACCCAGATGAGGACCCCGGACGACATCTTTGATTCCCACATCTCGGCCTCCTGTGTCGTCGCTGTGCAACGTAAGGGACATAGAAGCGTTCCGGGAACCCCGCCCGCACCTCAACACGGGTGAAGCTGGCCTCACCGAGCCGAATCCGGCCCACGTCATGGACGACCTGGCTCACACCCGGCAGAATCGGAGTGTGAGACGGAAGGTCTTGTGGGCATTCCTCGCAGTTTGTGTCGCCGTCTACATACCGGTGATCATTTGGGGTCTCGCCACCTGGGAGACAGTCGATCTGGCGGTGTGGGTATGGGTGGCCGGGATCGTGCCTTTGATGGTCGCATCCGGGTTGATCATGCTGATCAAGCGCCCGGGGAATCCGATAGGCGAGTTGGCCACCTGGGCAGGATTGGCCATGTTCATGATTCCCACGATTCCTGAGATTCCGACCACCATCATTCACGCGGAATCCGGGGTCCAGGGATGGATGTGGGCGGCGATGTGGCTGGCAATGACGTCGGGGGTCATCGGCTTCGTACTCATCATGACCCTGGTCGTCGTCCTCCCCAATGGCCAGATTCGACACCAACGGGAACATCGCTTCCTGAATATTCCGTGGGTAGCCGTCGTGATTCCGACACTGGGGCTCTTCACCAATGAGTTCGTCTACACCCACAGCCAGTCGTTCATAGGCGTCGATGACGTCCCCAGTCCATTCTTCATTTCTTCCCTCGAGCCACTCGGTCCAGCGGTCAACGCACTGGGCAGCCTGGTCTACGCCCTCTTCTTCTGGGCCGTTGGTCTCCAGGTGATGCGTTACCGCAAGGCTCCGGAACGGGAGAGAAAACAGGTGCGATGGGTGCTGTTCGGTGGGCTCAGTGCTGTGATTCTCGGGGTGATTCCGTCGCTGATGGAGTCCTTGGGCATGATCGACCCGATCGTCCACGGCAGCCTTGGCTCCCTGATCATCGTGCCCGTGTTCATCATCTTCATGGGCTCGGTGGTCATCGCGGTCTTGGAGCCATCGTGGGCCGATGTCGACATCGTCATCCGCAAGTCGTTCGTTTACGGGGCTCTGTCGTTTCTAATCCTCCTCCTCTATGTCGGCGTGGCCAGTGCCTTTGGAGTGGCTGCCGGGGCACGCCTGAACGTGGAAATCGCCATCGTCCTCACCGTGATCGTCGCATGGTTGTTCCAGCCGGCCCGCCGGCGGCTCCAGGTCGTGGCCGACCGATGGGTGTTTGGCGCGCGACCCACCAAGTATGAGGCGGTCACCGAATTCGGCGAGACCATCGAGCAAGCTTCGGACCCAACGGAGCTGCTCCCCCAACTGGTCGCAACGGTTCGCAACACCCTGAGTCTGACCTGGGTCAGCGCTGAGCTCGATGACGGTGCAAGCGCCCATGTCGGCGACCAGGCCCGTGGCGATCCTGAGCTCACCGTCTCGATCCGAGCCGGTGAAGAGGATTCTGGCTTCATCGCCTGCGGGCCCAAGACCGAGGGATCACTAGGCAACGATGAGAGGCAGCTGGTGCGCACGCTCGCCGGCCAGGTCGGCCTGGCCGTGATGAATGCTCGTCTGGCGGGGAGGATCGTCACGGCCGCCGAGTCGGAGCGACGTCGCATCGAGCGCAACATCCACGACGGGGCGCAACAGGAGCTGGTTGCCCTGGTAGCTCGTCTGGGAATGGCCCGAGCCGCTGCCTCTCGAGGGCGGCTGAGCCCGGAGGAGATCGATGACTTGCAACATGAGGCGCGTCAGATCCTCACCGACCTTCGCGAGCTGGCACAGGGGATCCACCCGTCGGTTCTCAGCGACGGTGGGATCCTCGAAGCGGTTGAGGAACGCTGCTCGCGTCTCCCCCTCCGCGTCGCTGTCGAGGCCGAGCCCTTGCTCCGCTCCCGTCGCTACGACGACGACATCGAAGGAGCTGCCTATTTCTTCGTGACCGAGACCCTGACCAATGTCCTGAAGCACGCAGACGCCACTCACGTCACCGTGGCGCTGGCGCCGGACAACGGTCAGCTTCTTCTCAGCGTCTCAGACGATGGTCACGGCTTCGACGCGTCTCGAACGCAGCTCAACGGGCTCGCCGGGCTGATGGACCGGGTTCGAGCCCTCGGGGGCACCGTGACCATCATCAGCAAACCCGGTTTGGGAACCCGGGTCAAAGCGGTTCTCCCGGCTGACTGATGAAGGTCGTAATCGCCGAGGATCACTATCTCGTCAGAGAGGGGACGCGTCGACTCCTCGAGTCGAACGGAGTCGATGTGCTTGCCTCCGTCGAGAATGCCTCGGCTCTGATCGAAGCCGTCGATCGTCTCAGGCCAGACGCGGTGATCACCGACATCCGCATGCCGCCGACCAACCAGATCGAGGGCATCGAGGCGGCACATGACATACGCGCCAAGCACCCTGGAATCGGAGTCGTCGTCCTCTCCCAATACGTCAACTCTCTGTATGCCTTTGAGCTCTTCCGCGAGGGCACGGCTGGCTTCGCCTATCTGCTCAAGGATCGCGTGGGCAATGTCGACGACCTACTGCGGGCCTTGAACGAGGTCGTAGATGGTGGCTCCGTGGTAGACCCGCAAGTGGTGGAAGGCCTCCTGGCGCGACGACAGCAGCTGGCAGGAACGCTGCTCGACACTCTCACCGACCGCGAGACGGAGGTGCTTGCAGAGATGGCGCAAGGAAAGTCCAACGCAGCCATTTCGGAGTCGCTGTTCATCTCCCAGTCGGCGGTGGAAAAGCACATCAACTCCATCTTCGCCAAGCTGACCCTGCGCCCAGAGGACGGTGAGCAGCACCGAAGGGTGGCTGCTGTCTTGACCTTTCTCCGAAATCAGGACCTCAGCGCCACGGGAGATGTGGGGTAAGCCGCACCCAGGTATAAGGCAAACCCGATTCAGGCCTTGGTAGTTTCCCCGTACCTTCACATAGACATGACAGGAGGACCGAGAATGGGCGTCGCGCCGGCGGGAGTTCGGAACCTCTTCCGATCAGCGCTCCTCGTGTTCGTCATCACCATCGTGATCGGCATCCTCAACGGGATCGATGTGTGGGAGGTCCCCCGCAACACTCTCCTGACCCACGTTCATGCGGGGACGCTGGGCTGGATCACGCTCGGCACCTTTGGCGCCGCTATCTGGATGTTCGGGTCAACCGAGGACACCTCGTCCAGTCGGCTGGCCACCTACTCGATCATTGCGCTGGCCCTCTATATCCTGGCCTTCTGGTCGGTTGACCTGACAGCCTCCAGCATCCAGCGACCCATCGGCGGAACGCTGGCCTTCATCGCGATGGTGTGGATGTTCGCCTGGGCCTGGCGGAGACAAAGCGGGGCGACCTGGGACGTGGCCAGGTTTGGCATGATCCTGGCTCTGGGTTTCCTCGTCCTTGGCGCTGTTCTCGGGGTACTCCTCGGGCTCCAACTGGCAGACGTGGAGATCGTCGACCCATCCAACGCCGACCAGCTGTACGAGTCGCATCCGGGTGCCATGATCGCCGGCTTCGTCGTCCTCGCCGGCCTCGCCCTGATCGAGTGGCTCATGCCTGGCCGTGACGCGCCGACGCTCAGAGAGTCGAAGATCGGTGCCGTCCAGATGCTCCTGCTGTTCGTTGCCGGGCTTCTCTTCGTCGCAGGCTCGCTATTCGAAGTCGACCCATTGCTGCAGGCGGCCGGGGGTTTGCAGACGCTGGGCGCACTGGTGCTGATCGGCCGCTTCGCGCGCCATCTCACACCGTCCAGGTGGCGGGGCCCGGCTGTGAACCTCTACGTCAGAATGGCCATAGTCGGGATGCTCGTCGTCGTGGGACTGGCCGTGTACCTCATCAGCCAGCTGTCGAGTGGAGCGGAGTTCGGGGACATCGGGCACATCGCTCTGGCCCTCGACCACGTCAACTTCATCATGGTGGTTACCAACCTGGTCTTCGCCATGCTCATTCTCGAGTCGGTGGTCAGCGACCTGGTGAATCGACTCATCTTCTTTGGTGTGAATATCGGTGTGGCCGGTTTCGCCGTTGGGCTCGTAGCTGAGAGCGACGTTTTGAAGAGGATCTTCACGCCCATCCTGGGGATCACGCTTCTCTACGGCATCTACACCTATCTGACCGCGCAACCAGCGTCGGTCCGAGAAGACCTCCAGATGTGAGGTCTGTCGGGTCCTACTGCTCAGATCTGTTCTCGGCGGGAGGTATCCGAGGATGGGGAGTGACACACCCTGGCCTCCGACATGGGTTGGGAGGAGGCCGACGCAACCGGGCAAGAAGTTGAGATGGTGGCCCTGCGACGGTATGGATTCCGCGACGACTCACGGCTACGGCCGCGCGATCGCACACCACGGCATTGGCTCGGGTTGCCGGCGGATGGGTAGGGTCCAATTCGCTTCCCAGGGCCCATGCGTCAGTGCGTTGGCATGCGTCTTGGAGGGAGGCGACGACTTAGTGGAGCGTATGGAGGTGTGTGATGTCGCTTGTGGAGTATCAACAGGGTTCGCGGTTTCCGGGTCGGATTGGCCTGACCACGGCTGACTCGTCACCGGCTTGGCCTCAGCCAGTCCGGGCGCCGGAAGGGGCACCGAACGTCTTGTTCTTCATTCTCGACGATGTGGGCTACGGCCAGCTTTCGACCTTCGGCGGTTTGGTAGACACCCCCAACATCGATCGGGTGGCTGCGATGGGTCTGCGGTACGCCAACATGCACACCACGGCGCTGTGTTCACCTACCCGGTCGTGTGTCCTGACCGGACGCAATCACCATTCGAATGGTGTCGCTTCGATCATGGAGACGGCGACCGGTTACCCGGGTTATGACGCCCGGATGCCGTTCGAGAACGGGATGCTGTCCGAGATCCTCCGCCAGCATGGCTGGAACACCTTCTGTGTCGGTAAGTGGCATCTCAGCCCGGCGGAGGACAACACTGCAGCTGGCCCCTTCCACCGCTGGCCGGTCGGACGCGGTTTCGAGCGCTTCTACGGGTTCCTCGGAGGGGAAACGAACCAATGGTATCCGGATCTGACCGAGGACAACAGGGCGGTGGAGCCACCGAAGACGCCCGCGGAGGGTTATCACCTTTCCGAGGACCTCGCCGACCAGGCGATTCGGATGATTCTCGACGCCCACGTCAACGCACCCGAGAAGCCTTTCTTCCTGTACTACGCCACCGGATGTGCGCACGCCCCCCACCACGTCGCCAAGGAATGGGCCGACCGTTATGCAGGCCGTTTCGACGACGGCTGGGACGCCTACCGGGAACAGGTCTTCGCAAGGCAGAAGGAGCTCGGGCTCGTACCCGGACACGCCGAGCTGCCGCCCCGCGATCCTGATGTCGCCGAGTGGGAGTCGCTGCCTGAGGAGGAGCGACGTCTGTATGCACGCTTCATGGAGGTCTATGCCGGTTTCGTCTCGTTCACCGACCACCACTTCGGGCGCATCCTCGACACTCTGGAGGAGATCGGGGAGCTCGACAACACGATCATCATGGTGTTGTCGGACAACGGCGCTTCAGCCGAGGGCGGTCCCCAAGGCTCGTCGAATGAAATGTTGTTCTTCAACAACACGCCCGAGTCGCTCGAGGACAACCTCGCCGGGATCGACTCCTTGGGCGGCCCACGCTCCTACAACCACTATCCGTGGGGATGGGCTTGGGCCGGTGATACCCCATTCCGCCGCTGGAAGCGGGAGACGTATCGCGGCGGCTCCACCGACCCGTTCGTGGTCGCCTGGCCGAACGGGATGCAGGCACACGGGGAAGTTCGCCAGCAGTACGCCCACGCCATCGACATGGTGCCCACAGTCCTCGACTTGATCGGAATAGAGCCCCCGTCGGCGATTCGCGGTGTCGCCCAGTCCCCCATCGAGGGCGTTTCGTTCACCACCTCTTTCGGAAACCCCGCGGCTCCCACCGAACACATAACGCAGTACTTCGAGATGCTCGGACACAGGGCCATCGATCATGACGGATGGCGGGCGGTCTGCCCATGGCCTGGCGTCAACTTCACGACGGCGGCCACCAAAGGTCGCCAGTTCGGCTCGCCGATAACCCCTGAGGTGCTCGACGAGCTCGAGACCGAAGCGTGGGAGCTTTACCGAATCACGGACGACCCGACGGAATCGCAGAACCTCGCAGCGGAGCACCCCGACAAGCTGCACGAACTGGTCAGGCTCTGGTGGGTCGAGGCCGGCAAATATCAAGTCCTCCCTATCGACGGCGACGTCAAGTCCCGTTTGGTGGTCGACCGACCGATGACGTCCCGTCCGCGCACGCGGTTCACCTACTACCCGGGTCTTGCGCCGATCCCCCAGCCTGCCACACCCAAAACCGTGAACCGGCCGCACAGCATCGAAGCTGACGTCACCATCCCGTCCGGAGGAGCCGAAGGAGTGCTGCTTGCTCAAGGAGGCGCTGCCGGCGGTTTCGCGTTCTACATCAAGGACGGCAAGCTTCACTACGGTCTGAACTACGTCGCCCGTGACTTCTTCGGCGCCAGCTCAACCGACGGAGTCCCCGAGGGTCGGCATACGCTGCGGTTCGAGTTCGAACCCACGGGGCCACCAGAGTTCAGTGTCGGCAAGGGGTCACCGGGCCGGTACCAGCTGTACGTGGACGGCGTCCTCGTTGGTGCAGCCGAGGTCCCTCATACGACACCGTCGATCTACGAGCTCGAAGGATTGTCCTGCGGCTACGACGCCCTCGCCTCCGTGCTCCCCAACGTCTACGAGTCGCCGTTCTCCTTCACTGGCACGATCCACTCGGTGACCATCGACGTGAGCGGTGAGCTCATCGAGGACGACGAGGCGACCCTGAA
>CAZSOF010000087.1:0-9523 GCA_964607685.1 uncultured Acidimicrobiaceae bacterium | reverse complement strand
ATGGTTGAGGCCGGCGCAGACCTGAGAACTGTTCAAGAGATGCTGGGTCACGCTACCATCAGCACAACCCAGGTCTACACAAGGGTTAGCCCCGCCCACGTGATGGAGATCTACGTCGTGGCACATCCGAGGAGTAGGTAATGGCGCTCGACATCGCCAGCGCAGAGAAGGAGCTCCGAGAGGAGCGAGCACAACTCATTCACCAGCTCGACGAGCTGGGTGCTGCCGAGTCCGGCGATCTACGCGCGGATATCGACTTCGGCGGCAGTTTTGCCGATGCCGCCGCCGTCACCGCCGAGCGCACGGAGGTTCTCGGCCTCGTGGAGTCGCTCAAGCACCAGCTCGACGATGTCGATGCCGCGCTGGCTCATATAGAGGCCGGGACCTATGGAATCTGCGATCGCTGCGGTAACGACATCGGTGCCGACCGTCTCGAATTCCGGCCGGCGTCGGTGCTCTGCGTCAATTGCAAGTCGAAGGCTGCTTCCTGACTTGGGTGGATCCTTCGGCCACCTGATGCGCCGATTCTTCGACGTCCTGACCTCGCCTCCGCTCTCCGCGTGGGAACGGGATGCGGTGGCTGGTTGGCTGTCTCCCGACCTGGCCCATGTCTTCTTCGCACAGAGTGACGCAGATCAACGTCACGGGTATCACGCCGCCCTGGTGGTGGTGAGCCAAGGGTTCACCGACTCCGATGTGGTGGTTGCGGCTCTGATGCACGACGTCGGCAAGCGACATGCCGATCTCGGCGTGATTGGACGATCCGTGGCGTCGGTCCTGATCCGCCTGCGGCTGCCGCTCTCCAGACGTATGGTCTCGTATCGGGATCACGGATTGGCCGCCGCCCGTGAGCTGTCGTCTCTCAACGCTCCCACGCTCGCCATCGAGTTCGCCGAGCATCATCATGCTTCACGCCCACCGACGATCGACAGGGCCGCCTGGGAGGTTCTCCAGCTCTCTGACCAGCCTCCAAAGACGTCGAGCAGGATGGGACGAGAGATAACCTCAACCGTCGAATGACCTTTCACGTCCGGACCACGGTCTTCGAGGGCCCGCTCGACCTGCTGCTACAACTGATCACCAAGCATCAGGTCGAGATCACCGCGGTGGGGCTTACCGACGTGGTGAGTGAGTACCTCGCGTTCATCAACGAGATGCGGGAGTTGGATCTCGATGTCACCTCCGAATTCCTCCTCATAGCCGCCACGCTGATCCAGCTCAAGGCCCAGTCGTTGCTGCCCAGTTCGTCGGGTCTGGACCTCGACGATGAGCTGGCACTGATCGAGGAGCGTGACCGGTTGCTGGCCCATCTTCTCGCCTCGGTGACCTTCAAAGACGTGGCCGCAGTCCTTCGTCGACTGCTCCAAGAAGGAAACCGTTTGGTCCCGAGAAACTCGGGCATCGACCAGAAGTTGGCCGGGGTGAAACCCGATTTCGACCTACCCGTGTCGGCTGGGGAGTTGGCCAACCTCGCGGGCAGGGTATTCAGACGTGCCTCCCTGGAACCCGATCTCGACCATCTCGACCTCGATCTTCCCAGCGTCGAAACCGCGATAGAAGACCTGAGATGGAGAATACGCGTTGACACGGTGTCATCCTTCGAGGACCTGACCGAACACTGCACACGGCTGGTCGAAGTGGCCGCCTATTTCCTGGCACTATTGGAGATGGCCCGTTGGGGATTGATCGAGGTATCACAGGCGGACTGGGCGTCTCGGATCGAAGTGAGACGTCTCGGCGATGCTTCGATCGACCTGACATCGGAGTGGGCGACTTGAACGATCTGGCAGCTCTGGAAGCGATCCTCTTCGTCACCGAGCACCCCGTGCCCACCCGCGAGCTGGCCGAGGTCCTCGAGTTGTCCCCGGAACAGGTGGAACAGCTCCTCACCGAATTGGGGAGCCAGATGGAGGCCCGGGGATCGGGCCTGGCCCTCAGGTCGGCTGCCGGTGGATGGAGGTTGTACAGCCGTCCCGAGGCATACCCGTTCCTCGAGCGTTTCTCCTCGTCGGCATCGGCCCGCAAGCTGTCATCGGCCGCCATAGAGACCCTGGCGGTCGTGGCCTATCGTCAGCCGGTGTCACGGAGCCAGATAACGGAGGTGCGAGGCGTCGATTCCGATTCGGCGATCCGGACGTTGGAGCGTCTCGGTCTCGTCGAGGAGAAGGAACGGCTCAGTGTTCCGGGCAATCCAGCGATCTATCGAACGACAGAGCTCTTCCTGGAGAAGCTGGGGATCAACGACATCGATGAGCTTCCTCCTTTGGCCGATCATGTGCCTCCGGCCCAATTCATGGACACGCTGGAGGAGTCACTGCGACCCGGGGCCGACTGAGCCGTGGCGGAGAGAATCCGCATCCAGAAGGCGATCGCCAACGCCGGTCTGATGTCCCGTCGGGCAGCGGAAGAGGCAATCAGCAGCGGTCGGGTGTTGTTGAACGGCCAACCCGTCGTTCTCGGCGACCGCCTCGACCCGGAGACCGATGTATTGACAATGGACGGAGCACCGGTGCCGGTTGCCGCCGGTCTGGAGACCTATCTCCTGTACAAACCGGTTGGGGTCATCAGCACGGCACATGACCCAGAAGGCCGACGGACGGTGGTCGATCTGATCGACTCGTCGCATCGCCTCTATCCGGTGGGGAGACTCGACGCCGACTCGGAGGGCCTCATCCTGATGTCCAACGACGGTGAGCTGACCAACCGGGTGACTCATCCCCGCTATGGGATCACCAAGAAATACCTGGCCATGGTGTCCGGTCACCCCTCCCCGGTCACCTTGAGACGATTGACCACAGGAATCGAGCTGGAGGATGGGCAGGCATGCGCCCAGTCGGCTCGGGTCGTGGAGAAACAGCCCGGAAAGGCCCTGGTCGAGGTGGTGATGGTCGAGGGACGCAATCGCGAGGTGCGCCGAATGTTGGAGCAGGTAGGACATCCGGTGTCACGTCTGGTTCGGACCGCCATCGGCTCCGTGGCCGACGCCAATCTGAAACCAGGCCAATATCGGCGATTGAGAGCCAACGAAATCCAACAGCTGCTCAGCACGGAATGAGCCAAGATCCCCGAATCGTCAAAGTCGCATCGGGGCCGATCGACGCCCGAATTCGCCCTCCGGGGTCGAAGTCCGAGACGATTCGGACGCTGACCGCGGCGTCGCTCGCCGATGGAAGGTCCCATCTCTATACCGCCCTTCATGCCGACGATACGGCGGCCATGACGAGCGCGTTGACCGCTCTCGGCATTGACATCGACGACGGAATAGAGCCGTGGACCGTCGACGGGTGCGCCGGCCGTCTCCAGCAGCCATCCAAGGCAATCCAGGTCGGCGAGTCGGGACTGAGCGCACGCATCTCCGTCGCACTGGCGGCATCTGTTGACGGGACCACGGTGATCGACGGTGGCGGGAGGCTTCCCGATAGGCCGATGTCGGGGTTGATCGAGTCGTTGAGGAGCATGGACGTCGAGATCGAGGGAGAGCGATTGCCGTTGCGGGTCAGCGGGCGGGGTCATCTCTGGGGCGGCACGATCACCGTCGATTGCACCGCCAGCAGTCAGTTCGCCACGGCGCTGATGTTGGTGGCTCCTTTGATGCACGAGCCCTGTCTGCTCGAGGTGACCGGACTGGCTGGATCATCCGGATATCTGGATATGACCGCGGCCACCATGCGCCAGTTCGGGGCCACCGTCGAGCCAACCTTCACCGGGTACGAGATCGCCAATGACGGATACCGCGCCGCCGATGTGGTGATCGAGCCGGATATGTCGGCTGCCGTCTATCCCATGGCGGCTGCAGCGGTGACCCGTGGGCAGGTGATGATCGAGGGAGTGAGGCCCGACACCCTGCAGCCGGACGCACTCATGGTCGCCATGCTGGAGACGATGGGCTGTGGTATCAGTTGGGAGCCTGACGGCTTGACAGTGGATGCCACCGGCGCCCACCTGAAAGCCATCGAAGCCGACATGGCAGACGCCCCCGATGGCGCCCTTGCTCTTGCGATCGTCTGTCTCTTCGCCGATGGCCCCAGCCGGCTCCGTGGTCTCGGCTCTCTCAGACACAAGGAGTCAGACCGGCTCGCCGCACTGAGTGCGGGCATCCGACGTCTCGGAGGGGATGCCTCGGTCGACAACGACACCCTCGTGATCATTCCCGCCCGGTTACACGGCAACTCCATCGATCCGCATGGCGACCATCGAATCGCCATGTCACTGGCCATTGTCGGGCTGGTAACACCGGGAGTGGGCATCGAATCACCGGGCGTGGTCGACAAGACCTGGCCCGGGTTCTGGTCGGCGCTGAACTTATTGGGCGGATAGTTGGGCAAAGGGCTCGGGCGCCAACTAGGTTTCCCTCGAGGCGGGAGGGCCCCGGTCTCCGACTTCGCCCCCATTGTCCGAATCCCCCCCAAGTCGGACAAACCCCTCCGGAGCCGGGGGCTCTCCTGCCACCCTGGTTACTTCTATCCTCCCCGCTCGTGTCGTCACTGATCGTCACCATCGACGGCCCGGGAGGGACAGGTAAGAGCACGGTCAGTCGGGCAGTGGCGGACAAAGCAGGCCTCCCTCATCTCGACACCGGCGCCTTCTACCGAGCGGCCACTCTGGCGGTGTTGAACGCGGGTGTCGACCCCACGGATGGGCCTGCGGTTATCGATGTCGTATCCAAGGCCCAACTCGACCAGGAGAACGACCGCATGTATCTCGGGGGTACGGATGTCTCCGATCAGATTCGGGGCGACGCCGTGACCAGGGCAGTGTCCGCGGTATCGGCGCATCCGAAGGTCCGACAGATCCTGGTCGAGCTGCAAAGAGGATGGGTTGAACGTCATGAGGGACGTGGTGTTGTGGAAGGCCGGGACATTGGCTCGGTGGTGCTTCCCAATGCGACTCTGAAGGTCTATCTCGATGCCACTGCCGAGGTGCGAGCCCAACGCCGCGCACTGCAGACGGGGGAAAGCATGGACTCGGTGTTGGCCGATCTGGAGAGACGCGACCGGCTCGATTCGACTCGGGCCGTCTCTCCGATGAGGATCCCGGACGGTGCCGTGGTGGTCGACACCTCGGAGCTGACGTTCGATCAGGTTGTGGACCGACTGATGGAGCTGGTCGACGCGAAGCCCTGATTCCCGCAGCCAGACCTACCATGGATGGAGATGACGGTGGAACGTGTTCTGCTTGCCGAGCCACGTGGCTTCTGCGCCGGAGTGGAGATGGCGATCAAGGCCCTGACCTGGATGACCAGGATCTTCGATGGGCCTGTGTACTGCTATCACGAGATAGTTCACAACGAATGGGTGGTGAAGGCGTTCGAGCGCGTTGGAGTGGTCTTCGTCGACGATATATCGACGGTCCCCGAAGGCGCACCGATCATGCTTTCGGCCCATGGCTCGGCTCCGGAGGTGGTGGACGCCGCCGCCAATCGCGCCGCAGTGGTCATCGATGCGGTGTGCCCTCTGGTCACCAAGGTGCACCACGAGGTCAAGATGATGTCTCGTAAGGGCTACGACATCATCTACATCGGGCACGAGGGCCACGACGAGGCGGTGGGAACGGTGGCGGAGGCACCAGAGGCGATCACCCTCGTCGAACCGGAGTCTGGCCTGGGCGAGTTTGCCCCCTCCGACGATGAAAAGGTGGCACTCGTGGCCCAGACGACCTTGGGTCTGTACGAGTGGCGGGAGGTGATGGATGATGCCGTCCAACGCTTCCCCAACTTGAAGACCGCACGTAAATCGGACTTGTGCTACGCCACCACCAACCGCCAGGAGGTGGTCAATCAGCTGTCTGACCACTGTGATCTGATCCTCGTGGTGGGGTCCCACAACTCGTCCAACACCAAGGCCCTAGTACGTGTGGCCCAGGAGAATGGCGTGATGGCGCAGAGAATCGACTCCGCCGAGGACATCCAGCCGGAGTGGCTGATGGAGGTGAGCACGGTAGGGCTCACCGCCGGAGCCTCGGCACCCGACCACCTGGTCCAGGGGGTGATCGATCGGTTGGAGCCCACTCGGGGCTTCGAGATGTGGAGTGCAACCGACGAGGAGGAGTACTTCCCTCTTCCTCCGCAACTGAGAGCGTTCGTATCGACTCTGCAGACTCTCGTCGAGGCCGGGGTCACCGCCTCTGCTCCCGGCGGAGACTCCTGGTTGGAACGGGACAGGGAGTGGACGGCCACCGAGGCCCTGGATCTGATCAGCACCTGAGGCCGGGGTGAGCACCCTCCCTGTAGTAGCAGTGGTTGGCCGTCCCAATGTCGGCAAGTCGACTCTCGTCAACCGGATAATTGGGTCCAGGTCGGCCGTGGTCGAGGAGACGTCCGGCGTGACCCGCGACCGACGTCAGTTCGACGCCGACTGGGCAGGTCGTGACTTCATCCTGGTTGACACTGGGGGTTGGGAGATCAAGCCGGACGGAGACCTCAGCGCGTCAATACGTCAGCAAGCAGAGGGGGCAGTCTCTGGTGCCGACACAGTGGTGCTTGTGATCGACGGGACTACCGAGCTCAGCGACGACGACACCGGGGTCATCTCGATCCTCCGCGCAGCCGAGCTACCCGTGATTCTTGCGGTCAACAAGATCGATTATGTCGCGCAGGAGACGGAAACCGATCGCTTCTGGAAGCTGGGACTGGGCGAGCCACAACCGGTCAGCGCCTACCACGGCAGGGGAGTGGGGGACTTGCTCGATCGTGTGGTCGCCACCTTCCCCGAGACCATCGAGGTCGGCGCGGTACCGGAAATACCTCGGGTGGCCATCGTGGGGCGGCCCAACACCGGCAAGTCGACACTCCTCAACCGTCTGGCCGGCCAGGAGCGAGTGATCGTCTCCGAGAGTCCCGGCACCACCCGTGATCCCATCGATGTCGAAGTCGAGATCGACGGCACCGCTTATCGGCTGGTGGACACGGCGGGGATACGCCGCAAACCCCAGATCTCCGAAAACGCCGACTTCTACGCTGTGCTCCGCGCTCGCCGGGCCGTGGAGAGAGCCGACGTTGCCGTCCTGATGGTCGATGCCACCGAGGGTGTCACCCACCAAGATCAGAGAATTGCCGGCGAGATCGTCGAGGCCGGTGCCGCCTTGATCGTGGCTCTCAACAAATGGGACATCGTCGACGAGGAGCAGCGGGAGATAGCCGAACGATCGCTACCCGACCGTTTCTCCTTCATCGGGTGGGCTCCGGTCATCCGGATGTCGGCCAAGACGGGGGCTCGAGTTGCTCGTCTCGGTGCCGTGTTGCAGGCCGTCATAGAGACCAGGTCCAACCGGATACCGACCGGCCGTCTCAACCGCGACATCAGGGAGTGGACAACTGCCCACCCACCACCGGTGAGGAAGGGGCGTCGACCGAGGATCCACTACGCGGTGCAGGCCGGGACGGCGCCACCCACATTCGTCGTGTTCGTGTCGGGTGGCGAGCTCGGCAGCGACTATCTGCGGTTCTTGGAGAATCGCCTGCGAGACACTCACGACTTCACCGGCAACCCGATCCATTTCGTCACCAGGACCCGGAAACGACGATGAGCGAGCACAACGAGCAGGATGATCTGAAGACTCCGTTCAGTTTCAAGCTGATGGTGGTCCTGGTGGTCCTCTATCTCGGATGGCGGTTGGTGCAGGGGATAGTCTGGCTGTGGGAGAGGATCTTCTGAATCAACACGGAAATCCCTCCGTCAGCTAGGGCGGGTGAGTGAGGTAGGTGAGCCCGAACTGGGTGGTCCATTCGATGCCGCCGTCAGCCAACTTGCGATAGGTCCACGCGGTGAGATGTTTCAGACGATGGTGATACCTGCATAGTGGTGCCAGATTGCAGAGAGTGGTCAGACCACCCTGCGCCCAGTCCGTGGTGTGGTCGATATCGCAGCTGGTGGAGTTCATCCGGCAGCCAGGATGTACACAGGTCGGATAGCGGGCGTGGAGCCTCCGCTTGATCTCAGCCGTGGGACGACGAGAGGTCGTCCCCACGAATACCTCACCGGACTCGGGGTCGGTGACCGCGTAGGTCCAGGTGGAATCCTGTTGTTGTCTGGCCACCCGACGGGCAACTTCGGAGACCACGGGCCCGAAGCCGGCCAGCTCGCCTGGTTTGTCGTCCAGTTCGGCGAGGGTGGCGAGATCTGCGGTCAGGTTGACCTGGGCCCTCTCCGATGACGAGGAGAGCGATCCGGTCAACAGCTTGGTGAACACATCAGACCTGATCTGATCGATGTTTCGGTGGTCACCACTGTTCTTGATCTTCCAGGCCATACCGTTGATGTTGCGGTTGGCTGCAGATAGATCGTGGGCTTCCATGCCCGTCGAGATCATGGTCCCAGTGCCGTCCGGGGCCAACTCTGACCACACCTGGCGCGCCTCGACTCCTTCCTGGTATGCCTTCCCGGCCTGCTCAGGGTCGGCCTCGATCACCAGCTCGCGCAACTGGGCTGCGATTTGACCTGTTGTGAGACCGGGGGCCTCAGGGAGGACCATGCCGACGGCAGCTCGGGCGACTTCGTCCTCAACATGTCCGACACCTCGGAGGATGGTGCGTACCTTGGGCAGGTCGATAGAGCCGTCTTCGAGAGCCTCGTGTAGAGATGGGAATCGCATCAGAGCGGCAGCAACTCCCATCTCGTTGTCTGCCCTGCGTCTCGTCCAGCTGAGCGCAGCACCGATTTCGGCCGAGGAAAACTCGAGAAGCTCGGGGCCGTCCTGGGTGTAGAGATCGCCAACCCTCGCCAGGGCTCGGTACTGACGTGCCTCATCGTGTGCGATCTGGCGGTTCTGCGCTCTGATGAAGATGATGGCGTGTTGCCCCGACAGATGCTCGACATCGATGGTGGACAAGATTGCGGCCAGTCGAGGGCCGGGTGAGATCCCGTCCAGACCTTCTGCAATGCCCGACACTTCAGTGTCATTTACGAACATATGTTCGATGATACGAGCCACCTGTGACAGGTTTCAAGGGGGTTGTCACCAAGCCCACTTGAGCAGTTATCGCAGTTCTCCGGTAGTGCGGCGGAGTGCCGAATAGGACGGGGCCGAGGGGGGCGGAGGGGCCACGCTCATCTCGTCTCGATGGAGCCCGCGAGAATCGACGAGACGATGAGGAGTGTGCTGTGAGCAACGAGGCGACTGAGCTGAGCATCCCAGGCGCCCGTGGGGAAATGTCTCTCTACGTGGCGAGACCGTCGGGAGCGGGCCCGTGGCCAGGAGTGGTCGTGATCTCGGACGCTCTCGGGATGACGATCGATCTGCGCAATCAGGCGGATTGGCTGGCAGAAGAGGGCTACCTCGCGGCGGCACCCGACCTCTATTACTGGGGAGGGAGGCTCAGGTGCATGTTCTCTGCGATGCGTCAGCTGTCGGCCCGGGAAGGGGAGGTCTTCCATGATTTCGGTGCGGTCCGCGACTGGCTTGCGGGCCATGAGGACTGTGGTGGCCCGATAGGCGTCATCGGGTTCTGTCTGGGAGGTGGGTTCGCGCTGATGCTCGCCGCCAAGGGTGGCTACCAGGCTTCGAGCGTGAACTACGGGATGGTTCC
>CAZSOF010000086.1:7692-9567 GCA_964607685.1 uncultured Acidimicrobiaceae bacterium | reverse complement strand
CCAATCTCAGCGGCCATCTCGATCGGGGATCGGTATCGCTCGCCGCCGGCCCGGCCGCCATCCGCTGGGACGGCGGCGATGCCCTGGTGGGTCTCGAAGACTCGGGGAGGTTCGGAATCATCAGGGTCAAACCCGACGGCGAGGTGGCGAGGGAGGTCGATGAGAAGCTGGTGGTCAATGGGCATGATGCCGTCGGCGGGCGTCTCGTCTACTCCGCCAGCCGATGGGACAACCCCGGTGAGGTCTACTTCGATGGGTCACGGATCACCAAGCTGAACGACTCCCACGTCGCCTTCACGGCACCCGAGCATTTCCGCGTCTCATCCGACGGCTACGAAGTCGACGTCTGGGTGTTCCTACCCGACGGCAAGGGCAAGGTCCCGCTGTTGCTCAACATTCACGGCGGGCCTGCTTCCCAGTACGGGTTTGGTTTCTTCGACGAGTTCCAGGTGTATGTGGGAGCCGGCTACGGAGTCGTGGCCTGTAACCCACGCGGCTCGGCGGGGCGGGGCGACGAATTCGTGCGCGCCGTGGTCGGTGAGGGTTGGGGTCGGGTGGATCACGCCGACATATCCGCGGCCGTCGCCGGTGCGCTCGATCGGTTCGACCGGCTCGATCCCGAGCGAATGGGGATCATGGGTGGCTCTTATGGCGGTTTCATGACGGCGTGGATGATCGGCCAGGAGGATCGTTGGTCTTCGGCCGTCGTGGAGCGGGCCCTCGCTTCCTGGGGCAGCTTCTCCGGCACCTCCGACATCGGTGGCGTCTTTCCCGAGCACTACACAGGTGCTTCCTACCCCGACGCCTGGGACACCTGGTGGCATCTCAGCCCTCTCCCCCTCGCCCACAACGTCACCACGCCCACCCTCGTGCTCCATGCCGAGAACGACTGGCGCTGTCCAATAGAGCAAGCCGAGCAGTACTTCATGGCGCTGCTCCGCAACGGGACCCCGACCGAGTTGCTCCGCTTCCCCGGTGAAGGTCACGAGATGAGCAGGTCGGGAAAGCCACGTCATCGCCGGGAACGCTTCGACGCCATCCTCGACTGGCATGCCCGGCATCTGATGTGATCCAACCGCTCTGTGAGTATCAGCCACTCGTGCCGGACAAGAGGCCCTCACGGAGTGGGTTGTTTGCCACCGGATTCGCCTGACTCCGCGCGAAACTGTCCCCACCCAGTGAGGAGATTGGCCTTGCGACGAATCTGGAGCGTGCTCTTCGCAAACGGCTGCCTGCACCGACATACCCTGGTCATCCAATCCGTCGGTGTGCGTCGAACCGTCTGTGAAACCTGCGGTCACGTCTCATTCTGGATGACGCCCAGCATCTCATCGGCGCGCCTTCGGCACAGGAAGGCCGGCCTTTCCCGGGCGGCCGGGCTGTAGACAGGCAACGTCGGCCCCGAGGGGCGGAAAGCTAAGCCACCACCACCGTCTTGGCGTTGAGGAACTCACGCATCCCCAGGTCCGACAGCTCACGCCCGTAGCCCGACATCTTGATGCCACCGAAGGGCAGTCGGGGGTCGGAGGCGACGAAGGCGTTGACGAAGCAGGCACCCGCCTGGAGACGATCACGAGCCACCCGCTCCCCCAGTTCGAGATCACTGGTGAAGACGGCGGCGCCCAGGCCGAAGTCGGTGTCGTTGGCGATTCGCACCGCGTCATCGAGGTCCTTGGCCGAGATGACCGCAGCCACCGGCCCGAACGTCTCCTCGTGGTAGGCAGCCATGCCCTTTTCCACATCGGCCAGCAGCGTCGGCGGGTAAAAGGCCCCTTTCCCGTCGGGGACCTCCCCGCCCATCACCAGCCTCGCCCCGGCTTCCACCGATCTCTCGACCTGGCCGTGTAGCTCGTCTCGAAGATCGACACGAGCCAT
>CAZSOF010000086.1:5717-7592 GCA_964607685.1 uncultured Acidimicrobiaceae bacterium | reverse complement strand
CCACCGATCTCTCGACCTGGCCGTGTAGCTCGTCTCGAAGATCGACACGAGCCATAGGTCCCAACGTGGTTGCCGGGTCTTTGGGGTCACCCATCACGGCCGCGCCCAGACCTAGAGCCAGCTGCTCGGTGAACTCGTCGACAACCGGCTCCTCCACAATGAATCGCTTGGCAGCAATACACGACTGACCACCATTGATGAGCCGCGAGGTAGAGCAGGTGGCGGCCGCCTGGGAGACGTCGGCGTCGGCGAGGACGACATAGGGGTCCGAGCCGCCCAACTCGAGAACGGTCTTCTTCAACAACGAACCGGCCTTCTCGGCGACCGCTCGTCCCGCCGGGTCGGATCCGGTGAGTGTGGCAGCGACGATGCTCGGATGTTCCAGGACCTCGCCAACCCGTCCCGAAGGGAGCACGAGAGTGCGAAAGAGCCCGTCGGGGAATCCGGCCTCCACTGTCAGCCTGTCGATCCAGAGCGCACATCCGGTGACATTCGAGGCGTGCTTAAGCACGCCCCCGTTTCCTGCCATCAGGGCAGGTGCCAGGAATCGGTAGACCTGCCACAGGGGGAAGTTCCAAGGCATGACAGCCAGCACCACGCCCAGCGGGCGAAAGGACACATAGGACTTCGCGCGACCGGCCTCGATGAACTCGTCGCTCAGTATCCGCTCCGCGTTCTCCGCGTAGTGACGACACACCCAGGCGCACTTGTCCACCTCACCCAACCCCTGGGCGACAGGCTTTCCCATCTCGTCGGCGATCAACGCCGCCAACTCGTCCCGGTTGACCTCGAGTAGTTCCGCCATCCGCAACATCGGCTTGGACCGCTCGGCAATCGAAACCTCCTCCCACTCCCGCTGGAGCTGTGCGGCCTTCTCGATGTGAGCTTGCAAATCGGCCGGCGGTGTCACCTCATATTCGGCGAGCAACCGACCGTCGGTGGGGCTGATGGATGAGATCATGTCCCGATTATGCCCCGTAACGGTGGAGAGGTGTTGTGCCGGTCCTGTTTGGGGTATCGATGAACGGCGATGTCCCGACTTTCAGGCCTTGATGATCGAAAACGGGATCCATCCCTCCGCCGTCTCGTCAGCGGTCGACTTGCCTAGAGGTCGAGCCACTCCAGCGTGCCCAGGGTTGCCAGATCACTCTTCATGATCCCTTTCGACGAGATCGTGTAGACGGCATCATCGACGACGATCGAGCGCTGAATCTGGGCACGCCAGTCCCAGTCCTCGTCTCCACCGGGATGGATGACCTTGCCCAGCTCGGTCAGCTCTCCGTCGTCGCCCACGGTCAGGCCAACCGCACCCATGAACACCTCATCCTTGTCACCGTCCCACCACCACTGCTGCACGGGGATCATCGCCAGGCCATTCCAATAGAGGAAGGCATGATGGTCGTACTCCACCTGGGAATTGGTCCCCTGACTCAGGGTGTAGGTATCGAGACGGACCGGATCGGACGGGTCACTGACATCGAAGATGGATACCTGCGAGCCCAGCACCCGACCTTGGTCGGTGGCGTCCTGGCCAACACCCATCAGAAGACCGGGGCCCAGCGGGTGCAGATAGGCCGAGAAGCCAGGGATCTTCAGCTCGCCAACGACCTCAGGATCACTCGGGTCGGACAGGTCCACCGTGTACAGGGGGTCGGTTTGGCGGAAAGTGACCACATAGGCCACATCTCCTATGAAGCGCACCGAGTAGATCTGCTCGGTCTTGCCCAAACCGTCGACCATCCCGATGGCGACCAGTTGATCGTCGTCCTCGCTGAGGACGGTCACTCTGGATTCTGAGTCGGGTCCACTCCCCCACCAGTTGGGGGTGGTCGTTGATGCGACGCGCAGCATGCCCTGGTGCTCATCCATGGCGAA
>CAZSOF010000086.1:0-5617 GCA_964607685.1 uncultured Acidimicrobiaceae bacterium | reverse complement strand
TGGGGGTGGTCGTTGATGCGACGCGCAGCATGCCCTGGTGCTCATCCATGGCGAACTGGTTCAAGAGGTACCCCTCCACCGAGCCGCTGGCGACATAGGTGGTCACGTCGGGGTCGCTGATGTCGAACTTGTGGATCTCGGTAGAGGCTCCGTCGGGACGATCATCCTCATCACCGGTCTGCAGCCACCGCCAAGACTGCCAGTTCTGGGTGGCGACATAGAGATTGTCCTCCGAGGCGTAGATCGTGTCCCCGGTCGCCAGAACACCGGTGGCGCCCACGATGTCGAGACCCGCGCTCAGGTCGATGGTGATCACCGAAAGCATGTCCAAGCCGGAGAACTCGTCGGGGTGAGCCGCTCCGTCGCAGTCGAACAGGAGACCTTCGTCGACGATGTCACCGTCCTCGTCGGCCACGATGTAATAGGGGATCCAGTTCTCCTCTGAGGAATTGCGGATGATCTCCTGGTTTTCCTCGATGGCCTCGCGCTCCGCCCGTAGCCCATCGCCCTTCGGGTAGCTCCACTCGAAGCCGACTGGGCCCGATGTGAGTACCAGACGCACCGAGTCGCCGACCATCCGACCCGAGATGAACAGGCCGTCGATCCTCATGGTGCGGACGATCTCAGGGTCGCCACTGATGTCCACCTCGATGATCTGGACGGTGGACGAGGTCGGGCCGGGGGCGATGGCCACATCGGTCTCGATCAGCGGCATCGGTCCCCCGCTCCAGATCGAGCCGAACAACAGGACCTTGTCACCGGAGAGGAAGAGACTCTGCACTGACAGGTCATGGATGGCGAGACGACCGATCTCCCTCGGCTCGTCGCCGCTCACGTCCACGACGATGAGAGAGCCTTCGGACATGAGGACGATACGCTCACCGTCCGTCTTGACGATGTCGGGCTCATCGACACCGGCGACTTGGACGTTGGTGCCCGAGAAGCCGGAGCCTTCTTCACCGGCGGCCGACACCGCGTCCAACTCTGCCAGCGGCAGGTCGCGGGTGGCCCACGGCCAAAAGATCGGGCCGCCGTTGAGCCCGTAGGGGCCCACGAGATCAACTGCCTGGTCGATGACATAGTCGAGGAAAGACGCACACGCATCGAAGGCCACCAAGGCCCCCTGGGCGCGAATCACGGTGGGCCGAGGCGTGGTGCCATGGGGAAGGGTGTCATCAGTGGAATTCACCGTGCAGGCGGTGAGGGTCATGACGAGGACGATGAGCATCCCCGTGAGTCTCTGCATCCGACGCATCGTTCTCTCCTCGCTATCGGTTGTTCCTTGGATGCGCGCGGAGAGTGTTTTGGTTCCCGGGCGTCACCTCATGAAGCTGCGAACCGTCTCCAGAGTGTCGGCGTCGGTGGGGTCCTTGTCCGCGCGAAACCGCTTCACCCTGGCGAAACGCAGGGCGACGCCACCGGGGTATCGGGTGCTGCGCTGCACGCCGTCGAATGCGATCTCGTACACGATTCGAGGCTGGAGAAACACGATGTGACCCTCACGATGGTCCTCGATTTCCAGGAAGGCCCCGGTCTGCCACTCGAGCATTTCGTCGGTGAGACCCTTGAACGTCTTTCCCAACATCACGAAGTCGCCTTCGGGCCCTAGCGCTCCCAGGTGGAGATTGGACAGCCAGCCCTGACGTCGCCCCGACCCCCACTCCGCGGCCAGGATCACCAGGTCGAGAGTGTGCGTCGGCTTCACCTTGAGCCACCCCGATCCGCGACGCCCAGCCTCGTACGGTTGGCCGGGATCCTTCACCACAACGCCTTCGAATCCGGCAGCCACAGCCTCCTCGTAGAAGCGCTCCGCCTCCGCCGGATCCGAGGTGACGACGGCTCCCACGCGCGATTCTTCGGGGAGAAGCGAGAGGAGCGCTCGGCGCCGCTTCTCCAGGTCGGCGTCGATCAGACCGGTTCCGTCCAGGTGCAGGATGTCGAAGTAGAAGGGGGTTAGTGACCACCCACCCTCGGGTCTGCTCATGGAGTCCTGGAAGGCCACCGGTCGTCCCTGGTGATCGACGCCCAACGCTTCGCCGTCGAGGATGAAGCTGGTGGCATCGAGAGCCAGCGCGTCCTTGACGATCTCGGGCATCTCCTCGGTGACATCACGCAGATTGCGAGTGAAGACCTTCACCTCGTCGCCGTCACGATGGACCTGGACCCGCAACCCGTCCAGCTTCTGCTCCACCACCGCCACTTTCAGCTCCGTCACCGCTGTGGCTGCAGTCTCAGCCGTCTTCGCCAGCATCGGCTGCACCGGTGTGAAGACACTCAGGGCAGCGGTGGCCAACGTGGACGAACCTTCGGCAAGGGCCCTGGAAGCGACGGTGACCAGATCTCCTTCGAGCATCGCCGCCCGCCGAACGCGGTCCGCGGGCACGTCGAGGGCAGCGGCCACAGCGTCGGCCATCACCCCCTCCAACGCACCCTGACGCGGGTTGCGGAGGACCAGGCCACGAAGAAACGACTGCTCGTCCTCAGTCGCTCGCGCCCAGAGATCGGACAGGAGGTCGTGCTTGACACCTTGGGAACCGGGTCCCGACGCATTGGCCACGGCGTCGAGCACATGATCGACATCGAGAACCTGTAATGAGGGATCGGTGGAAGGCGGAGCCTTCAACCCACGCACCGTCGCGTAGCCCACACCCAGCCGCGGTTGTGTTGGCTTCCCGGACAAGTAGGAGACGGCCACCGGAGCCTCCCGGGGTGTCAAGCGACGCAGTGTGTCGGCGAGAAGCGTCGTCTTCTCGGAGCGGGCCGAAGTCGAGGAAACAGCACCGGACACCGCGACCAGGTCGGCCAGCAACATGAGAATGAACGCTACCCACGGTCGGGTCAGGAACGGAAGCGGTCGAAGGGTTCCAACTCGATGCCTGACTGCTCCGTCGCGTCCTCGACCCTGACGGCGACGGCCCGGAGGTCGATGATCTCTAAATCCGCCCATGCATCCAGGTCGAACCGCTCCTCAACCGATGGGAAGCGGACCGCATCGGGGTCGATTTCGCCCAGCTCGTACCATGCCAGCGGGGCAGCGATGGGGGCACCGGGACGTGCCCGCAGCGACCACGGCACCACCGAGGTGGAATAGGGTGCGTTTCTCAGCCAATCCACGAACACCCGATCGCCCCGTTCGGCCTTGCGGAACGCGAGGGTCATCAGATCGGGATAGGCCGCGGCGGCCAATGCCGCGGTCCCTCGGGCGACCGTCGCCACCGTCCCGGAGTCCGCACTCTTGTCCAGCCCGACTCTCAGGTGATATCCATTGGATCCCGAAGTCATCAGAGACGTGTGGATCCCGAGAGAATCGAGGACGGAACCCACTCCGAGTGCGGCCTCCCGCGCAAGATCCACCCTTCCGTCGGGAGGGTCGAGATCCCAGATCGCCCAGTCCGGGTGCAATTCGTCGTCCACGGTCGAGGGTGGCGCGTGAAACGTGATCACTCCCAGGTTGGCGAAGGCAGCAATCGCTTCCGCATCGTTCACCACCGGGTAGACGGTGGTTCCCCCGCCCTCCTTGGGAACCTCATGACGACCTATGAGATCGTCACCGAAATGCTCGGGTGCGTTCTTCTGCATGAACCCAATCTCACCCGTTCCTTTCGGATATCGCTCCACGGTCAGGGCTCTCCCCGCAACGAACGGCATCATGCGCTCGGCTACCGATTCGTAGTAGCTGACCACCTCGCCCTTGGTGATGCCGTCCTCGGGGAACACAACCCGGTCGGCATTGCTGACCTTCACTCGCCCAGCCTATGTACCCACCGTCAGTGCTCTGCCAGTGTCTGTCGACATCACACCACCCCTCAGAGTCTCACTCCACGTGAGTTGGCGATCGCAACTCGAGGTCGACCACCACTGCCCAATGGTCGGAGCCTTCGACGCGGTGAACTCCGGTTCCGCTGGCGCTCACGCCCGAGCCGAACACGTGGTCGATGCGCAGCAGTCGCGGCCAACCAGGAATCGGGCCCCAGGTGCGCTCCGGTCTGACCCCGGATCGGATCGAATAGTCGGCGACCAGATCGTCCCACCGTCGAGCGATCCGTTTGTAGGCCGGCCATCGCGGGCTGGCGTTGATGTCACCGGCCACCAGGATCGGGCCCTGGAGCGCATCGGCCCAGGCAAACAACGCCTGGAGCTGCTGGGTTCTCTCCGACACCGATCGCCACCACGGGAAGTCGATGGGGTTGGTCAAATGAATGCTGGCCATGTTGAGCGTGGTGCCCGCCGCCTCGATTTTGCCCTGGATGAAGGGTCGAACCGGTGTCGGTAGGTCGCCAAACCTGGCCTCGAGGCGGCTCCCGGCACCGCGCCCTGTGGAGTCGAGCGCCGGCCGTAGGTGATGATTGGGATAACGGCCGGCGATCACCTCCGCTGCGAAAGGTCCCAACTCCTGGGCAACGATCACATCGGGGTCGAAACGCTCCAACAATGTCGCCAGAGCGGCAGGATCGGACCTCACGTTGAGGAGGTTGGCGGTCATCAACCGGAATGAGCCTGTCATCGCCGGGGCACGCTAGACACCTATCTTCTCCTGGATGTCACCCGTGAACGAGCATGGCCAGCCCGTGGGACCCGACCTGGCAGCCTGGGTGTCCCCCGAGTACCCACCGACCGTCCCGCTGAAGGGGAGGACTGTGGTCGTCGAGCCCTTGGACTGGTCGGCGCATGGTGAAGATCTTTACGTGGCGTTGGCCGGCGCCCCGGAAACGTTGTGGACATACATGAGTTTCGGGCCTCTCGATGGCATTGAGGACTTGGAGAGGACCGTCACACAGATGATCGACGATCCCGACTGGTCGCCATTCGTATTCGTCGTCGACGGAACGCCACTCGGTTTCGCCTCCTACCTCCGCATCAACCCTGGTGACGGAGTCATCGAGATCGGTTCGATCACCCTTGGCCCGACCATCCAGCGGACTACTGCAGCCACCGAGGCGCTGTATCTGATGATCAAGAATGTCTTCGATCTCGGCTACCGCCGCTGCGAGTGGAAATGCGACGACCTCAACGCATCGTCACGGTCGGCGGCCCTGCGCCTCGGGTTTGCATATGAGGGCACCTTCCGCCAGGCGACTCACTACAAGGGTCGTAATCGCGACACGGCCTGGTATGCCATCGTCGACACCTACTGGCCTCGACTCGATGAGGCCTTCCGAACCTGGCTCTCTCCTCGGAACTTTGCCGACGACGGATCCCAGATCACCCATCTCAGCCAATTGACCGCCGACATCGGGCAGTCGACCGACTACTGATAGGTGGAGTTCACATACTCCCAGGGTCTTCCCGAGACGTAGTCCAACACTCCGAGGACAGCCCAGACACCCACCGACCCCAGTCCGATGGCGGCCGCCGGGGCCCAGGAGAGCGTGGTCTCCATGATGGCGACTGCGCCCAGGATCATGATCACCGCGATCGCGATTCGTGAGATCAGCTTGAGCCGGGCAACCCTTCTTCGCTCCATACGCGCGGCTCTCGTCTTCAAAGCGGACGATGACCGCGAGGACCCCACGATCGACGTCGATGAAGTGCGTGAAAAGTGATCACTCGATTTGGTGAGCACCCAGAACCCGGGGCCCACTCGCTCGATCGACCATCGCCCGCTGTGCCAGCCGTC
>CAZSOF010000085.1:8509-9587 GCA_964607685.1 uncultured Acidimicrobiaceae bacterium | reverse complement strand
CCCAGCTGGCCACCCTGACTGACCACATATGGTGCGGCAACCCGCTCCTCGGACAGAAGCCATTGCGCCACCGACGCATTCAGGCTCCCGGTCACCGGGTCCTCGGTCATCTCCCCACGATGATCGGTGAAGAACGCTCTCACCTCATAGAGCACATCGGATCCTTCGGGATGAAAGCCAACCACTCCTATGTCCAGTGGTTCGTTTCCCTCATGACGGGAGAAATCGGGCTTGAGACGACGCACGTCATCGGCGCTGGCGAGCATGATCCCGACCCAACCGGGCCCGTTGTCCACCCACCGACTGGCCACGATCTCCGAAGTGCTGACGCCGAGGATCGAGGCGAAATCCTTCAGCTGCCGAGGGTCGACACCGCCTTCTCGAAGTTGGCTGGGTGCCTCGAAGAAGATCAGCTCCCCGGATCGATGAAGCCTGACCAAACCGGCGCCACATTCCTGAACCAGATCGTTCGCTGCACGTTCCTGAAGACCCTGCCAAACGTGACAGGAGCCGAGTGTCGGATGCCCGGCAAAGGGGAGCTCACCGGCCAGCGTGAAGATCCGGACGCCGTAGTCGGCTTCGGAAGATCTCGCCGGTACCAGGAACGTCGTCTCGGAGAAGTTGAACCATCGCGTGATCTCCAGCATCTCCTCCTGAGACAAACCCTCCGAGTCGACCACCACGGCCAAGGGGTTGCCGGTCAGGGCCCGTTCCCCGAACACGTCGACAATGCGGAATCGTCGTCCCATGCCTAGCCGTTGATGGCCGGGATCACCGTCTCCCCATAGGCGTCGAGGGTGCCTTCCTGGTCGTCGTGCATCAGATAGATGCCGAAGTGGTCCACCCCCATGTCACGAAGCAGTGAGAGCTTGTCCACATGCTGCTCAACGGTGCCCAGGACACAGAACCTGTCGACGATCTCGTCGGGGACGAAATCGGTCGACGGATTACCCGCCTTCCCGTGGTGGTCGTAGTCGTAGCCCTCACGGGCCCGGATGTAGTCGGACAGAGCCTTGGGGACCTTGGACTCGTCCTCGCCGTACCGTTTCACCATGTCGGCGACGTGGTTGCCGACCAT
>CAZSOF010000085.1:2363-8409 GCA_964607685.1 uncultured Acidimicrobiaceae bacterium | reverse complement strand
GTCCGCCCCTCGTACATGTCGTTGAGGGTGGCGAACAGGGAAGCCAGCACCGTCGGGTCCCGGGTCCCGGGATTGGTGACCATGGGACCGACGACCATCTTCTCGGTCTCGGCCAGCATCCGGGAGTAGATGACGAAGGGCTCCTGCCACAGCACGTGGCTGTCGAACGTCCACCCGTGACTGAACCCGCGAGCCTCTGCCATCTTCGCCAGCTCGATCACACGGCTGGCCGGCGGGTCGGTCTGCAGAACTACGCCGAAGTCCATGACGTCAAGTTAGCCACCGGTGGGAGAAGTCGAACGAGCACCAGGTCTCGAAATCCGTTACCTGTTGCTATCGCAACGCCGGAGGATCAGTTGGTGTACTGGCTGGTACCTCGAGCCAGGTACTCGCCGTCACCAGGCGAGCCGTGGTAGGTGTCGTCGGAGATGATCACTTTGCCCTTGGAGAGCACGGTGTCCACCTTGCCCGTCATCTCCCAGCCTTCGTAAGCCGAGTAGTCGACATCCATGTGATGGGTGTCGACGGAGAGGATGTGGACTGCATCAGGGTCGAACACCACGATGTCGGCGTCGGAGCCGACGGCGATGGTGCCCTTCTTCGGATACAGACCGAACATCTTCGCCGGTGTCGTCGCCGTGATCTCCACGAACCGGTTGAGTCCGATCCGTCCGTCTTCGACGCCGCCGCTGTAGATGAGCTCCATCCGGTTCTCGACCCCTGGCATCCCGTTGGGGATCTTGGAGAAGTCGTCCCGACCCAGCTGCTTCTGGGTACCGAAGGTGTGATGGTCGCCCATGCAGAAAGGGCAGTGATCGGTGGAGACCACCTGGAGATCATTGGTCCGCAGACCCTGCCATAGCCGGTCCTGATGACCTTCGGCGTGATCTCGCAGTGGAGGCGAGCAAACGTACTTGGCTCCTTCGAAACCGTTGCCCAAGTTGTCCAGTGACAGGAACAGATACTGCGGACAGGTCTCGGCGAACACCTGCAGACCGCTGTCACGCGCCCTTATCACCTCGTCCAGGGCCTCGGAGGCGGAGAGATGGACGATGTAGAGCTGTGCCCCGGTCAACTCGGCCAGCTTGATCGCCCGGTGGGTGGCCTCACCCTCGAGGATCGACTTGCGCACGATGCCGTGATGGATGGGGTCGGTCTCCCCCCGGTCCAGGGCTTGCTCCACGAATACGTCGATGGCGATGCCGTTCTCGGCATGCATGCAGATTGTGGCCCCATCCTCGGCAGCCTTCTGCATGGCACGGACGATCTGACCGTCGTCGGAATAGAAGACTCCCGGGTAGGCCATGAACATCTTGAAGCTGGTGACCCCCTCTTGGACCAGCAGCTCCATCTCTTTCAACGTCTGGTCGTTGATGTCGCCGGTGATCATGTGGAAGCCGTAGTCGATGGCGCAGTTGCCGCTCGCCTTGTCCATCCAGGCCTCCCAACCGTCCATGGCCGACTGTCCGACGGTCTGCACCGCGAAGTCGATGATGGTGGTGGTGCCACCCCACGCCGCGGCTCGGGTGCCGGTCTCGAAGGTGTCGGCGGCGAATGTCCCACCAAACGGCAGCTCCATGTGGGTGTGCACGTCGATCCCGCCGGGGATCACCAGCTTGCCGCGGGCGTCGATGACTTCGTCGGGCTCGACGCTGTGCTCCCGTCCCAGAAGCGCCACCACCTTGGTTCCGTCGATGAGGACGTCCGCATCCATCCGGTCGATGGCGGTGACCACCGTCCCGTTCTTGATCAATGTCTTGGTCATTCGCTCCCTCGTTCAGTCGGCGGTGACGAAAACTACTCAATCGGGTGCGGTCTGGTCTGCGGCGTGCGCGAGCGCGGACAGCCGGGTAGCTACTGCTCCCGTGCCCGGTGGATCGCCGTTCTCAGCTTCTCCACACCCTCGTCGACCTCGTCCTCGGTGACCGTCAGGGGTGGTGCGATGCGAAGTGTGTTGCCGTAGAGCCCGCCCTTTCCTATCAGCAGGCCCTCCTTCCTCGCCTCCTCCATCACCGCAGCAGTCAGCTCGACGTTGGGCGCCAAGTCCTCGGGATCACCGAACTCGACACCGAGCATCAGGCCCTTACCCCGGATCTCGATGATCTCGGGAGCCTCATCGACGATGTGGTGCAGACCATTCCTCAGCTGGTTGCCCACCTTGTGGGCGTTGGTCTGCAGGTCGTGCTCCAACACATAGTTCAGATTGGCGAGTGCGCCCGCCGTGGCCAGCGGGTTTCCGCCGAATGTGGAGATGGAATTGGCCTGCAGACAGTCCATGATGTCTGCCCGCGCCACCACTCCGGCCATCGCCAACCCGTTGCCCAGCCCCTTGGCAAAGGTGAGAAGGTCGGGGGTGATGCCGTGGGCCTGGTAGCCCCAGAAGTGCTCCCCGGTGCGTCCCCACCCGGTCTGCACCTCGTCGGTGATGAACAGGATCCCTTGGGTGTCGAGGACCTCTTTCATCGCCCCGAAGAACCCATCGGGGGGCGTGGCGAAGCCTCCGACGCCCTGGATCGGCTCGGCGATCATCGCGGCGACATCGCCTGCCGTGGCGATGTCCAGCAGACTCCTCAAGTCGTCGACACACGCCCTGGTGAACTCATCGTCCGGCAGATGTCGGAACGGGCTTCGCAGCTTGTAGCCGCCATGGACATAGGTCACCGCGAATGGCGAGAAGCTGGTCGCCGACCACGACTTCTGTCCGGTGATGGCCACCGCCGAGTGTGACTTACCGTGGTAGCTCCCGCGCAGCGCCAGCACCTGGTTCGACTTGCGGTACTGGGTGGCCAACATGAGGGCGGTGTCGTTGGCCTCGGTTCCCGAATTGGTGAAGAACACCTTGGCATCTGGTATCCCGGACAGATCGGCGATCTTCTCCGCCAGCTCGATTTGTGACTCGATCAGGTACAGCGTCGATGTGTGCAGCATCTTGTCGGCCTGAGCCTTGATGGCGGCCACCACCTCGGGCACCCGGTATCCCGACATCGTGGTCAGAATCCCGCCGAAGAAGTCCAGATACTCGTTCCCTTCGGCGTCGACCACCCGGCGTCCCTCCCCATCCACCAGGGAGATCGGCCGGGAGTAGTAGAGGGCCATCCAAGAGGGCAGGACCTCCCGATGTCTGGCCAGCAGATCTGAGTGCTTGCCCATTTCGGTCTCTACGGGGCGACGAGGCTGTCGTAGGCGTCGGGACGACGGTCCCGGTAGAAGGCCCACACCTTGCGCACCTCATCGATCGTGTCGAGGTCGAGATCCCGCACGATGACCTCTTCGTCGGTGTCCGACGCCGCCTCTCCCACGAGCTGGCCACGGGGATCCACGAAGTACGACGATCCGTAGAAGTCGTTGTCCCCGTACTCCTCCTTGCCCACACGGTTTATGGCGCCGATGAAGTACTCGTTGGCCACCGCCGCCGCCGGCTGCTCCAGGTTCCACAGATACATGGAGAGACCTCGGCTGGTGGCCGAGGGGTTGAACACGATCTTGGCCCCGGCAAGACCAAGCGCTCGCCAACCCTCCGGGAAATGGCGGTCGTAGCAGATGTAGACACCGATTCGGCCTACGCCGGTGTCGAAGATCGGGTAGCCCGTGTTGCCGGGGCGGAAGTAGAACTTCTCCCAGAAACCGTTGACGTGGGGGATGTGTGTTTTGCGGTACTTGCCCAGGTAGGTGCCGTCCGAGTCGATCACCGCCGCTGTGTTGTAGAGGAATCCCTCGTCCTCCTTCTCGTACACCGGTACCACCAGGACCATCCCGGTGTCCTTGGCCACCTCCATCATCCGCTGGACGGTGGGGCCGTCGGGCACCGCCTCGGCGGTGTCCTTGTGCACGTCATCCTGCACCTGGCAGAAGTAAGGGGCGTTGAACAGCTCCTGGAAACACATGACCTTGGCGCCCTGCTCCGCGGCGTCGTAGGCGTACTTGATGTTCTTCTCGACCATCGACTCCTTGTCGCCGGTCCATGCCGTCTGAACCAGGGCGGCACGCACGATGTTGGCCATCGAATCCTCCTCTGTGATGCCAGACCCCAAACCTACTCGGTGCCGCCATAAACCCGTTCCGTGCAGGCCCATGAAGCCATCGGGCCACGAGCCCACAGGGCCCGGGTTTGGGTGCTACTCGCCTCCCTCTGCCAGCTCGATATCGCGTCGCTCGTAGCTGTCACCATCGGTGTCCTCGTCGGACAGATTCGATATGGCCTGCTCGGCGAGGTCAATCCGGTAGGCATCATCCGAGATCTCGGCACCGGCCAGCTCGGGGATCTGGCTGGTGGCCACCTCAACGGTCTGGTCCCACAGCGAGTCGTTCATGACCCCGATTCCGTTGGTGGCTGGGAAGACGAGACCCAGGATCTCGTTCAGCTGCCATTGCTGATGGCTCTCACCGAGCGTCGAACCGTTGTCCAGCACCACCTGGACACACTCGTCGAAGTTGTCGAGACAGTGGATCCAACCCTGGAACGAGGCGGTGAGAAACCTCACCGCGATGTCCTCGTTGCCCGACTCGGTGATCCAATCGGCATTCACCCAAACTGCATCCTGCAACATGGCCGTGCCGACATCGTTGAAGTCGATGACATTCAGGTCGTCGGGTTGGTAGAGCTCGCCGGTGTCGGGGTCGACCGCCTCGAGAACCTGGGCGTACTCGTTGTAGATCATCGCCTCGGCGACATCGATGTCGCCGTTGAGCAATGCCAGCATGTCGAAGCTCTGAGCGACGTCTTCCACCTGGTCACGAACGCCGGCTTCTTCCATCGCCGCCGTCAGCTCGTATTCGTTCCCGAATCCCCAGTTGCCGACCTTCTTGCCGGCGAAATCCTCGACCGAGGCTATTCCCTGGTCGGCGAATGACACCATGAGCGTCCCAGAGCGCTCGAAGACCTGTGCGATGTTGACGATGTCTGCGCCCTCATTCCTCGACACCAGGGCCTTGGGCACCCATGCCAGGCCGAACTCGGCACCACCCGTGGCGAGGACCGTCTGGGGGACGATCTCAACCGCACCCTCGAGGATCTCGACACTGAGGCACTGGTCCTCGTAGAACCCGAGGTCGTTGGCGACGTAGTAGCCGGCGAACTGAGCTTGGGCCACCCATTGCAGCTGGAGTCGGACCTCGTCGACTGTCTCACACTCTGCGGCTTCCCCGCCGTCTCCGGAGTCGTCTCCACAGGCGGCCAGCACCAGGGCGCCGACAAACAGCGCAACCAGCCATCGATAATTGCCCTTCATCGCTCCTCCTTCGGGGTTCGGGGGAATAGCGGCGGAGCCTAGATACCTCTTCCCTGACGCGTCGTCAGGATGAATCCGAAGCCCGCAAGCTGACATGCCATGGCATCACCAGCCGCTCGCTGACGAGTGTGATCGTGTACAAGGCCACTCCGAGAATCGAGGCGACGAGGATCCCCGCCCATGCATCCGGGTAGACGAACAGGTTGGCCTTGGTGAGGATGTACTGGCCGAGGACATCCTGGGGGCCACCGAAGTACTCGGCGACGATGGCAAAGACGATCGACAGGACGGCCACCACCTTCAACGCACTGAAGAAGAACGGCAAGGCATGGGGCACCCTTATCCGCCACATGACCTCCCCCTGTGTGGCGGCATAGGAGCGCATCAACTCGAGCTCGTCGGGATCGACCTCGATGAGACCCCGGGCGGTGTTGATCATCACCGGGAAGAACACGACGATCGCCACCACAACCATCTTCGGCACCGGGCTCGTGATCGAGAACATGCCGTTGGCGATCGGTGCCAGCGCGATGATGGGAATCGAGTTGGCCGCGATCGCAAAGGGCATGAGCCCTTCCCGGACCGGGACCCACCTCACGGTCACGGCGGCAACCAGCACCGCGAGCACCGTGCCGAGAACGAGACCTCCCACCGCTTCGATCAAGGTGTTGAGACCGGCCGACCAGATCACCTCACTCGTCTCTAAGAACCTGCGAATGATCACGCTCGGAGCGGGGAGCACGAACGCCTCGACGTCAAAGACCCTTATAGCTGCCTCCCACACCAAGATGACGGCGACGAAAGCCAACCCCGCCGGC
>CAZSOF010000085.1:0-2263 GCA_964607685.1 uncultured Acidimicrobiaceae bacterium | reverse complement strand
GCCTCGGGAATGGAGTGAGTGACGAAGATCACCGTCGTCTCGGTCTCGTCCCAGATCCGAAGCACCTCCTGCTGCATCTGCTCGCGTGTCATCTCGTCCAACGCCCCAAACGGCTCGTCCATCAACAGCAGCGACGGGTTGAACGTGAGAGCTCTGGCGATGGCGACCCTCTGCTGCATCCCGCCGGACAGCTGCCAGGGGTAGTGCTCGTTGAACTCGGTGAGCTGAACCAAATCGAGCATCTCTGCCGCGGTGCTTCTGTCGTCGATGCCCATGATCTCCAGGGGCAGCTCCACGTTCTTGGTGACGGTCCGCCAGTCGAGAAGGGTGGCCTTTTGGAACACGATGCCGTAGTCGCGGTCGGTTCGAGCAGCAGTCGGCGGCTTGCCGTTGATGGTCAGATCGCCGCTCGTCGGCGAGGTGAGATCCCCGACCAGGCGCAACAGGGTGCTCTTTCCGCACCCGCTGGGACCGATCAAGGACACGAACTCCCGGAACTCGATCTGCAGCGAGATGTCGCGCAGGGCCTCCACTTGCTCGGCTCCCTTGCCGAACACTTTGCCCACTCCCTTGGCATCGACCACGAGCCCGCTCACGCCATCGCCTCGTCGTCCTGCGGCCGCTGTGGCACCAGCCGTCGTTCCACGATGGAAACCACACCCACGAAGAGGACCCCGACCAGAGCACAGATGATCACGGTTCCGTAGAGCTTTTTCGACTGGACCGCGAACTGCTGGGAGAAGGTGAGTAGGGCACGACCCAGGCCGTTCTGGAAGCCTGCGGGAAGCTCACCGATCAGTGCGCCAACGATGCTCGCAGTGGCCGACACCTTCAGGGCGGTGAAGATGTAGGGGAGGGCGGACGGAACCTGCAGCTTCCAGAGAACCTCGCCGGGCTCGGCCGCATAGGACCTCATGAGTTCCAGGCTGTTCGGATCTGGCGATCGGAGACCACGAAGGGTGTTGATCGCCACCGGGAAGAATGTGAGGTAGGCGGCGATGACGGCCACGGCCATCCACTGAGGCAACCCGATGCTCCCGCCCCAGACCACGACCATGGGGGCGATGGCGAGGATGGGCACGGTCTGGCTGGCGACCACGTACGGCATGAAGGCCCGCTCGGCTAGTAGAGAGCGGACGAACAGGACACCGAGGCCGAAACCGATCAGACCTCCGATGAGAAACCCGGTGATGGCTTCACGCAACGTCCACAGCGACCGGCCGGCGAGGTCGAGGATGAGCAGGTTGCCGCCACGGCGAACCGGGCGGAACAACTCGATGACCATGTCCCAGGTATGGGGCATGACAACGTCATCGGGCCGGACCGGACGAATCCACCCCAGCGAGCTCCAGATCAGCTTGTACATCTCCCAGAGCGCGATCAGCGTGAGGATGACGCCGATCGTTGAGATGACCCGTCGGGTGCGCGGGGGCAGCCGTTCCCATCGGCCCTGGTTGTCGATGACCAATTCCTCCATCGGCGGGCGAGGTTACGCCCAAGCGATGGCTGTCAGTCGGTGTGAACCAGGAAGCGCTCGATTTTGTCCTCGGCGGCCGCGGTGATATCGCTCTCCAACACCCGCAAGGCGCGGGCTATGGCCAGTTCCTCGCCGATCACCGGCTTGGAGGGGTCGACGGGATTACGTCTCGCCCGCCCCTTCGCCTCGAAGTGCTCACCTCGCAGATGGAGGATCGCCGTCGCCACTGTCTCCGTCTCGTCCTCCACGATATGTATCGAGAGGGTTACGTCCTTCTCCTCTTCCATTGCTACTCGCCTTTCGCCGCGGGCCAGGGCCCAGAACCTACTCCGCTACCGGCTCATCCAAGTTCTCGAGGCAGTTCGCCCCGGATATGGGCTGACTACCGGAGGTTTGAAGGCCCGTCAGCCGTGCGTGGGGAACCCGAGGTCGACGCCGCGGTGGATTGGGTCGGTCCAGCGGGAGATCACGACCTTCTGCCGGGTGTAGAAGTGAACCCCCTCCGGCCCATAGATGGCGTGGGTGCCGAATATGGAGTTCTTCCAGCCGCCAAACGAGTAGAAGGACAGGGGGACCGGTATCGGGACGTTGATGCCCACCATGCCCACCTGAATCTCCTGTTGGAACTTGCGGGCCGCCCCACCGTCGTTGGTGAACACTGCGGTCCCGTTCCCGTAGGGGTTGTCGTTGATCAGCCGAATCGCATCCTCGTAGTGCTCCATGCGCACCGTGGACAGAACCGGGCCGAATATCTCGTCGGTGTAGATCGACATCTGGGGGCTCACC
>CAZSOF010000084.1:0-9732 GCA_964607685.1 uncultured Acidimicrobiaceae bacterium | reverse complement strand
GTCGCGCCAGTGCCCGACGATCGGTCGTAGCGCCAGGCGCGCCTTGCCCAGCGACCCGGTGAGCAGCCAACGTTGGCCAACGTCCATTGTGCGCGGGCCCATGACCACCACGTCTTCGCCGAGATCGTTCAGCTCGTCGGTTGCCGAAGCGGGCACTTCACCCCGAACTTCGACTGCAATCAGCTCGGTGGCCGGTGGGAAGCTGTCGCGGGCACGCTCGACGAGGACGCTCTCCAGGTATGGGATCGGATCTCCGCGACGCATGGTGGTCACCAGTGATGAGCCCGGATGCGTGGTCTGCACCATCAAACGCATCCCGTGCCCCGGGCCCACCAGCGAAGCGAGACGGGCCAGCCGACGCAGAGCTTCTTCGGTGGCGCGATAGCCCGGCGTCATCAGCATCCCATCGACGTCTGCGGCAACGGCCAGCGCCACTCGGTTGACACCCGCCAGATCACGCTCGGTGCCAACGATGACGGGTCCTTCACCGGGAAGGGTGACAGCGACCCCAGAGCCGACCCGGCGTTCGATCTCTGCCACGAGACGCTCCGGGATGGTGCCCATCTCCTCGAACTCGACACCCCCACACATGAGACACGGTCCGACGGTGCCACCGCATCGAGGACATTCGTCGACACGACCGACACGGGAACCACACCGGCCACATGCCCGAAGTGCCCTGCACCGCGCGCACCGCATCGACGCCAGCCCCACCCGCCGGTGGGTGAACACGAACACCCGTCTTCCGGCCGCAACGGCTCCCTTGATCGCGGTCAGGGCACGATCGGAGAGGAAGCCCGACCCGATCGCGTCGTCTGACCGGTCCACCACCTCCACCAGGGGCCAGACCCGCCCTCCGGTTCGAATCACCTCTGCCCCGGCCGACAGCAACTCGACGCTGGGTGTTGGGCCGAAGAACACCAGATTGAATCCCTCGATACGGCTACGGGTCGTCATCATCTCCCGAACATGGATTGTGGGCGTCTGACGGTCCTTCATCGCACGACGACCCTCTTCGAGGACGATCGCCATGGCCAGCTCTTCGACTGGCCACAGGGCAGTCTTTGGAGTTCCGACCACCAGTCTGGGAGGAGACTGAGCGGCCTCCCAGGCAGCCGTGTCCGAGGCATCATCGTCGCCGGTCACAGTGACCACGGAAGCTCCGAGAACGCCTTGTGCCGCCTGGGAGACCATCCGGACCTCCGACACCGACGCAGCCACGACCAGGATCGACCGCCCAGTAGCCAACACCGGGGCCAGGCTCGCCGGCCAGCCGAGGCCACGCCAGTTGGCCACCAGCGCATTCACCGGGGTCTTGACACCCATTGCGGTCTTCTCCACCACCCTCGAGATCGGATGCTGTGACGTCACGAGACGGGAAGCGGCTACCCGCGGGGGTATGGACCTCGGGAGGTTGGGTGGCGCGGATCGGGAGAGAAGCGTCGCCACTGGAGCGACGTAATGATGGGCTGCCCAGGTCAGACTCTCGAGCAGCCGACGATCGAACACCGGCGTGGAGCCCGAAATCCCGGCCACGTCCTTGAGAGACCCATCCCGAGCCTCCGCCATCTCGACGACCCATCCCCTGACCCGGCGACCCGACAACGGGACGCGAACGATTGACCCCACCGAGAGATCGGGACGCAGGTGGTCGGGAATCGAGTACCAGAACCCGTTGTCGACCGCGAACGAGGGAACGTCGGGGACGACGCGTGCCGCTGGGGTCACACCCCGGCAGCGGACTTTATGGCGTCGACCATGTTCAGCTGCTCCCAGGCGAATTCGGGACGCCCGAAGTGGCCATAGGCAGCCGTTGCCGCGAACACCGGCTCGTTGAGCCCGAGTGTCTCGATGATCTGCCGGGGACGGAAGTCAAAGAGCTCACCCACGATCCTCTCGATCTTCTCCGGGTCCACCTGCTCGGTGCCAAACGTCTCCACGTGTATCGAAAAGGGGTCGGGCTGACTGATGGCGTAGGCGAGTTGGATCTCGAGACGCTCCGCCACACCCGCCGCCACCAGGTTCTTGGCGGCCCAGCGGGCCGCATATGCCGCCGAGCGATCCACCTTGGTAGCGTCTTTTCCGGAGAAAGCTCCACCACCGTGCCGGGCGTAACCACCGTAGGTGTCGACGATGATCTTCCTTCCCGTGAGCCCGGTGTCGGCCACCGGCCCCCCAATCTCGAAGCGACCGCTGGGATTGAATATGAAGTCGGGGTCCGACGTGGTCAAGTGGTTGGGGATGACCTCCTTCACCACAGCCTCGAGCACGTCATCGCGCATTGCCGGTTGGTCCTGGCCTCGTGCGTGGTGGGTGGAGATGAGCACTTTCTCGACCCCTACGGGTCGATCATCCTCGTAACGGACCATCACCTGGGTCTTGCCGTCGGGCCGGAGATAGGGGAGCAAGGCGCTCTTGCGTACCTCGGCGAGACGCATTGCCAGCCGGTGAGCCAACTGGATCGGCAATGGCATCAGCGTGTCGGTCTCTCTAACGGCAAACCCGAACATGAGACCTTGATCGCCCGCTCCCATCTCACGGTCCACGCCTTCAGCGATGTCAGGGCTCTGCTCCTTGATGAGATTCATGACCTGGAGCGAGTCGGCTGCAAAGTCGGGATCAAAGCCGTCGTAGCCGATGTCGGAGATCGTCGTCCGGACAATTCCCTCGATGTCGAGCTCGGGCCCGAGTCGAGTCTCACCTCCGACCACCGCCAGCCCGGTGGTGACGAAGGTCTCGCATGCGACACGCGCCTCGGAATCGGCCCTCAGCGCCGCGTCGAGAACCGAATCCGACACGGCATCGGCCACCTTGTCGGGGTGCCCTTCAGTGACCGACTCCGAAGTGAAGAAATAGGTGCGCATCGGTGAGGCGAGGTTACCGGCCGGTCTCCTCCAGGATGCGATCGAGTAGCCGCGATGCCACTTCTTTCTTGCTCATCATCGGCCAGGAATCGGTCTGACCGCGACGATCGATCACGGCCACACGATTGGTGTCCGTGCCAAAGCCGGAACCTGGCTCGCTCACATCGTTGTACACCAAGAGGTCGACACCCTTGCTCACGGCTTTCTCGACCGCGCGCTCCAGGTCGCCGGTCTCGGCAGCGAACCCCACCACATAAGGACGATCCTCGCGGGCCACGACGCTCGCCAGGATGTCGGGGCTGGACTCGAGCTCGATGGAATCCAGACCCTCTGACCTGGCCAGTTTGTGATCGCTGGGCATCGAAGGGCGGAAGTCGGCGACGGCGGCAGCCATGATTGCGATGTCGGTCTCGACGCCTGCAACCGCTTCCAGCATTTCTTGGGCGGTCTCCACCTCAACCACTTTCACCGAAGGTGCCGCCGGGAGATCGGAGGTGGTGATCAGGGTGACGGCCAGGCCACGTCGCGCCGCTTCGTCGGCGATCGCGTGTCCCATCTTTCCTGTCGAGCGGTTCCCGAGGAAGCGGACCGGGTCGACCGGCTCTCTGGTGCCCCCGGCAGTCACCAGCACTCGCTTGGCACCCGGTGACGGCCCAAGGAGCCTCTCGATGGCCTCCAAGATCTCCTCCGGCTCAGACACCCGGCCGATGCCTCGATCACCACCGGCGAGGGCACCGGTCTCGGGCCCGATGACGTGATACCCATCAGACACGAGAGTCTCGATGTTGCGTTGCGTGGCCGGGTGCTCCCACATCTCTGTGTGCATCGCCGGTGCCATCAACACGGGTGCCTTCGAGGCAAGCAGTGTCGCCGACAGAAGGTCGACCGAGAGCCCGTTTGCGACCTTGCTCATGGTGGCAGCCGTCGCCGGGGCGACCACGATGAGATCCGCCCAACGAGCAAGCTCGGTGTGGGGAGACACCGAGTCGGCACCGAATAGGTCGCTGAATGGCCGGGAGCCGGTGATGGCGGCGAAAGTCTGAGGCCCGATGAACTCGTGAGCCGATTCGGTGAGTATGACCTTGACATCGGCTCCGGTCTCGACGAGAAGCCGGGCGAGGAAAGCGGACTTGTAGGCGGCCACCCCACCGCTGACGGCGAGTAGTACCCGCCGGCCGCTGGGCACTATTCCTCTACGGTCTCGACAGCGACCTTCCCCTCAGCGATCTCCTCCATGGCGATCGTCAAGGGCTTACGGGAGAGCGAGTGCACCTGAGGCGGCACGAACTCGCCATAGCCCACACCGAGTTGGTGGAAGTAGCTGTTTATCTGCCGGGCCCGGCGAGCCGACACCACAACGGTCGCAAAGCGATTGCCGATCTGGTCTATGACATCTTCGAGTTTCATCGATTCCTTCGGGTGGGCTAGACCCCCAAGATTACCTCACACCAGGTGAGAAGCCAGATCACACCTCCCCGACATGACTCACGATCCCCTCCACGACGTCGTCGATCGACAGGTCTGAGGTGTCGACCACGAGGTCATAGTTGTCGTGGTCGGTGTAGTCGAGATCGTAGTAGGCGAGATAGCGGCTTCTCTCCGACTCGGTCCTGGACTCGATGGCCCTACGGGTGGTGTCCAGGTCGACGTTCTCGTGCTCGGAGCCCCGGCGGGCTTCGAAGATACGTTGCGCCGCGACGTCCGGACTCACCTCGAGGAAGATCTTGACCGAGCCCGGGATGAAGTGCCATCCGAGTCGGGCATCCATGACGAAGTCCCCGCCCTCTTCCGCCAGTCGCACCGTGCGGGAATCGATCTCGTGGTCTATTGCTGCGCTGTCCTCAGCCGAACGCGACAGTTCCAGGATGGAGACTCCCCGTTCTGCCGCGATCTCGCGCATGAAGTCCCCCGCGGACACATGACGCCAGCCAAGCCTCTTGGCGACCGCGGACGCCACCGCGCTCTTTCCTGAGCCGGGACGACCTGAGATCGTGATGATCACTCAGGAGAATTCTGCGATCAACGCTGCTTTCTGTTTGTCACCCAAACCACGGATCCGCCGGTTCTCGGCGATGCCGAGAGACTCCATCAGACGCTTCGCTTTGATCTTCCCGGTACCCGGCATCGCAGCGATGAGTGCCTCGACTTTGAGACCGGCCAACAGCTCTTCCTCTTCCGCCCGCTCGAACAGCTCCGAGATCCGCAACGATCCCGTCTTCAACAACTCTTTGACCTCGGCCCGGACGCGCCGGGCCTCGGCAGCCTTGGCAAGTGCCGCCTTTCTCTGCTCGTCGGTCAGTTTTGGTGGCTGCGCCATTACCTCCTCCTCGGATCGACGCCGTAGAGGGACGATAGCCACCACTGAACGACCTCAGGCGAGAAGAGCGATGGATTTGGAGATCATCTCTGCGGTCTGTGCCGGATCCGACGCCCCGGTGATGGCCCGACCGATGACGAGGTAGTCCGCCCCAGCCTCCACCGCCGCCTCCGGGGAGGCCACTCGACGTTGGTCATGGATATCCCCGCCGCCGAGCCTGATGCCGGGTGTCACCACGACGAGCTCAGGAGTGGTCGACTTGACGATGCCGGCTTCGCCGGGAGAGCAGACCACCCCCTCGGCTCCCGATCTCGCGGCCAGCCCGGCGAGCCGGGACACCTGCTCACTCAGGGTGTCCCTGATTCCAACGGAGTCGAGCTCGCCCTCGGACAGAGAGGTGAGAACCGTCACCGCGAGCACACCCGATTGCCGGGGAGGCCGGCCCATCCCCGTCACCGCGGCCGCGATCATGTCCCTCCCCCCGGAGGCATGGGCGGTCACCCACCGCGCCCCGACGCTCGCCAGCTGCGAAGCCGCACGCTCGACCGTGTTGGGGATGTCATGGAGCTTGGCGTCGGCAAACACCGGTTTCCCCAACCGAGCGATGACTTCGACAGCCCGGGCACCGGACCGGGCCAGGAGTTGGAGACCGACTTTGAAGCCGGCAACGTGATCGACGAGGTCTCCTCCCAGCTCGCTCGCCTCCTCCACCGTGGGGACATCCAGCGCCACCAGGATCTTGCTCACCACTCCCCCACCGTCCCCACCAGCTCGGACACCGAAGCCACGCCCAGTCTTCTCATGGTCGACTCCAACTCCTTGATGATCCTGGCCCCGGCCTTGGGCTCGGCAAAATGGATCGTCCCCGCCTCCACTGCAGTCGCCCCGGCCATCAGGTATTCGATCACGTCCTTGCCGGTGCTCACACCCCCACATCCCACGATCGGCAACTCGGGCACCGCATGGGCAACCTCGAAGACACATCTCAATGAGATGGGTTTCAGCCCCGGACCGGAATAGCCACCGACACCTCCGCTCAGCACAGGCAGCCGGTCACGCACCGAGACTGCAAAGCCGAGTGCAGTGTTGGTGAGCACCACGAAATCGGCTCCAGCGGCACCGCAGGCCCGGGCCACTGCGACGATGTCGGGCGTGTTCGGGGAGAGCTTGGCACCGACGGGGATCGAAACGGATGCTCTCACCGCCTCGGTGACGTCTCTGCTCAGGGAGGCATCGAAGGAGAACATCCGCCCGTCCTCCAGATTGGGGCAGGAGAGGTTGATCTCGACAGCGCTGACGCCCACAGCCTCTAGTGCCTTGGCGACCAAGGCGAACCCGTCGACGTCGTTGGCGACTGTCGAGCCCCAGACCGGGACGGACAGGTCGCGGATATGGTCGGTCATGGTCTCGGTCCAGGAGGCGATGCCCGGGTTCTGGATGCCGATCCCGTTGAGCATGCCCGTGGGGGCGGGAGCGACGCGGGGAGGCGCACGGCCCTCCCACGGCTCGGGTGAGACCGATTTGGCCACCGCGGACCCGTAGTGGGATGTGTCGGCCACCTGGGCCCACTCCCAAACCGACCCCACCGTCCCCGAGGCCGCTATCAGAGGGCTGTCTAGCCGCAGACTCCCCAAGTTGGTGGTCAGAGCTTGCTGTGCCATTCCTGGAGACTTCTTGGCTTGTTGATGGCGCCTGGTCCCGCCCGCAGGCTACGAGCGACCGCCAAACCCCCCTGCACGGTGGTGACACACGGAACGTGGAGACGGCGCGCTCTCTGCCGGATGGTGAGCTGATCGGAGTGTGCCCGGCCGCCTCGAGGGGTGTTGACCACCAGTTGCACCTCCCCGTTCTGCAGTCTCTCCCCTATGTCACGGGGCCCTTCTCCGATCTTGGGCACCACCTCGGCCTCTATCGCATGGTGTTTCAAGTAGCGGGCCGTCCCGCTGGTGGCGAGCAGCTCGAAACCGAGCATCGTGAATGCCTGAGCCACGGCGAGGCCGATCGGCTTGTCACGGTCGGCAAACGACAGGAACACGCGGCCCCTGTCGGCAAGGACATTGCCTGCCGCCAGCAGCGCCTTGCCATATGCCACACCCATGTCGGAGCCGATCCCCATGACCTCACCGGTCGCCTTCATCTCCGGTCCGAGGACCGCGTCCTCCTCGGGGAATTTGTCCCAGGGGAGAACCGCATCCTTGACTGCCACGAAACCGTCCTGACCGGCGGTCTCGGGCACCACCCCGGCCGACCGCAACTCATCGATGGTGGAACCCATCATCACCCTGGCGGCGATCGGGGCCAGTGGAATCGATTTCGCCTTGGAGATGAAAGGGACCGTCCGGCTGCCGCGGGGGTTGGCCTCCAACACGAAGACCTCGTCGCCCTTGACCGCAAACTGGATGTTGATGAGCCCCCGCACCTCCAGAGCCACCGCCAGCTCGCGAACGCCGCGCAGGATCTCCTTCATGGCCTCATCCGAGATGGTTGGTGGGGGCGTCACGCACCCCGAATCGCCCGAGTGGACTCCGGCCTCTTCGACGTGCTCCATGACGCCACCGATCAACAACTCGCGCCCGTCGTACACCGCGTCGACGTCCACCTCCACCGCAGACTCGAGGAATCGATCGATGAGAATGGGGTTGGATGTGATCTCAGGGTCGCCCTCGCCGTATATCGCCCGCACGTAGTCGCCGAGCTCTTCCAGGCTGTAGACGACCTTCATTTTGCGTCCTCCGAGGACGAAAGAAGGACGCACCATGACCGGAAGCCCGATCTGGTCCACCACTTCCTGTGCCTCGGCGGCGGTGGTTGCCGTCCCTGCTGCCGGCTGCATCAGACCCAGGTTGCGACAGATCTCGGCGAACGCCTCGCGATTCTCGGCGAGGGCGATGGCCGATGGCGAGGTGCCCGCAATGGGGACACCGGCTCGCTCCAGCTCGTCTGCGAGGTTGAGTGGGGTCTGACCTCCCAGTTGCACGATGACCGCCACCGGGTTCTCCGCCTCGATGACCTCCAACACGTCCTCGGTGGTCAGAGGCTCGAAGTAGAGACGATCCGAGGTGTCGTAGTCGGTGGACACCGTCTCCGGGTTGCAGTTGACCATGACGGTCTCATAGCCCGCCTCACGGAGGGCGAAGCTGGCATGGACACAGCAGTAGTCGAATTCGATGCCCTGACCGATCCGGTTGGGCCCCGAGCCCAACACCACCACCCGAGGGCGCTCCGCCGGTAGCACCTCCGACTCCTCCTCGAAGGTCCCATACATGTAAGGGGTGTGCGCCTCGAACTCGGCGGCACACGTGTCCACGGTCTTGTAGGTCCGGGCCAGTCCCTGCACAGCCCTCTTCTGGCGCACCTGGACCTCGGACGTCTCCCACAGATGCGCCAGCTGACGGTCGGAGTACCCGTATCGCTTGGCCTCTGTGAGCAAGCCATCCTCGGGTCCTGCCTCCAGCTCTCGACGCAGGTCGACTATGTCTGCCATCTGGTCCACGAACCAGGGGTCGACCGAGGACAAGCGTGACACCACATCCACGCCCCATCCCCTGCGCAGAGCTTCTCCCATGGCGAACACGCGGTCGGGTGTGGGAATCGAGACCATGTCCCTCAGCTCATCGTCGCCCAATCCGAGGAGGTGACTCTCGGCCGGGTCGGCATTGAGCCCGGCGCGACCATTCTCCATGCTGCGCAACGCCTTCTGCAGGGCCTCGGGGAACGTTCGCCCGATGGCCATGGCCTCACCGACGCTGCGCATCGATGTGCCCAACGTGCGAGGGGCCGACGGGAACTTGGCGAAGTCGAATCTGGGGACTTTCACCACCGTGTAGTCCAGGGCCGGCTCGAAGGACGCCGGGGTGGCTCCGGTGATGTCGTTTGCTATCTCATCGAGGGTGAACCCGACCGCCAGCAAGGCAGCGATCTTGGCGATGGGAAACCCGGTTGCTTTCGAGGCCAGGGCGGAGGAGCGACTCACCCTGGGGTTCATCTCGATCACCAGCCGTCGTCCGCTGTTCGGCTCCACGGCAAACTGGACGTTTGAGCCTCCGGTCTCCACGCCGATGGCCTGCAACACTCGGATGCCATCGTCTCTCATCTCCTGGTACTCGCGGTCGCTGAGGGTCTGCACCGGGGCCACCGTTATCGAGTCACCTGTGTGAACGCCCATCGGGTCGAAGTTCTCGATGGAGCACACGATCACTGCGTTGCCGGCGCGGTCACGCATGACCTCCAGCTCGAATTCCTTCCAGCCCAGCACCGACTCCTCGACCAGGATCTCGCCCACCGGTGAGGTATCCAGGCCCCGGCGGGCAACTTCGAGAAACTCGCTCTCGTCGTAGGCGATTCCGGTGCCTCCACCACCGAGGATGAACGAAGGGCGGACCATCGCTGGATAGCCGATGTCGCGGGCGATTCTCACCGCGTCGCTCATCGATCGGGCATAACCGGCCCTGGGAACCTCGAGGCCCACCAATTCCATGGTCTCTTTGAACAATCCGCGATCCTCGGCCCGCTCGATGGACTCGAGCCCGGCGCCGATCATCTCCACCGAAT
>CAZSOF010000083.1:0-9767 GCA_964607685.1 uncultured Acidimicrobiaceae bacterium | reverse complement strand
CTTCGCCCCTACCTCACGCTTTGGCACGCCACAGGACTTCATGCGGCTCGTCGATTTCTGTCACCAGGCCGGAATCGGGGTGATCCTCGACTGGGTACCGTCCCACTTCCCTGCAGACGAGCATGGTCTCGCCTACTTCGACGGAACTCACCTCTTCGAGCACGCCGATCCGAAGAAGGGCTTCCATCCCGACTGGGGAACGCTCATCTACAACTACGGGCGGACCGAAGTCCCCTCATTTCTCATCAGCAACGCCCTCTTCTGGCTGGACAAATACCACATCGACGGGCTGCGGGTGGATGCGGTGGCCTCGATGCTCTACCTCGACTACTCCCGGTCCGACGGTGAGTGGGTCCCCAATGTCCACGGTGGTCGAGAGAACCTGGAGGCGATCGCCTTCCTCCGACGCTTGAACGAGACCATCTATCTCAACTACCCGGACACCCAGACCATTGCCGATGAGTCGACAGCCTGGCCCATGGTGTCTCGCCCGACCTTCCTCGGCGGTCTCGGATTCGGTCTCAAGTGGGATATGGGGTGGATGCACGACACCCTGGAGTACATGTCACACCAGCCGGTCCACCGCAGCTATCACCACCATGAGCTCACATTTCGGGGGGTTTATGCCTTCACCGAGAACTTCATGCTTCCGTTGTCGCATGACGAGGTGGTCTACGGCAAGGGATCACTCCTGGGGAAGATGCCGGGTGACGACTGGCGGCAATTCGCCAACCTCCGGTTGCTCTACGGGCACATGTACACCCAGCCCGGGAAGAAGCTGCTGTTCATGGGGGGTGAGATTGCCCAACGCGCGGAATGGGCTCACGAGGGCCAGATCGACTGGTCCCTCACCGAGCACCCGATGCATCAGGCGATATCGCGCCTCATTGGGGATCTGAACCGTCTCTATCGTGACTACCCGGAGCTGCACCAGACCGACTGTAGGCCGGAGGGCTTCGAGTGGGCAGTGGTCAACGACTCGGCACAGAGCGTCATCGCCTACTTCCGTCACGCTGCCGACGGTGAGTCGCTACTGGTGGTGCACAACATGACCCCAGTGCCACGGCATGGGTATCGCATAGGGGTCACCTCTCCGGGGCGATGGGTTGAGATCCTCAACACCGACGCGGCCATCTACGGTGGGTCGGGGCAGGGCAATTTGGGAGGTGTCGACACCGGCCCGCTCTCGGTCCCCCATCATGGGCGTCCCGAGTCGATCGATCTGACTCTCCCCCCGCTGGCCACGGTCATACTGAAACGGTTTCCCCGCGACGAAGCGTTTGGCGACGAGGAGGAATGACTCCCAGCCCAGGGCGAGGAACAACCACATCAACCATGCGGTAACCGCCGCGTAACGCCTATTTTGTCTCCCACTTGAGCCAGGGCAACTACATCTGTGTCCACGGGCACTGGTATCAGCCACCCCGTGAGAACCCCTTCACCGGTGTGGTCGGCGAGCAGCCGTCGGCGGCGCCATACCGGAACTGGAATGAGCGCATAACCGCCGAGTGCTATGAGCCGAACACCCAGGCGGTGATCCTGGGCGAGGATGGTTCGGAGCGGCGGCGGATGAACAACTATGAGTGGGTCAGCTCCGACTGGGGCCCCACGCTTCTCGACTGGCTGGAGACCAACCGTCCCGACACGTATCAGAAGATCATCGATGCCGACCGAGTATCGATGAGCCGCTTCGACGGTCATGGCACGGCAATGGCCCATTGCTACAACCACACCATCCTTCCCCTCTCCAACCGGCGTGACAAGAAGACCCAGATCCGGTGGGGGATTGCCGACTTCGAGCACCGGTTCGACCGTCCCCCCCAAGGGATGTGGTTGCCGGAGACGGCAGTCGATCTCGAGAGCCTCGAGTTGCTGGCCGAAGCGGGCGTCGTCTTCACCATTCTCTCCCCTTACCAGGCGGCCTCGGTGTTCGAGGACGGGGAGTGGGCCGATGTCGGCGGGGGGAGGATCGATACCAGGTTCTCATACGCCGTCGAGCTACCGGCAGGGACGACCATCAGCGTGTTCTTCTACAACGGGCCGCTGTCTCAGGAGATCGCCTTCAACGGGATACTCGAGGACGGGGCGATCCTGGCCAAGAGACTCATTCAGGGGCTGGGCCGTCCAGGAGACGAGGCGATGCTTTCACATGTTGCCACCGATGGGGAGACCTACGGGCATCATCATCGGCATGGAGAAATGGCTCTGGCCAAGGCGATCGAGGACATCGACTCCGACCCGCACGTGAGCCTCACCACCTACTCACAGTTTCTCAGCAGTAACCCGCCGAGGAGAACGGTGCGGTTGGTCGAGGGGTCGTCGTGGAGTTGTGCTCACGGGTTGGACAGGTGGCGATCCGACTGTGGTTGCTCCAGTGGCCGACATGCGGATTGGAATCAGGAGTGGAGGGCTCCTCTTCGCCAGGCACTCGACTTCCTGCGGGACACGCTCATCGTGGACTTCGAGACGAGCGGGTCCAGGGTTCTCCATGATCCCTGGGAGGCGAGGGACGACTTCATCGAAGTGATCCTGAGCGGCTCGCCAGATGAGTTCCTCGACCGCCATTGCCGGCCCGGGGTGGACCAAGAGGCCCGATCCCTGGCGCTGGACCTCCTGGAGATCCAGCGGCGGGCGATGCTGATGTACACCTCATGTGGGTGGTTCTTCGATGACATTTCGGGACTGGAGTCGGTTTTGGTGCTTCGCCACGCCGGACGGGTGATCGAGCTGACACGGTGGACACTGGGGCGTGACCTGGAGCCGAGATTCCTCGACATCTTGGAGAAGGCCAGGTCGAACGTCGACTCGATCTCCGGCCGTGATGTGTACGAGGCCTCGGTTCGCCCTTTCATGACGCCGGCTACGGCCCGGGGGGGCCGAAACCCGGCTCGCTAGATTCTGCCCACATGGCCAAACCGCGGGTTAGCGACCGACGTGTAGTCATCGAATCGGTGTCTCCCCAGGTCGATGGGGGGAGATTCCCGGTGAAGATCGTCCTGGGCGATCCAGTCGTGGTCGAGGCAGACGTATTCGCCGACGGCCACGATGAGGTGTCCTGTGTTTTGCGATACCGGCACAAATCGGCCAGGGGCTGGTCGGAGGTCGCGATGGAGCCCCTGGGCAACGATCGATGGCGGGCGAGCTTCACGCCCGGGGAGCTCGGTGTCTGGCAGTTCGAGATCGTGGGCTGGGTCGATTACTTCAGCACCTGGTTGAACGGCCTGCAGAAAAAGGTCGATGCCGGTCTGGACGTGACCGTCGAGTTGTTGATCGGCGGTCGTCTGCTGGCGGAGGCGTCCACACGCACCAAGGGCAAGGGTGCCAGCGAGCTGGCTGACATCGCGAAGACCCTCGCCGATACGAACATATCGCAGCTAGAGCGCGTGGTGCTGTCATCCGCGGCGGAGACAGTTGCGCTGGTCCGACAGCACCCGGATCGCTCCTCGGCATCCAGGTCTGAGGTGAAGTGGCCGGTGGTGGTGGACCGTGAGGCTGCCGTGTACTCAACCTGGTACGAGCTGTTTCCACGCTCCTGGTCGAAGAAACCGGGTGAGCACGGGACCTTCGCCGATGTCGAGGCGCGGCTCGACTATGTGGAGGCCATGGGCTTCGATGTCCTCTATCTGCCGCCGATACACCCGATCGGGACCACTCATCGCAAGGGGGCCAACAACTCCCTCGACTCCCGTGACGGTGATCCTGGAGTGCCCTGGGCAATCGGTTCGGAGCAGGGCGGTCATACCGAGATCCACCCGCAGTTGGGCACCGTCGAGGATCTACGCTCCTTACGTGACGCCGCGGCCGCTCGGGGCATCGAGCTCGCGCTCGACATCGCTTTCCAGTGCTCCCCGGATCATCCTTGGGTGACCGAGCACCCGGAGTGGTTCCGCCATCGACCCGACGGCTCGATCCAGTACGCGGAGAACCCGCCCAAGAAGTACCAGGACATCTATCCGCTGAATTTCGAGACCGAAGACGCCCAGGGTCTTTGGCTTGCCCTCAAGGGCGTGTTCGACCACTGGATCGACGAAGGAGTGCGGATATTCAGGGTCGACAACCCACACACCAAGCCCTTCCCGTTCTGGGAATGGGTCATCTCGGAGATCCGGGACGATCACCCGGACGTGATCATGTTGGCCGAGGCGTTCACCAGACCGACGGCGATGTACCGGCTGGCCAAGGTGGGCTTCAACCAGTCGTACACCTACTTCGCCTGGCGCAACAGCCGCAGTGAGCTCATGGAGTACATGTCCGACCTCAGCAAGGTGAGCACCTTCTTCAGACCGGCGTTCTGGCCCAATACACCCGACATCCTGACCGAGGAGTTGCAGACCGGAGGACGCGCCGCCTTCATCAACAGGTATGTGCTGGCGGCGACGCTGAGCCCCTCTTGTGGCATCTACGGACCGGCCTTCGAGCTGATGGAGAGCGCACCACTCGAACCCGGCTCGGAGGAGTATCTCAATTCCGAGAAATACCAGATCAGGCATTGGGACCTGGAGGATCCCCGGTCTCTGGCTCCGGTCATCGCCAGGGTGAATCTGGCCCGCCGGTCGCATTCGGCCCTGCAACGCGGCAACGACCTGGTCTTCCATCCTACGGACAACGAGATGTTGCTTTGTTATTCGAAGGCACGTGGTGAGGATGTCGTTCTCATCGTCGTCAACCTCGATCATCACCACACCCAATCCGGCTGGGTCGCCCTCGACCTGGACAGGTTGGGTTTGTCTGCCGACCGGGGGTTCCTGGCGCACGATCTCCTCACCGACCGCCGCTATCTCTGGCAGGGATCACACAACTTCGTACAGCTCGACCCGGGAGGTGTCCCGGCACACATCTTCTCCATCCGGCCACACGTGCGCACGGAGGAGGGCTTTGACTACTTCGTCTGAGCAGGACACCTGGTATCGGGATGCCATCATCTACGAGGTCCATGTGCGGGCTTTCCGGGACGACAACGGTGATGGCGTCGGGGATTTCAGAGGTCTGACCGGCAAGCTCGACTATCTCAGGGACCTGGGAGTCACCGCCCTGTGGCTGCTTCCTTTCTACCCCTCCCCGTTGCGAGACGACGGCTATGACATAGCCGACTACAAAGCGATTCACCCGGCCTACGGGACGATGCGCGACTTCAAGCGTCTGTTGCGAGAGGCGCATGCTCGCGACATCAAGGTGATCACCGAGTTGGTGATCAACCACACTTCCGACCAGCACCCGTGGTTCAGGCGGGCTCGCACAGCCGCGCCCGATAGCTCGGAACGAGACTTCTATGTCTGGTCCGAGACACCCGACCTCTATACCGAGGCGCGCGTCATATTCCAGGACAGCGAGACGTCGAACTGGGCCTGGGACCCCGAAGCCGGCAGTTACTACTGGCATCGCTTCTTCTCCCATCAGCCGGACCTCAACTACGAGAACCCAGCGGTGCACGAGGCCATCTTCGATGTCCTCGACTTCTGGCTCGACCTGGGTGTCGACGGTTTGCGGCTCGACGCCGTGCCCTACCTCTACGAGAAGGACGGGACGATGTGCGAGAACCTCCCCGAGACGCATGACTTGTTGAAGAAGCTGCGGAAGCGCCTCGATTCGAAGTACGACGACCGGCTGTTCATAGCCGAGGCCAATCAGTGGCCCGAGGATGCCGTCGCCTATTTCGGCGACGGCGACGAATGCCACATGTCGTTCCACTTCCCTCTGATGCCCAGACTGTTCATGTCACTGCGCATGGAGAACCGATTTCCGATCATCGACATCCTGGAGCAGACGCCCGAGATCCCGGACACCGCGGCGTGGGCGATATTCCTTCGCAATCACGACGAGCTGACCCTGGAGATGGTCACCGACGAGGAGCGGGACTACATGTATCGGGTCTATGCCGAGGACCCGAGGATGAGAATCAACGAGGGAATCAGACGTCGACTCGCCCCCCTCCTCGGGAACAACCGGCGGGAGATCGAGCTGCTCAATGCTCTCCTTCTCTCCCTGCCGGGAACTCCCGTGGTCTACTACGGGGACGAGATCGGGATGGGAGACAACATCTACCTGGGTGATCGCAACGGGGTGCGGACCCCGATGCAGTGGTCGGGTGACCGCAACGCAGGGTTCTCCGAGGCCAATCCTCAGAGCCTCTATTTCCCGGTGATAACCGATCCGCAATACCACTACGAGTCGGTCAACGTCGATGTGCAACGGGACAACCCCAACTCCATCTGGTGGTGGATGAAGCGGGCTCTGTCGTTGCGCAAGAGTCTCCCCGAGTTGTCGCGAGGGGTCTTCGAGATCGTGCCTTCGGACAACCCGAAAGTGCTCACGTTCCTGCGCCGGTTGGATGAGCGGGCGGTTCTGGTGGTGGCCAATCTCTCCCGTCACGCCCAGCCGACGAGCCTCGAGTTGGGCGAGTTCGCCGGGTTGCAGCCCGTTGAGGCCCTGGGGCGCGCCTCGTTCCCCCCTATCGGGGATACACCCTACGTTCTCACCCTGGGCCCCCACGACGTCTACTGGTTCTCGCTCGCACCGCAGACCGAGCCGGTGCCGTCAGGGGACCGTCCTCGGATCTCGGTGCGGGGGCCCGACCTGAGTGGGGTATGGCGGTCACGGGCACAGCTACAGCGCGCCCTGATCGCGGACGCGACCCGACGACGCTGGTTTCGCAGCAAGGCGCAGACGATCCGCGGTGGTGAACTGGTCGATCTGGTCGCGATGCCCCAGTCCGGTGCGAGGCTCGCCTTTCTGCGCCTCGAGTATGTGGAGGCTGTTCCCGAGACATATCTTCTTCCGCTGGCGGTGGCGACCGGACCGGGAGCCGAGATGATGAATGGAGATCCGGCAGACCCGGTGATCGCCGAGATCACCGGCACCGACTCCAACGCCGTGCTCTACGACGCCATGTTCATGCCCGAGCTATCCATGGAGCTTCTCCGCCTGGCCTCCGGGCGCCGCAAGGCGCGCGGCCGCACGGTGAGCCTGTCGTCGGCAGGTCTTCGCGGTTCTACACGTCTCCCCAAATTGGTCGAGGACTCACCGGTGCGACTCGGGAGCCTGGAACAGACGAACACCTCGGTGTTCTTCGGAGAGCAGCTGATGATGAAGCTGTTCCGCAAGGTGGAGGCTGGAGCGAATCCCGAAGTGGAAGTGGGTCGATTCCTCACCGAAGAGAAAGGGTTCGCCAACACACCTCGCGCCCGTGGCGTGGTGACTGCCGACGTCAATGGTGAGGAGTCTGCGATCGCCTTCTTCCAGGAGTTCGTCCCCAGTCAAGGCAACCTGTTCGACCACACCTTCGACAATGTGGTCCGCACCCTGGAGACGATCCTCGCCGGCGGGCTCGGGCTCGGCTCTGCCCCGCGCCCTCACCACCCACTCGATGTCCCTGCCCGCGAGTTGGACCGGGCACGGGAGCTCATCGGCACTGATTTGATCGAGGCAGACTTGCTGGGTCGCCGGACGGGTGAGATGCACCTGACGCTGGCGTCAGACCCGTTTGATGATGTGTTCGCACCCGAGCCACTCTCGACCCTCTTGCAGCGCTCCCTCTATCAAGCGATTCGCTCCTCCGTGCGGACCAGCATCTCGTTGCTTCGTAGACGCAAATCCCATCTCCGCCCACAGGATGCGGATTTGGCCAACCAGGCCGTGGCTGCCGAGGCTTCGATTCTCGAGCAACTCAAGGCGATCACCGCTGAGAGAATCGTTTGCGACCGGATCCGGATTCATGGTGACTTTCACCTGGGGCAGGTTCTGTTCACCGGCAACGACTTCTACATCATCGACTTCGAGGGCGAGCCGCAGAGGCCCCTCAGCCAGCGGCGGCTCAAGCGACTGGCTTTGCGCGACGTGGCCGGCATGATCCGTTCCTATCACTATGCGATGGTGATGTCGTTTCATCAGGTCCAGCAGACGGGGCTCGATAGCGAGCAAGAGAGCGAACTGGCCGATTGGGCGCACGCCCTGTACCGATGGATGTCTGCTTCGTTCCTGAGGGGATATCTGGAGACCGTTGCCGGATCCTCGATCGTGCCCTCACAACCGGCACACATCCGACTCCTTCTCGATGCGCTCGTCATCGAGAAGGCGGCTTACGAGTTGGAATACGAGATCAACAACCGCCCCGACTGGGTCGAGATCCCGCTGCGCGGCATCCTCGACACCGCCGGCTAGTGACGAATGGGTGTGACCGCTCGGACGTCACGAGATGGGGGCTCGTACAGGAGATCCTGGTAATCGCGCAGCATTCGTGACGATACGACCCGGGGGCCCAGCGACGCCCAGGCGTGTCTGATCCGACCCTGAAAGACTGGACGAGCGGTGTGGTACTCGGTCACGATGTCGCCGATCGTCGCCAGCAGGGCCGTAGCCTCTTCCAGGTCCCGGGTCTCGGGGTCGGTGTGGTCACTGGGACGGATCTCCCAACCGTTCAGTCCGTCGTACATCTCGGCCCACCATCCATCGAGGATCGAGCAGTTCAGACCACCGTTGAGGACTGCTTTCTCGCCACTGGTCCCCGAGGCCTCGCGGGGGTGGATCGGGTTGTTCAGCCAGACATCGGCACCCTGGACCATGGCGTGGGCGATCGCCATGTCGTAGTCGGGAACGAAGATCAGCCGACCGTGGGTCATCGGTGACGAGGTGGCAGCGATCACCTCGGCGACCAGATCCTTGCCGGCCCGATCGGTGGGGTGTGCCTTGCCGGCGAAGACGAATTGCACAGGTCTGCTGTCGTCGCCGAGTAACGCCTCCAACGTCTCCGGTCTCTTGAGCAGGAGGGTCGCTCTCTTGTAGGGCGCGAAGCGACGAGCGAAGCCGATGATCAGTGCATCCGGGTCGAGGGTCTTACCGGTTCGCTCGTCGATCATTCCGGCGAGGATCTGCGATGAGCGAGACCGTGCTCGTTGTAAGACGTCGTCGTCGATGTCTGCTACTCGCTGCCAGGCCTCCGGGTCACCGTCGGACCAACCTTCGCCGAGAGCCTGGTCGAACAGTTGCTGGGTATGATCGCCAGTCCAGGTTCGAGCATGAACACCATTGGTGACGAAGCCGATCTCGTCACCAACGCCGAGACCCGCGAACAGCTTTCTGCTCACTTCTGCATGCAGCTGGGACACCCCGTTGGCCGCTCGAGCGCTCCGCAGGCAAAGCACCGCCATGTTGAACGTTGCTGGGTGCTCCGGATCGGCGCCCATGTCCCAGATCTCGTCGAGGGAGATGTCCCAACGGCTCGCCCATCGCTCGAGATATGGGCGAATGGTGTCCGAATGAAAGCGGTCGATGCCCGCAGGCACCGGCGTGTGCGTGGTGAACACCAGACCACTCTTGACCAACTCACGAGCCTTGCCCCATCCGGCACCCTCGATGACCCGATCGATCAGCTCGAGGACTATGAACCCGGCGTGGCCCTCGTTGAGGTGATGAATCTCGATGTCCCATCCAGTCGCCGCCAGTGCGCGAGCCCCCCCAACTCCGAGAACCATCTCCTGTTCCAGGCGATGCTGTCTGGAGCCCGCATAAAGGCGATCCGTGATCCTCCGGTCGGTCGCCGAATTGGAATCGAGGTCGGTGTCGAGGAGCAGAAGAGGGACCCGACCGATATCCAGTCGCCAAACGCGGGCGGACACGTCACGGCCGGGGAACGGGATGTCGACTACCAGGCCGGTATCGACGGCCCCGACGAGATGGGGATCCACCGGGTGGTAGCGCTCGGTCTGCTCACCGATCTCGATCACCTGTCGGAACACCCCCTCCCGATAGAAGAGGCCCACTCCGGCCACGGG
>CAZSOF010000082.1:2267-10143 GCA_964607685.1 uncultured Acidimicrobiaceae bacterium | reverse complement strand
CCAAGATGGGAGAGCCCGTCGCCTACTGGGCGCTGCTCCCGTTTCTCGACGCCTATCAGATCGTCGGTGATGAGCTGGAGATCGCTCAGGGGGCGTTCGACGAAGAGAGATTTCTCCATGCCTGTCTCGACCGAGCTCGCATGTACCGGATCGAGGAGCGCATGTTCTCGGGTGAGAGCGCCAGTCAGGTCCTGTTCGAGACGGCGCTGAAACTGGCCCGCAACCGTGAGCTGGTCGAGGAGTCACCGGAAGTGAAGCAACGACGCATTCAGTTCGCCGCCGAGATCAGAGCCGCCCGGGCAGTGGCTGCCTCCGGGTTGGGCTCCTAGCCCGTGCGATTCCAGCGACTTCGGGCCCGAGCAATCATCTCCGCGGAGGATCGGGGCTTGAACTCCCCGGTGTCGATGGTCACCGTCGGCTCAGCCACGACCTCTTGATCTCCGGCAGAATCGGTGCCGGTCGACAGGATCCGCTCCATCAGGTCGGCACTCGACTCGGTTTCAGGTGCCTCCTCCGGCTCGACATGACGAACGACCGGTTCCGGGGGTGGCGGTGGAGGCTGACGTCGCGGCGGTCTCTGTGTGGCCAGCGGCCGCGGTGGCTGCGTCGGGGCCTCCACCTCCTCCACCGAGGTCCGCTGTTCGGCCCGCCTACGCAGTATCCCACCCAGGAACAGCAAGAATATTCCGGGGAAGATGCCTCCCAGATTGACTGCCCAACCGATTGCAGGTCCAAAAGCGGCGAGGAGGATCAAGAACCATCCGGCCAGCATGATGATGCGCCCCACGACTGCCATCCCAGCATTCAACCATCAGGGTTTGGTGATGGCCACGCGCAACCGCCAGCCAGCCAGAGTGAACAGGACAATCGCGTATACCGACAGGACCCCCAGCTCGGGGAGGATGTCGAAGGTGTTGCCACTTCTCCGCACCAGTTCGGCAAAGCCATCCAGAGCCCAGGCATGGGGGGTGATGTGGGCCACTTGCTGCATGGTCGGCGAGAACAGCTCGATGGGGAGCATGCATCCGCCAAGGGCGCCGAACCCGATGCTGAGGATGACGCCTACGCCGACGGCCTGCTGATCATTGCTGAACACCGACCCCATGAGCACTCCGGCGCCCGACCCGACCGCGGAGAACGTGACCAGGACGAGCAGGGCGCCGAGCGGATTACCCCAGTTCACCTGGAAGATGATCAGGGTGAGGATCATGATGTACAGACCCTGAACCATGGCCGTGCCCAAACGCCCCACCGACTCACCCACCACGATGGCTCCCAACGAAGTCGGTGTGGACAACATCCGCTGGCTGATGCCCAGCTGTCGGGAGAGGATGAGCGCGGCCGATCCGGTGAGGGCGGTGAGGAATGTGAACAAGACGAGTTGAGAAGCCGCTCCCAGATCGAATCTGCCCAGTGTTTCGGGGAAGAGGGCCTCCCCAACCGCCGAGACCTCGACCTCGATTCCCGCTACTTCTTCGTCGAGGCCACGGGCCAGGTCCAGTGTCTCGTCGAAGGACGCCCCGGTCTCTTTCTCCGCGAACTGGGCCGCCCCGACCGGCTTCATCACCCGAGCCACCTCCGCGCCCAAGACGGCCTGGAGCTGGGGGCCGAGACCATCGGGTCGGGCCACGAAGACGATCTGCACCACCTCACCCGCAGCGGCCGTCTCATCCATCCCGACCGGGAGCGACAGAGCGGCATAGACCCCTTCCCGTTCCACTGCGGTGAACATGTCGTCGGCCGTCTGGAACCGTTTGGCATCGACGCCTTCCAGACCCTCGATCCCGACCGCGATCGTCTCGGCCACCTCGCCGTCATCGGCGAGGTGCAGACCCACTCCCGGCTCGACGCCACCGCCGAACTGGGCACCGATGAGGAGGATGATGGCGATGGGGAAGATGAAGACGAAGAAGATGTTGGAGCGCTCGCGCAACATCCGTCGGATGTTGGAGAGCCCGATGGCCACGACTTTCATCGCGCCAGCCTCCGCCTGATGAGCACCCAGCCGATGGCGCCTGTAACCGAGGCAAAGGTCAGTATGGCGCCGGTGGCAGGAAGCGCTGCGGTCCACGGCGCTCCATCGGCAAGGTCGGCCAATCCCCTCATGAACCAGGCATGCGGTGTCATGTAGGTGAGCCTGGAGAGCAAGTCATCACCCGTTCCCAGCTGGAAGAAGACACCACCGAGCATTCCCAGGATCACAGCGATGACGGCGCCCAGATTGCCGGCGCTCTCTGCGCTCCTGGCCACGGAAGCGACCAGACCCATGATCCCCACCGCGGCGAGGACCCCGGCGATGACCAGAAGGGCGACCCCCAGTGGCGCGCCCCATTCCGCCCCCATGAGCAGCTGCGTGGCAATCACGAGCACGGTCATCGATATCAAGCCGAGCATGAAGGCGAGAAGCGCCTTTCCTCCGATGACGGCGGCCCGTCCCATGGGCGCCGCCAGGAGCCGGGGCAATGTCCCGTCACGCTCCTCTTCGAGAAGGCCCAACACGCCGAATTGAACCGTGAAGAAGAGGAAGAACACTCCCATGCCGGCGGCGTAGTAGGTCGTCGCATCGAGCTGACGGGTGGCAGCAGAGGCATCTTCGAACGCGAAGGACATCGCCGCGGTGGATAGGTCGGTGGACAAGGAGGCGAAGAACTCCGGAGTGAGCCCCTCGCCCCCGGCCACCGCAGTGGTGGCTACCGCCAGCTGAGCCGCAGCGACACCCGTGGCGTACTGCCCGGCGATCGACCCCGCGATCTGGGTCGAAGTAGGGGCGTCCGCGTCGCCCACCACCGAGATCGAGGTCGCGGTATTGGCGAAGATGGCTCCCTCGAATCCCTCGGGCAGGACAAGATGGCGTAGATCTCACCGTCCTCGACCGCTTCCTCCGCAGAGGACCGGTCCTCATATCGCGCAAGGGTCATCAACCCATCACGCTCGATGTCCTCGAGTATCGAGACGAACTGGTCCGACTGCTGCGATCGGTCCAGATCCACCACTCCATAACGGAGATCCAGACCACTGGTGGGGTCGAATGCAGCGCCGAAGATCAGGTCGAAGATGAAGGCCAGCGCCAGAGGGGCGATGATGCCGAGGATGATCGCCGAGCGGTCGCGTACCCTCAGCTTCAGGTCTTTGAAGGCTATCCGGGTCGGGGCGCTCATTCAGTCGCGGAGCGCCTTCCCGGTCAGGTGGAGGAAGACGGCCTCCAAATTGGGCTCGATCACTTCGACTCCGGCAATGGTCCCGCCCGCCGCAGTCACCTGGGTCAACAGCTCGGGCAGGATCGGGGAGGCATCATCGGCGATAATGTCGATCCTGTTGTCGGTCGGCGACGCCCCGGTGACCCCGGCGACCCTGCTCGCCGCCTCCGCCGCAGACACCAGATCTCCTCCGCCAGTGATGACGACGCGGTCCTTCTCTCCGACAAGTGACACCAACTCCCTTCTGGTGCCCTCGGCCTGGATCACGCCTCGATCGATGATCGCCACCCGATCACAGAGACGCTCTGCCTCTTCCATGTAATGAGTGGTGTAGAGCACCGCCATCCCCTCGGCGGAGAGGCTCTCGACCGATTCCAGGATGGCGTTACGAGACTGGGGATCGACACCCACGGTGGGCTCGTCGAGGACCAGGAGTTGGGGATGATGGAGCAGCCCGATACCGATATTCAGGCGGCGCTTCATGCCACCGGAGTACTCCTTCACCAGATCGTCTCTTCGGTCGGCGAGCCCGATCACCTCCAGGACCTCGGAGACTCTGTGTTCGAGATCCGCCCCTCTCATGCCATAGAGACGCCCAAAGAAAGTGAGATTCTCCCTGGCGGTGAGATCGGGATAGATGGCCAGGTCCTGGGGGACGAGACCGATCGCCTCGCGTCCTCTGGGCGACCCGGTGGTGATCTCGTGGCCGGCGACGGTGGCCGTCCCCCCGTCTGGCTCCAGCAAGCCGGCGATCATCGAGATCGACGTGGTCTTCCCGGCACCGTTTGGGCCCAGCAGCCCGAAGGTCTCTCCCTCATGGATCGAGAAGCTGACGCCGTTGACTGCAATGAGGTCCCCGAATCTCTTGACCAGGGAGCTCGCGGTGAGGATGTCGGCCAACCGGGTTCTCCTGGGTCTGACTGGACGGCGACTCTAACGACGCCGGAGCGGCTGCTGGTTGACGGCCCCGGGATAGGAAGGTGGCATCGGTAGCCTCCCGGTTCATGGGTGACTACCTCAACCTGAAGGGCGGTCCCGTCCATTGGAAGGACTACGGAGGCATGGGCCTTCCTTTGGTGATGGTGCACGGGCTTGGTGGCTCCATCGCCAACTGGGACGCCATCGGTTCCCGATTGGCGACCCACGCTCGGGCGGTCGCCGTCGACCTGCCCGGCTTTGGCCTGACACCTCCTCGGGAGGACTGGTCCCTGGAGACCCATGCAGGTGCCGTCATCGAGACCATCGCCCATTTCGGTGGTCCCGCGATCCTGGTGGGCAACTCCCTTGGCGCCCTTCTCTGCGAAATCGTCGCCGCCACTCGCCCTGAATTGGTCGAAGCCCTGATCTTGATCTCGCCGGCGGTGGCACCCCGCTTCCCCGACTCTTCGGTCCACTGGCCCACGGCGCGCCGTCTGGCCCTCAACGCCACACCGGCGGTGGGCACGGCCATCTCCCGGTACATGATCGAGCGGCTTACACCCCGTGAGCTGATCGAGGAGTCGCTGCAGCGCATCACCCACAAGCCTGGCCGAGTGCCTCCCCACCTCGTGGAAGCCTTCGTCGAGATAGCCGAGAGGCGGCGTTGTCTGCCGTGGGCTGCCGACGCCATACCCAAGACGGGTCGGTCGATCTCCAAGCTCATCCTCAACCGGCCCCGACTGGTCGCCATGATTCGTGAGATCAAGGCACCGACCCTCGTGGTCCACGGAGTGTCCGACCATATCGTCTCACCCAACGCCGTGGCGTGGCTGGCCTCACTGCGACTCGACTGGGCTCTGGTGCAGATGGACGACACCGGTCACACCCCACAGATCGACGCCCCGGTGCGACTGCTCTCCATAGTGGAGCCCTGGTTGGAGTCACACCTGAAGCACCGAATGACGGCCTAACTAACCTGACCATCATGCCCTCAGATCTCAGCGAGACGATTGGCGACGAGTACGTCCACCAGTTGCCCGACAGCGATCCGGTCGAGACCCAGGAGTGGCTCGACTCGCTGGATGCCGTGGCATCGGAGTATGGGCCTGTTCGAGCTCGCTATCTCCTGGCCAAGCTCTTGGAACGAGCCCATGAGACCCGGCTCGGTATCCCAGGTGCGATCACCACGCCATATGTGAACACCATCCCGCTCGACGAGCAACCCGAGTACCCCGGCGACGAGCACATCGAGCGACGGATACGACGATTCATCAGATGGAACGCCGCAGTGATGGTGGTGAAGGCCAATCATCGGGAGAAAGGGATCGGAGGCCACCTGTCGACCTTTGCCTCATCGGCGACCCTATATGAGATAGGGTTCAACCACTTCTTCAGGGGCAAGAACGCTCCGGGGGGCGGGGACTATGTGTACATACAGGGCCACGCCGCCCCGGGGACTTATGCTCGTGCCTATCTCGAGGGACGGCTCGACGAAAAGCATCTGGACAACTTCCGATTCGAGATCGGTGGTCACGGGCTCTCCTCATATCCACACCCTCGGCTCATGCCCGATTTCTGGGAGTTCCCAACCGTTTCCATGGGTCTGGGCGCCATCAACTCGATTTACCACGCCCGCTTCAACAAATACCTGGAGAATCGAGGGCTGGACGACACCTCCGACTCGCGGGTGTGGTGTTTCATCGGTGACGGTGAGACCGATGAGCCGGAAACGTTGGGCTCCATCTCACTCGCTTCCCGGGAGGGGCTGGACAATCTGACCTGGGTGGTCAACTGCAACCTGCAGCGTCTCGACGGCCCGGTGCGGGGGAACGGCCAGATCATCACCGAGTTGGAGGCGGTGTTCAAGGGTGCAGGATGGAACGTCATCAAGGTGATCTGGGGCAGTGGGTGGGATCGACTGCTGGCCAAAGACCACGAGGGGGCGCTGGTCAACGTCATGAGCACCACTGTCGACGGTGAATACCAGCGTTACAAGGCCGAGGACGGGGCATACGTCCGCGACCACTTCTTTGGGAAGGACCCCCGGACCAAGGAGCTGGTTGCGGACATGACCGACGACGAGGTGTGGAATCTGCGACGCGGTGGGCTCGACTTTCGCAAGATCTATGCCGCGTACAAGGTGGCAACCGAGTTGGACAACGGGAAGCCGACGGTGGTCCTGGCCAAGACGATCAAGGGTTGGACCCTGGGCCCGGACGTCGAGGGTCGCAACGCAACCCATCAGATAAAGGAGCTGACCAACAAGCAGCTGATGGCACTGCGCGCCACGCTCCATCTGGAGAACGAGATCCCCGAAGAGGCGCTCGCAGGCGACAAGGAGCCCCCGTACTTCCGTCCCGGGCCGGGCACGCCGGAGTACGACTATCTCATGGCCAGGCGTGAGGAGTTGGGCGGGCCACTTCCCGCCCGGGTGGTCGGGGAATCATCACTCGGCCTGCCCGGGGACGAGGCATACGAGGAGGTGTATGCCGGGTCGGGCAAGGTTGAGGCCTCCACCACGAGTGCGTTCACCCGTCTCCTGCGATCCCTGGCCCGAACCGATGGCTTTGGGGCGCACGTCGTGCCCATCATCCCTGACGAGGCCCGTACGTTTGGCATGGACTCGTTGTTCCGGGAGCTGAAGATCTACGCCTCCAAAGGCCAACTCTACGAACCGGTCGATGCCTCGATGCTGCTCTCCTACGCCGAGTCCCAGGATGGGCAGATCCTCGAAGAGGGAATCACCGAGGCCGGGTCTCTGGCATCGTGGACCGCGGCCGCCACCTCATACGCAACGCGTGGGGTGCCGACGGTGCCCTTCTTCATCTTCTACTCGATGTTTGGCTTCCAACGGGTCGGTGACCTCATCTGGAGCGCCAGCGATGCACGAGCCCGGGGCTTCCTCCTCGGGGCCACCGCCGGTCGCACCACCCTCGCCGGGGAAGGTCTCCAACACCAGGACGGCCACAGTCTGGTGCTGGCCTCCACGGTTCCCGTGTGTCAAGCCTACGACCCGGCCTTCGCCTACGAAGTGGGCACCATCGTGCAACGTGGGCTGAAACGCATGTATGGCCCCGAGCCCGACGATGTCTTCTACTACCTGACCTTGTACAACGAGAACTATGCACAACCACCCCGACCCGAGGGAGTGGAACAGGGCATCATCGATGGTCTCTACCACTGGGCACCGCATCCGGACGGGACCAACAACGACGTGTCCATCCTCTTCTCCGGAACGGCCAGCCTCGCCGCACGTGAGGCACAGGAGGAGCTGGCCCAGCATTACGGAGTAGGCGCTGAGCTCTGGTCCGCCACCTCCTACAAGAGACTCCGTGAGCAGGCCCTGCGGGTTGAACGTTGGAACCGGCTCCATCCAGGAGAGAACGCCCGCGTTCCGCTGGTGACCAAACTGCTCTCCGAGTCCGAAGGACCGGTGGTCGCGGTCACCGACTTCATGACCATGGTGCCCGATCAGGTGGCCAAGTGGGTGCCCCGAGACTTCATCACACTGGGCACCGATGGCTACGGGCGATCCGACAGTCGTCGGGCCTTGCGACGCTTTTTCGAGACCGACACCGGGCACGTCGTCGTCTCCTCCCTCTCCGGACTGGTGAAGTCGGGGCGAATGAGGATCGCCGCCGTGACGGATGCCATGGATCGCTATCGAATCGATCCGGAAGCAGCCAATCCGGCTCACGCACACTGATGAGGGATTACCGGGAACTCGTGGAGCGGGCGCGGGGGCGCATCACCGAGCTCGC
>CAZSOF010000082.1:0-2167 GCA_964607685.1 uncultured Acidimicrobiaceae bacterium | reverse complement strand
GGCTTCCATGGGGCGATCCCACCGGTCTCACCATCGACCAGAGGACCCGTTACGCCCGTCACGTCCGTCTTCCCGAGGTGGGGGAGGCGGGACAGCTCAGACTGCTCGGCGCCAGGGCCCTCATCGTTGGGGCCGGCGGGCTCGGATCCCCTGCTGCTCTGTACTTGGCCGCGGCAGGAGTGGGCACGATCGGAGTAGTGGACGACGACGTGGTGGACGCCTCCAACCTGCAGCGCCAGATCCTGCACAACATCGACCGGGTCGGGATGGCCAAGGTGGAATCGGCACGTGAGACGTTGAGCGCGCTGAATCCGGATGTGAAGGTGGAGATGGTGCGTGAGCGACTGACTGCGGCCAATGCCCTGTCCATCATGGATGGCCACGATGTGGTCCTGGACGGTGGTGACAACTTCCCCACCCGCTACTTGGTGAACGACGCCGCACTCCACCTGAATGTGCCGGTGGTCCACGGATCGATCTTTCGCTTCGAGGGCCAAGTGTCGGTGTTCGACCCGTGGGAGGGGCCGTGTTATCGATGCCTGTATCGCCAACCGCCGCCACCGGAGCTGGCGCCATCGTGTGCCGAGGCCGGTGTTCTGGGAGTTCTGCCCGGCGTGGTGGGGTCGATCCAGGCCATGGAGGCCATCAAGGTCGTGTTGGGAATCGGCGACACATTGACCGGCCGGCTGCTCATGTACGACGCCCTGGAGCAGGACTTCACCATCATGACCGTGAGCCGGGACCCGGATTGCCCCGCGTGTAGCGAGCCCGAGCGACTGCCGGCAATCGTGGACTATGACGAGAGCTGTCGTCCACCTGTCTGACGACCAGCGCAGCCAGATCATCGACCACTGTCTGGCGGCCCTGCCCAATGAAGGCTGCGGGCTACTGGCAATGGAAGGTCATCGGGTGACAAAGGTGTACCCCACGTCGAACCAGGATGCGTCGGCATGGAGCTATACCGTGCCCCCGGAGGAGCACTACAGGGCTCTGGTCGATGCCGAAAGCCAAGGATGGCGGCTCGGCGGTGTGTTTCACTCACATCCCGATGGGCCGGGGATGATGTCGGCCACGGACCTGGAACGGGCCCTGGAGCCCGACTGGGTGTATGTGGTGGTGGGGCTGAAGGCGGAACCGAGCCTCGGGGCTTGGCATCGAGGCTCTCACGTGGAGATTTGAGTGAATTGTCACGTCACGTCGGCGCCGTGATGGATAGGATGGCCCCGGCATGAACTTCCTGCTCAGCTTGGTGGGTACTGCGGCGTCGCTCTATGTTGCAGTCTGGCTGGTACCCGGATTCAACTTCGAAGGCGAGTGGTGGCAGTTCTTGATAGCTGCCGTGATCGTTGGCCTGGTCAACGCCATCGTGAAGCCGATCCTCAAGGTCTTCAGTATCCCGCTGATCGCGCTGACCCTCGGGTTGTTCCTCATCATCGTGAACGCCGCGGTGCTGCAATTGGCGGTGTGGCTCTCCGGACCCGATGTCCTCGACCTCGGCCTCACCTCAGACGGGTTCTTCTGGTCTACCTTCTGGGCTTCGATCGTGGTCTCGGTGGTGGGCTGGATCGTCGGTGCCTTCCTGCCGGACGACGGTGGGACCGCCAGAATGACGTAGCGGCTGATCTTTCCGGCCGCTTCCTGGCCAACGACCACGGAGGACCAGACAGACCATGGAGGATGTGAGGATCATCCTCTCGGGACTGTGGGTGGCCTTGATGCTCACCTATTTCCTGGGCGATGTGCTGCGGATATTCGCCGGTGATTTCACCTCGGGTGAGATCGAAGGCCAAGAGGCGTCACAGTGGACCTGGTTGCTGGCAGCGGTGGTGCTGCTGATCCCGATCGTCATGGTAGTGCTCTCCCTGATCCTCGGCTATCCCGCGGTGCGCTGGGTCAACATCGCGGCCTCAGTGTTCCTGGTCCTCTTCAATCTCATCGGCCTTCCCTACCCCGGCATCTACGACAACTTCCTGATCGGGGTGGGCTTCGTGTTCAACGGCGTGATCGTCTACTACGCCTGGACCTGGACCTAGGGCGGTTACCCCCCGTCACTGGATCCCAGAGGCCATACTGAGGCGATGCACAGATCGATGGCAGAGCTGGAAGCGCGCATCGACGAGATCCTGGCCGCGCCGTCCGACTCCGGGCCGGTGGAGATGATCGTCCG
>CAZSOF010000081.1:8946-10216 GCA_964607685.1 uncultured Acidimicrobiaceae bacterium | reverse complement strand
AGGTGCCAGCCGACGAAACGCTTCTCCTGGCCGGTGAGTTGATATCCGGTCTTCTCCGCGGAGATGGTCATGCCCCACCCCCTTCACCCGATTGCACGACGTTGACAACTCCAAACATGTCGGAATGGCCCACACCGCAGTACTCGGTGCAGATGTAGGGGAACTCACCGACCCGGTCGAAGGTGTAGGTCAGCTTGGAGACCTGTCCGGGCACGACCATCATGTTGACGTTGGTGTCCTGGATCTTGAATCCGTGCACGACGTCGATGGTCGTGACGTAGATGGTCACCTTGGAGCCGACCGGGACCTCGAGCTCACGGGGCTCGAACGTGAACGTTCGCGCCACCACATAGGCCTCGTACTCACCGTCGGCGATCTGTCTCAGCCCTGGCTCGCTGAACGGACCGCCATCGGTCACGGTTCGTGGGTCGACCCGGGTCTCCTCCCCCGGAATCTGAAACCCGAGGGCAAACCCGGCGACCGTCACCAGGGCGAAGAAGACCGCCAGCAGCACGATGGTGACGATCATCCAGTTGCGCTCGAAAGGATCGACTCCCATCGACCTCTCGCGCTCGTGTTGTTCGGTGCTCACTGGGCGACGCCACGGCTGAGGAGGATCAGATACACCGATGCCCAGAGGAGGATGATGGTCAGGACGAAGGCGGTGAGGATGAAGACCGTCCCCGTCGGCTTGAAGTGCTCGGCTTGGCCTGCCGGTCGTTCGTGCTCCGTCGACACAAATCTCCTATCTTCTAGACCTGATTGCCTGCACGATTGACGATGGTCTGGCAAGCCAATAGGGGCAAAAGGCCCTTACGACCTGCGGACTGGGTCGTTGAACATGCGGCAGACAGGTCCAACCTTTGGATGCGACGCGACCATAGGAGGTATAGGTGGGAACCGCGGGAGCGGCCGGCCACGACATCACGGGATCGATGTGGCTCCTGACAATGGTCGCATTCACGGCGATCCTCCTCTTCCCGGCAACGGCCGTCGCCCAATCCGATGAGGAACAAAACATAGAGCAACTGGAAACCGGTCAGCAGGTCTACACGGACAATTGTTCCGGTTGTCATCAGCCTTCTGGGGTCGGGATCCCGGGTTCGTTTCCTCCGTTGTTGGACAACCCTCACGTCGATGACGGCGAATATGTCCGTGGTGTCGTGCAAAACGGTCTCTCCGGCCCGATCGAGGTCAACGGGGAGACATACGACGGCGTGATGCCTTCCTTCTCCACCCTGGATGACGCCCAGATCGAAGCAGTGATCGC
>CAZSOF010000081.1:2875-8846 GCA_964607685.1 uncultured Acidimicrobiaceae bacterium | reverse complement strand
TGGGCGTGCTCGGCCTCTGGTGGCTACAGAAGCAGGACCGCATATGACCTGGGAGCTCTCCTTCTACGACCAGAACATCCCGTGTCTCGCCGCCTGTCCGGTCCACACCAACGCCGGCATGTATGTGGCGGCCATCGCCGACGGCGCCGATGAGCTGGCTTACCTGACGGCGAGGCTTCCCAATCCCTTCGCCTCGGTATGTGGGCGGGTCTGCGCCGCTCCTTGTGAGGATGCCTGTCGCCGTGGCGAGATCGATCGTCCCATCGCCATCCGGGCCTTGAAGAGATACGTCACCGAGAGGTACGGAACCGAGGTCGAGGGCAGCGACACATGGGTCAAGGTTGCTCCACCTCCGGCCACCGAGCGCCCGCAGAGCATCGGGATCGTGGGAGGAGGCCCGGCCGGCATGGCCGCGGCTCACGACCTGCGACGCTGGGGCTACCAGGTGACCGTGTACGAGGCCACCGAGAAGCTGGGTGGTGCCATGTGGCTGGGGATTCCCGAGTATCGACTGGACCGAACCGTCCTCCAGCGGGACATCGACGCCATAATCGATCTGGGAGTGGTAGTCGAGTACAACACCCGCATGGGTCCCGATGTGACCCTCGACACCCTGAGACGGCGTCATGACGCCATCTTCCTGGCTATTGGTGCCACCTTGGGACGTGGCCTCGACATCGAGGGCAATGATGCCGACGGGGTGTTTCGAGCCATCGAGTTCCTCATCAACATGAACCGCGGCTTCCAGGTCGATGTCGGTGACCGGGTCGTCGTCGTCGGTGGCGGCGATGTGGCGATGGACGCGGCGAGGACCGCACTCCGCGCCGATGAATACGCGGCAACAATGCAGCAGGCCGATCTCGACCCGGCCGACGAGTCGTCCACTCTCCAGGTCGCATTCGACGCGGCACGCACCGCAGCCCGGGCCGGTGCCCGTGACATCACCGTGGTAAGCCTGGAGAACCGCAAGGAGATGCCGGCCCACGAGTTTGAGATCGAGGAGGCGGAGAAGGAGGGCATACGCTTCGTCCATCGCAGAGGCCCCTCGCGGATAGTGACCACAGGCGAGAACCGGGTGGCCGGGCTGGAGACCATCAAGTGCATCTCGGTGTTCGACGACGAGGGCAGGTTCGCCCCGGAGTTCGACACCGACGACAAGTCGATCCTCGACGCCGACACCGTCATCCTGGCAATCGGCCAGGCCATCGATCTCGAGGCGCTGGGCACCGATGCCCCCGCTATCTCGCCACGACGCACCATCGCCATCGACCAGGAGACGGGTCGCACCTCGATCGCCGGCATCTGGTCCGGGGGGGATGCGGCCAAGGGCCCGAGGACGCTCATCGACGCCATCGCCGATGGCCGCAAGTCCGCCGAGGACATCCACATGTTCTTTGGCGCCGAGGTGGCCGACGCCACCCAGGGCAGGATGGAGGTGGTCCCTGGCTTTCATCGTCTCGACGACACCTACGACCGCTACGACCGAGTGGAGGTCCCCACTCTGGACACCGGTCGCCGCATCGGGCTCGCCGAGGTCGAGACCGGTTTCACCGAGGAGATGGCCCGTCTCGAAGCAAGCAGATGTCTCCGCTGTTTTGCCAACATCCTCCTCGATATCGACAAGTGCGTTCTGTGTGCCCTCTGCTCGGATGTGTGCCCGGTGGACGTCATTTCCCTGGTCCCAGCCGAGCAGGTGGATGTGACGGCCAAGGGGAGCACCGCCTTGCTTCTCGACGAGCAGCGTTGCATTCGATGCGCATTGTGCATCGATCGTTGCCCGACCGACGCCCTGAGCATGGGAATGTGGACGGGTGTGGGGGTGCCTGCATGACCATCCTCGACCGCCTCAAGCGGAGCACTGTCGGTCGCTCGATCATCCGCAACCCCGACCGGGCCACCCCTCGCGATCGGGCAGCAGGTCACTGGTCCAACTTCTTCCTTCACATCTACCCGGTCAAGGTGCACCGCGGCGAGATCGGGTTCCGCTACTCGTGGTATCTGGGTGTGATCTCGGCGGTCCTGTTCGGCTCGCTGATCGCCTCCGGCATCTATCTCATGTTCTTCTATGTGCCCTCTGCGGCACAGGCCTACACGGACATCCAGACCATTCAGACCGAAGTTGCCTTTGGCCAGTACGTCAGGAACGTCCACCGCTGGTCGGCACATCTCATGGTGATCGCGGTAGCTGCCCACATGGCCCGGGTCTTCTACCGCGGGGCCTACAAGTCACCCAAGGAGTTCAACTGGGTCATCGGGGTCGTGCTCCTGGTCCTGACCCTGCTCCTGTCATTCACCGGCTACCTGTTGCCGTGGGACCAGTTGGCCTATTGGGCCATCACCGTGGGGACCTCGATGGCCGGCTACGTGCCCTACATCGGTGAAACGGTCCAGGAGATCCTGCTGGGAGGTTCCACCGTGAGCTCGGCCACGCTTCTTCGCTTCTACGTCCTCCATGTGGCGGTCCTCCCTGCCCTGCTGGTAGTGATCGTCGCCATCCATCTCTGGCGATGGCGCAAGGACTCGATGCTGACCCAGCCCGAGGTCGGCGATGGGTGACGGCGAGAAGGTGACCATCGGCTCGGGCGACCCGCAGGTGATCAGGGGCAAGCGCGTCCTGGGTGTGGTTCCCGGCAAGCCGGCAGCCGGGGAGGAGAAGCGACCGGCCGAGGAGGCCATGGTCATGGTCTGGCCGCATTTGCTGGTCCGGCATGCCGTTGCCGCCCTGGTCATCCTGTTGGTGGTCCTGGTGCTGGCGGTTCTCTTCGACGCCCCGCTCAAGGAGATCGCCAATCCAACCGTCACCCCAAACCCGGAGAAGGCCCCCTGGTATTTCGTGGCGCTTCAAGAGCTGTTGTCCCACTTCCACCCACTCGTGGCCGGGGTGCTGGTGCCGAGTGCCATCATAATTGGTCTCGTCGTCCTTCCCTACATCGACCGGACCCCGTTCCGCGATCCCAGGTACCGAAAGGTGGCGATCTACACCTTCACCGCGTTCCTGGTGATCTGGATCATCCTGACGCTGATCGGCTTCGCCTTCCGCGGGCCCAATTGGTCATGGGTGTGGCCTTGGCAGGAATGGCATGGAGAGCTATGAGTGAGCTACTCAACCGCCGCGACTTCCTGGGTCGAATGTGGAAGGCCGGAATCGTTCTCATCGGGGCTGCCGGCGTCTGGACCTCGTGGGATCTCCTACAGCCTCCCGAAGCCTCCGGGTTTGGAGGCCAGGTGCGGTCGGTGCCTCCGGAGGCGGTGCCGGACGTGGGGGCCATCGAGGTGCCCCAGGCTCGGGCATATCTGGTCAGGATCGAGGGCAGTGTGCGGGCACTCTCGGAGAAGTGCACCCATCTCGGCTGCCGGGTCCCCTTCTGCAATACCTCCAGTCAGTTCGAGTGTCCCTGTCACGGCTCGGTTTTCAACCGCGCCGGTGACTATCGAGCCGGGCCCGCTCCTCGGGGCATGGATCAGTATCCGATCGAGGTCGGCGACGACGGCCTGATATACATCGACACCGGCCAGACGATCGATGGCCCCGCCCCAGGAGTCATCACCGCCGACGAACCGGCCACCGGGCCTTCCTGCACCGAATCCGGCGACGGAGAAGCCTGATGGCTTACGACTACCAGACCGACGAGGGACTGGAGCGATCCACCAATCGGGTGATGCTGTGGGGTGGGGTATTGATGCTCCTCATGGCGCTGGTGTTTCCCTTCTACAGATGGTTCGAACCCGAGGCACGCGATGCGGCCCGGGAAACTCAGCTCGCTTCCCTGGTCGCGCAAGGTGAGTCGATCTGGGGCCTCAATTGCGCGACGTGTCATGGTGGCAACGGTGAGGGCGGAGTCGGACCGGCCCTGAACTCGATGCAGTTCCTCCAGTCGGCCACCGACGCCCAAATCCAGGGACTTATCGCGGTCGGCGTCCCCGGCACCCAGATGAGCGCCTACTCCCTCGACTTCGGCGGTCCCCTGACCACCGAGCAGATCAAGGCCGTGGCCAGTTTCGTCCGTTCCTGGGAGCCGGAAGCCCCCGACCGTCCCGACTGGCGGGACACCACCGGCTGAACATGGCTTCAGTCAGATCGGATGGCGACCTTGGACCCTGGACAGGGTGATGTCAGCGCATCACCGTTGTCACATAGACCGAGGAGACGGTGACGCGTCTGCTCGTATGCGACGTTTCCAAGCGCAGCAAGTCCTCCACCGAGCGGTCGGAGGTGAGTGCGTGTGATGCCCGGGGTGGTCTTTGGGTTGGGGTCGTTGGTCACAGCTTGGGGGCGTTTCGCCCGTCGTGGCATGGCTCGCCTTCCTCGACCGTCTCACGACCGGCATTGGTCGTGGGTCGGCGAAGGTGGCGCTGGGTCTGGGATTCACCCCATGGATGATCGTGGAGATCGCCCTGCTCGGCGGGCCGGGTAGAGCAGCTAGCAGCGCGGACGCGGCAACCAGGTGGGCTCTCTACGGGATCTGACGCTCGGTTGCCGTCATGCTGTTTGATACTGCCTCAACTGCGGGAATCTCGTGATCACCTGAGTTGACGTCAGGCAGGACCCCGGGTCGATCGGTTACCGTCACCCAGGATGAGCCACAAAGTCGCAATCGTCATGGGATCAGGCTCGGACAGGCCGGTCATGGAGAAGGCTGGCCTGATGCTGGACCGTTTCGATGTCGAACACACAACAACGGTGTTGTCGGCGCACAAGACACCGGACCGGGCGTTCGAGTTCGCCGCCAACGCCGCGGGAGACGGCTATGGAGTGATCATCGCCGGAGCCGGCAAGGCCGCCCACCTGGCGGGGGTGATGGCCGCCAAGTCCCTGCTCCCGGTGATCGGGGTCCCCATCGGCGCCACCCTGGACGGAATGGACTCACTCCTATCGACCGTGCAGATGCCGACCGGTGTCCCGGTGGCCACGGTGGCCATCGACGGTGCTGCCAATGCCGCGCTCCTGGCGGTGGCGATCTTGGCGGTGGGTGATTCGGGGCTGACTGCCAAACTGGCCAAATACCGCCAGGAGCTGGCGGAGACGACGTTGGCCGGATGATCTGTGGAAGGCCCGATAGCATCGAGTCGCGATGAGCGAGATCTCATTCGAGAAGCCCGATCCCCACGATTTCCTGGGGATCGACTCTCTCCTCAGCGAGGAGGAGATCCTCCTCCGCGACACCGTTCGCAGCTTCGTCGACAAGGAGATCAAAACCAGGGTGGCCGACTGGTGGGAAAAAGGTGTGATTCCCCACCTCGAGCTGGCACGGGCATTCGGCGAGATAGGCATGCTGGGCATGCACCTCGAAGGCTATGGCTGTGCCGGGACTTCGGCGACCGGCTACGGGTTGGCCTGTCTCGAGCTGGAGGCCGGGGACTCGGGGATCCGATCGTTCGTCTCGGTTCAGGGGTCGCTCGCCATGTTCCCGATATGGAAGTTCGGGTCGGAGGAGCAGAAGCAGACCTGGCTTCCTCGCATGGCAAAGGGCGAGGTCATCGGTTGTTTTGGTCTGACGGAGTCAGATTCTGGCTCTGACCCCGCCGCCATGCGCACTCACGCCAGGCGAGACGGCTCCGACTGGGTCATCAATGGTTCCAAGATGTGGATCACCAACGGATCGATTGCCGACATCGCCGTGATCTGGGCCCGTGCCGATGACGGAGTGCGGGGATTCATAGTTCCCACCGACACACCCGGTTTCTCCGCTCAGGACATCAAGAAGAAAGCATCGTTGCGAGCCTCGGTCACCTCCGAGCTCGTCTTGGACGAGGTCCGGCTCCCCGACGACTTCGCGCTTCCCGGTGTGGCCTCGATGCGGGGCCCACTCTCCTGCCTCAACGAGGCCCGCTTTGGCATTGCCTTCGGTGCGGTCGGCTCGGCTCGGGACTGCTACGAGACCGCACTCGCATATGCCATCGAGCGGGAGCAGTTCGGCCGACCCATCGCCGCCTTCCAGCTCACCCAGACGAAGCTGGTGGAGATGATGGT
>CAZSOF010000081.1:0-2775 GCA_964607685.1 uncultured Acidimicrobiaceae bacterium | reverse complement strand
GCCGACCCATCGCCGCCTTCCAGCTCACCCAGACGAAGCTGGTGGAGATGATGGTGAGTGTGCAGAGGGGAATGCTGGTGGCACTCCATCTGGGGCGTCGCAAGGATGAGGGACGGCTGACCCCAGAGCAGGTGTCGTTTGGCAAATTCGACAACGTGCGCAACGCGCTGGAGGTGGCACGCATTGCCAGGTCGATACTCGGCGCCAATGGGATAACGCTCGAGTACCCGGTCTTCCGCCATATGGCCAACCTGGAGACCGTGTTCACCTATGAGGGCACCAACGAGATCCACACCCTGGTGATGGGTCAGACCATCACCGGTCGCAACGCCTTCACCTGATACCTCCCTTGCGCCGCATCGCGTCACGGATTCCGACACGCTGTACCGCGCAGTCGAGGGATGTGGAGTGACTCGATCTTCCGGACCTGTTGACGCCGCTTGGCTACAGATACTCGAACAGGTCCCCGTTGCGGTCGACCACGACGTCGTCCATCTCCAGCCACGACGTGACCTCCTCCAACTCCTTGCGCAGCGCCCGCCCCACCGCGGCCTTGTCCGCGTCGGGCTCTGCGAACGCTCCCTTGACCTGAAGGGCATTGTCCCGACGATCGGTCTTGAGGTCGACGCGAGCCACCAGATCTCCGTTCATCAGAAAGGGGAGTACGTAGTACCCGTGGATTCGCTTGGCCTCGGGCACATAGATCTCTACTCGATAGTGGAAGTCGAACAGTCGTTCCAGTCGAGCCCGATGCCATATGAGATTGTCGAATGGGGACAACAAAGCCGTCCCCCGTGCCGAGCGGGGAAGCTTGGCTTCCGGGTGAAGGAAGGCCGGCCGTTCCCAACCCTCCACTTCCACCTCGTCGAGCGCTCCCTCGTCCACCAGGCGACGGAGAATGGGGCGGGCGGCCGGCATGTTTATCCGGTAGTAGTCGGCCAGATCATCAGCCGTGGCCACGGCCAGTGCCCGTGCAGCCAGGAGCAGCAACTCTGCCAACGCCTCGTCCTGAGTCGGCGCCTCCGAGTTGAGATGTCGATCCGGTATGACCCGCTCCGTCATGTCGTACATCCGGATGAAGTTGGGACGATCGGCTGTGGTTATCAAGCCCCTCAGGAACAGGACCTCCAGCGCCACCTTCCCATTCGACCACCCCCACATGGCCTCTCGGTCCCGTTCACCCGGCGCCTCGAGGTCATTGGTCCGGATCGGGCCTCTCTCTTCGACCTGGCGCAGGACGTCATCTATGTAACCCGGATGATCGTCTTCGAGCTGTTTCATCCGGCTCCACTTGACGGCACGCTCCATGCGCCAGCGGAACAATCTGTGGTGCCGCGTCGGTATCAGGGAGGCCTCATGACCCCAATACTCGAACATCTCCCCCGACTGCCACAACCACTCGTCGAGGGCATCCCGGCTATAACGACCCATCCGGGAGAAGAAGGGCATGTAGTGGGCTCGACTGAAGACATTGACCGAGTCGAGTTGGATCAGACCGGTGTGTTCCACGACTTTGCGGAAGTGGCGGACATCAACGCGCCCGGGGGCCCTCCCGTCGGTGAATCCCTGTGCCGCCAGCGCATATCGCCGCGCCTGGTCGTTCCGGATGGTCCGCATCGAGGTCTCACGCTAACCGGCATGGCATCATCTGCCCCGTGATCGAGAGATACACCCTCCCCGAGATGGGGAGGATCTGGACTGATCAACACCGACTGGAGGTCTGGCAGGCCGTGGAGGTGGCTGTCCTGGAGGCGTTGGAGCGCAGCGGGGCAGCCCCCGCCGGAGTGGCCACGGCCACCAGGGTTGCATCCTGCCCCACACCTGAGGACGTGGCCCGGCGGGAGGCCATCACCCATCACGACCTGGCGGCCTTTGTCGACCTGCTCGGCGAGGCGGCCGGTGGAGAGGCACAGGGATGGGTGCACTACGGGCTCACCTCGTCCGACGTCCTCGACACCGCTGGCGGTCTTCTGCTCCGTGACTCTGCAGACCTGATCAGGGAAGCCCTCGCCGGGCTGCGCAGGCTGGTCGTCGACAGGGCGCGAGAGCATCGTGGCACATTCATGATCGGTCGCACTCACGGCATCTGGGCGGAGCCGACGACATTTGGCCTGAAACTGGCGGGCTGGGCATTCGAGTTGGCCCGCTCCGAGGAAAGGATGCATACCGCCCGGGATGTGGTTGCGGTGGGGAAGATCTCGGGTTCGGTCGGTACATATGCGCATCTCCCGGCATCCATCGAGTCGGAGGTTTGCCAATCACTCGGTTTGGGCGTGGAGCCGGCCTCCACCCAGGTGATCGCTCGTGACCGGCACGCCCAATACCTCTCCACTCTGGCGCTGGTGGGGGCATCGATCGAACGCATGGCAACGGAAGTGCGTCACCTGCAGCGATCCGAGGTGGCTGAGGTCAGGGAGGGCTTTGCCGAGGGTCAGAAGGGCTCCTCGGCCATGCCTCACAAGCGGAACCCGATCCTCTCAGAGCGCATGACAGGCATGGCCCGGCTGCTCCGCGGCTACGCCCAGGTGGGGTTGGAGAATGTCGCGCTGTGGCACGAGCGGGACATCTCCCACTCGTCCGCCGAGAGGATCGTGCTTCCCGACGCCTCCACCGTCCTCCACTACATGTTGGTGAAGTTCACCGGCCTGATGACGAATCTCGTCGCAGATGTGGAAAGGATGAGGTCCAATCTCGAGTCGACCCAGGGCCTGGTGTTCAGCCAGGCGGTGTTGCTCGCTCTGGTTGAATCCGGCATGACCAGGGACGAGGCGTATC
>CAZSOF010000080.1:0-10242 GCA_964607685.1 uncultured Acidimicrobiaceae bacterium | reverse complement strand
TTCGGCGGCTCTTGCTCACGTGATTCACTGCCTCCCCGGGCCTATGCCAGAAAAGACGCAGGCGATAGAGCACATCGCCGCGGTCCTCACCGACGACGGCGTCTTGTTCGGTGGGACAGTGCTTGGACTGTCCGCTGAGCACACACGGGCGGCGCGCATGTTCCTTCGCCTGGTCAACCTTCGAGGGGTATTCGACAACCGCTACGACGATGTTGACGGGTTACGGGCGATCCTCGAGGCGTCCTTCCAAGAAGTCGAGATAGATACTCAGACCGGCTCCGTCGCATACTTCGTGGCCGCGCACCCTCCTAGGGGCCATCATCCTGAGCGCCGGCCTGACATCGGACCACAACCGATCTAAAACAGAACCCCCGGACGAGTCTCTGTCCGGGGGTTCTTTAGGCTCAGTGCGATACAAATCGCATATTTGCAGCGGTCGAATGCTCTGCAACGACCGCAATCCGCGCTCGACGTTGAACCGCACATCACCGTTGAGGAAACTTGTACGGGACGTAGTTGGCGATGCCTCCGTCGACGGCAGGAGCAATCGGACCTCAGCCGTAGAGTTCCGGATACAGAATCGGCTCACCGTAGACTTCCGGTGCCAGAGCGGCTCATGACGCGGGGTCCCGACCTTCAAACCAGGCGACCGACCGGCTGGACGGGATAGTTATCTGCATGGAGCGCCGCCCGGTCGGACGGTGGGGCTCCTAGTCGAGCTGCCTCTATCCTTGTTTTCGCAGAGCATTGCGACGGCTGGGTAAGACTCCTGGTCAGTGAACCAACGAGGGACGAGCGATCATCTAGACCATGAATGAAGCGGATCCAGCGATCCAAACGCCGGTCGTGGCCGTTTTCGGCACGTTGGACAGCAAGAGCGAGCCCATCGGGCGTGTGTGCAACGCTCTTGTCGATGCAGGGGCCCACCCGATGGTGTGGGATCTATCACTCAGACCTCACAGCGTCCCTGGGGCCGATGTCACGGCTGATCGGCTGGCCCAGGTGGGGGGGAGTGATTGGGGTTCTTTGGCTGGCCTGACCCGAGCCAAGGCAGGAGCTGTGATGATTCGTGGAGCCCGAATCCTCCTCGAAGCCGAAGTCGGCGGGGGCCGGCTTCACGGCGCGTTGGGCCTCGGGGGTGCGAATGGTACGTGGATGGCGTGCGGCATCATGCGCGAAATGCCGCTGCTGTTCCCCAAGATCATGGTGAGCGTTGTCGCCTCCACGGCTGCGGTCCAATGGTACGTCGGCGGGAGCGACATCGTCATGTTCCCGTCAGTGGGCGACATTACGGTGAATCGGATAACCGATCGAATCATCGACAACGCTGCCCGGTCCCTCTCCGCCATGGCACAGACCTGGATGGGACAGGGACCGCAGCAGACACACACGGATCTCGTGGGGGTTTCCTCCTTTGGAGGCACCTCTGGGTGCGTCGACCGGGTCGAGCAACGTCTGAAGAATGCGGGTCGGGAAGTCATCATGTTTCACGCTTCGGGACCCGGTGGCCGCGCCCTGGAGAGGCTGGCGGGGACGGGTGAGCTTTCTGGAGTCGTGGACGTCACGACGCACGAGCTGGTCGATCTGGTTGTCGGCGGGGTCTACAGCGCGGGTGACCAACGCCTGCGTGCTGCCGGAAAGGCCGGTCTGCCCCAGGTGATCGTTCCCGGTGCCCTCGATCATTCCAACTTCTGGGTTGGACACGTACCCGAGAGGTTCAAAGGGCGGGAGTTCTTTCAATTCAACGAGCAGAACATCCTGATGCGTACCAATTCACAAGAGTATGAGGCCTTGGCACGTCTCTTCTCGGAGCGGATAAACGCGGCGACCGGGCCTGTTGCAGTGCTGATCCCCACTCAGGGATTCAGTGAGCACACATCGAGGCAAACATTCGACCTGGAGGGCAAGCCGCTCGGGAGCTGGCACCAGCCCGAGGCCGACGCTCGTTTCGTAGAGGTGCTGGGCGAACTCCTGCAGGAGAATCGTCTCAGGGAATTCGACATGCACATCAACGACCGCGAATTCGCCGACGTCTGCGCAGACACTTTTTTGGAGATGACCGAAGCCGAGGAGCCTGCCCGATCACGCGAGGAACAGTCGCGATGAGCACGCCGCTCGCTTCATACGAGACGGATGTCCTGATCGTCGGGGGGGGAGCAGCGGGCACCATGGCCGCGTTCGAGGCAGCCGAGGCTGGGATACGTGTGATCCAGGCCACCAAAGCGCGAGCCACCAACGGAGCGACCACCGTGGCGCGGGGAGGGTTCGCGGCGGCCATAGGTAAGTCGGATAGCCCCGAGCTTCATGAGAAGGACATCCTCGAGCACGGAGGAGAGCTGATCGATACCGAACTCACCCGCGTGTGGGTGCGGGAAATCATCGAAGTCGTCCGGGACCTCGAGTCCTGGGGCACTGGGTTCATTCGTGGACCCGACGGAGAACTCGACCTGAAACTGTTTCCCAGCCACACGGTTCCACGCGCCGTCCATTACCACGACACCACAGGCAACAGAATCACCAAGACCCTCTCCAAACGCCTTCGTGCCGATGGGCGAATCGGGCAGCACTCCCAAACGGCAATCGTGGATCTCCTCACCGAGGAGGGCCGGGTCGTCGGTGCTTGGGGTGTGGACTACGCCCAGGCCACCCTGGTGCTCTACGCGGCCAAAGAAGTCATCCTATGCACTGGGGGCGGGAGCGGGCTCTTCTTCGTCAATGACAACCCTCCTCAAGTCACTGGGGACGGCTACGTGCTCGGCTTCAAGGCAGGCGCTCCCTTGGTCGGAATTGAGATGATTGACTTCCAGGCCATGTGCACCGCCCCGGAGGAGCTTTTTGGCTTCGCTCCACACCCCACCGGGTTCATCAACGCGGGGGCCGTGTTCCGAAACCGTGCAGGGGACGCGTTTCTCAAGCGCTACTTCCCGGAAACCGCGGAGAGGAGCACCCGGAGCGAGGTGATCCTGGCAATGGCGAAAGAAATCCAGTCAGGGAGGGCCGGCCAAACCGGCGGGATCTTCATGGACGCCACTCACGTTCCCCTCGAGACGATCGAGGAACAGATACCACAGGTCTACAAAATCTGCCTGTCGAGGGGTATCGACATCACCAAGACACCGCTGGAAGTTGCTCCCGGAAGTCACACGTGGCTGGGTGGCCTCAAGATCGACACGGAGGGTCGGACACCCGTACCAGGGCTTTGGGCGGCTGGGGAGACGGCGGGAGGGATCCACGGGGGGAACCGTATCGGCGGCTCCGCGCTCTCCTCCGCGCTGGTGTTCGGAAGGCTCGCCGGACGGGCGGCATCCGCGGAAGCCAAAGGCCGGGCGCAACCGGTTACCACAGAACCTCTGCGCATTCCCGAAGAGGAAGCCGGATGGATTGCCCGAATGCTGGGGAGAATCACTGGTCCACTGCAGGCAGATGTCAGGCTTGAGTGCCGCCTGGTAGCCACTGAAGAGCTCGGGCCAATTCGTGACGCGGAAGGTTTGCGTCGAGCGCTAGCCGAGTTTGACAGAATCGAGAACGAGGAATTGCCGCTGATGCGTCTGAGCCCGGAGGCGCAGACTTCAAAGAAGGTCCGCGGCCGAGAATTAGAGAGCGCCGTCTCCATCCGCAACCTCACGCTTCTAGGAAAGCTTTTGGCAACCGCTGCCCTCCATCGAGAGGAAAGCCGGGGAGCCCATTACCGAATGGACTTCCCGGAGACAGACGATTCGAAATGGCGAGTGGCCACCAGACTCCAAAGAGCCCCCGAAACTGGCATTGCAGTATCAGAGGATCCTCCCCAGATCCAATAGGTGTCGGATCGGACCCCGGGACGGCCTAATAGACACATATTCCCCAACAGGTCAACAAGAACCTCCACCAAGATCGCCGGAACGGTTAGGTGCCTGGACCTTCCAGGTTCAACGACCACCCGAAATAGGTGCGGTAGTGGCAGAAGTGCCAATGAATACGTGCGCATTTCGAGGGTCGCCCCGGGACCGTGTCAACGTATGCCAAACGCCAGACATCGGTTTGTTTCGATTCTTGACATTCTTGGCCGGGTTTGGCCGCCTAGGTCTGGAACTGACGGAGGTTGTTGTCAGACCCGCCACATGCGGCCGCCACCAACATCAGCACGCCCACCAAAACCAGCATCCGAAATCTCAGTGGCTTCCTCCCAGGACTCGAGTCTCATCCGAGCGTCGCTGCGAGGCCGTCGAACGAGTAGGGCCGTAAGCCCCAAAAGCAGGCTGCGTCCGAAGCTGCACAATGGCGTCGGTATTACGTTCGGGTCGTCCGCCGACTCGCCGCCGATGCACTCAGGAAGCGGGCGCTGATCAGCCGTCATCCCGACTGCGCGAAACTGGTGAAATCGTGAAGAAGATCGGATTTCTATCCTTCGGTCACTGGTCAGCCACACCGCACTCCCAGGTTCGGACGGCTTCGGACGCACTGCTCCAGTCGATCGAGCTTGCGGTCGCCGCCGAAGAGCTCGGTGTTGACGGCGCCTATTTCCGAGTTCATCACTTCGCCCAACAGCTCGGATCGCCGTTTCCGCTGCTCTCGGCCGTCGGAGCCCGCACCAGCCAGATCGAGATCGGCACCGCAGTCATCGACATGCGATACGAGAACCCGCTCTACATGGCCGAAGACGCCGGTGCGGCCGACCTCATCGCCGGTGGTCGGCTCCAGCTGGGAATCAGTCGAGGATCGCCAGAACAGGTCATAGACGGTTTCCGCTACTTCGGATATGAGCCTAATGAGGGTGAGTCGGACGCCGACATGGCCAGGAGACACACGGAGGTGTTCCTCGAGCTGCTGGAAGGGCGTGGGTTTGCTCAGCCGAATCCAAGACCCATGTTTCCCAACCCACCTGGGCTGCTCCGAGTCGAACCACACTCGGAGGGCTTGCGTGACCGCATCTGGTGGGGATCAGGCTCGAACGACACCTCGATCTGGGCCGCCCAGAAGGGGATGAACATGCAGACCTCGACCCTCAAATTCGACGAAGGTGGCGAGCCTCTCCACATCCAGCAGCGCAAACAGATCGAGATCTACCGGAAGGCCTGGAAGGATGCCGGCCACACAGGTGAGCCACGGGTGTCGGTCAGCAGGAGCATCTTCGCCCTGGTCGATGAACGTGACCGCGCTTACTTCGGAGCCGCACGACAGGACAGTGACCAGATCGGGTACATCGACGAAAGGACCCGAGCGATTTTTGGACGGTCATATGCGGCGGAGCCTGACGTGCTTGTCGAACAACTCGCCGAAGACGAGGCCATCGCGGCAGCCGACACGCTACTGCTCACGGTTCCAAATCAGCTCGGTGTAGGGTATAACGCTCACGCCTTGGAGAGCATCATGAAGTACGTCGCGCCCGAAATCGGTTGGCGTTGATCCGATTCTCGGCGTCGCTTTGTGACGAAAGCTCCTAGGAGTCTTGGGCGGTTGGAGGCTCACCTGGGTTGTAGTCCGCGGACGATCCTGGGCCAGCCGAGGAGACGGTTGGTGGACGCGCCTTCTTTAACTCCGCTTACCGGGGTTTGGACCTTCACCGGCTGACCGACCCGAAGCCTCTACGGCCTTACCAAGCCAACCACTCCGCGGGATTCAGAAAGCGACATCCCATCGGGCGTTCTGGATGTTGACCGATGAATAACAAGTCCCTTGGGTGGAGCTGCCAACACCGACCGAAACACCGCTCAGTAGGATCGTGGACGACCACGCTGTTGTCGAAGTCCGACTATGGCTGACTCGACAGTGACACCCGGTCCGGACCTTCGACCAACTCGGATTCGCCGGACACTTCTCTGAAACAATCTCTTGTGTGGAATCCCCTCATGACACCTTTCCGCGGTCAGGTGGGACCCGGACAGGTCGACAGCGTCGACAAGCTGTCCGATATTGTTCGAAACGCGCCGAGAGGTTGAGACGGGCCTTGCCTGTGCGCAGGGACCCCCCAGCTCAGGACGAACTCTGTCGAGAGATCGGCCTTGGGCGAGGAAGGAGACTCCATGCCGTCCTACGAAGAGACCGTCGACATTCTGGAACGGGAGTTGCAGCAGATCGAGGCTGTGTTTCGAGGCCTGCGCGCTGATGAGTGGCAGGCGCCTACGGAGCTGGTCCCATTGGATGAGGAGAAGCCACACTGGACTGTGTTTGAGCTTGCCGGCCACTTCGACATCTCGATCGGTCTGACACGGATGTTGATTGCCGATCCCCAAGAAGGCCAGGTGGGCCGTGACCGGACCAGTTTCTTCATTTTCCCACGCCCCGAAGTCGCCCCTGTGGTCTACGACTATGCGTTCACGATGGTGGAAGGCAAGACACCGGCCGACATGCCAGACGTTCTGCGTGAGACCTTTTCTAAGACCATCGAGGAGTCGCGGGCGACTTCGCCCGACACGATCGGGCCGGGCTACTACGCATTGATGACGTTGAGTGAGTTCGTTCCTAGCCGGGTCGTCGAGGCTGTGGTACACGGCATCGACCTCATGACCGCACTTGGCCGCGATCGAATGGCATCGGACGAGGCGGTCGCGATCACCGCGGAAATCCTCGACGATCTGCTAGCTCGTAGAACGGTTGCCGGACGACCTCCCGACCTCCAAGACGATGATTGGTCATGGGTTCGCGCCGCCTCCGGTCGTGGTGATCACGACGACCCCAGACTGCCTCTGATCGATTAAGACCCACGTGAGCATTCATTCGAACAGCAAACGCGGGCGGCCACACATCCCGTGAGCTCCCGATGGAGCGTCGACACATGGCTGACAGTCGATTGTCACGTTCACACGTCGATGTCGCCAGACAGCGATGCCGGTCTCGGCGCATACTGCGCTCGCGCAGAGTCGATCGGGCTGCGGTTGCTGGTCGTGACCGACCACATCGACTTCGATCCACGAGACCCTGCATCTCACAGCGCTTCCTTTCGTCGGCGCCTTGATCAGTTGGAGCGGGTCCGCCAACGCTATGGCAGCCGGGTGGGACTCGCCATCGGAGTCGAAGTGTCCTATGAGAGCCGATTCGAGGAGCGAATCCGTCAATATCTCCGGGCCAGTGACTACGACTTCGTACTGGGCTCGGTACACGATGGATTCGGCACACCATTCCACCCTGATCGGATCCGATCCACAGCGACGAGATCGGGTCCTGTCGGGGTTCTCGAAGCCGTGGTAGCCGAGTCCACCGCCGCGGTGAGGTCCGGCTTGTTCGACGCGATAGCCCATCTGGATCGTGCGAGGTCTTGGACGAGGCGGGTCGGAGCAGAGGTGCGTCCACATGAATTGGTCGAGATCTTCGAGCCATGCTTGAAGGAGATGGTTGAGACGGGTGTCGCATTTGAGGTCAACACCGGCGAGAAACCACGCGAACTCAGCCCGACCTACCCGCTTCTCGAGTTGGTCGATGCCTTCCGCGTCGCCGGCGGCACCTACCTGACAATCGGCTCCGACTCCCATCACATCGCCGACCTCGGCTACGACGAAAAGCGTCTCGCTGGGCTAGGGCTTGAGTCATTTGAGCCGACGCCCAAGATCGTGGCGCTCCTGGCCAGAGAGCGGGGTGCGGGCCTCATGCCATCCGGCCAAACAAGGCCAGAGTCTTGGCCGCCGCATCGTTCCACCTGAACCGGCCGGCAAATCGGGGCCCCGCGTCGCGCAGTCTGTCGACGGTTTCTCGATCCTCCAGGATGTCACCTGCGGCTCGTGCCCAGTCTTCGGGAGCGTGAGTGCTCAGACGCAGACCGCCTGATCCATCACCGACAGTGGTCATCAACCCGCTCACCGAGGAAGCGAGCACCGGAGCCCCGCATGCCTGAGCCTCGAGAGCAACGAATCCGAAAGACTCGCGCCGGGAAGGCACGAGAACCAGGGCGGCCCTCCTGAATATGGATGCCAGCCTCGCCTGTTGAACCTTTCCGAGAAGGACGACATCGGCGACGCTCGAGCCGCTCACGCTGAGTCGACGGGCGTCGGTGGACGCGAAAGGCTCCTTCGGCCCACCCGCCACAACCATCCTCACTCCGCCCAAAGACCGCGCTAATAGCTCGTAGGCTCGAAGCGCCACATCCACACCTTTGGATCTCGTGAGTCGGCCCGCGAATACGACAGTCCTGGCGCCCATTGACCGAGACGACGCGTTGCTGCCTTTGGATCGGTGAAAGAGCCTGCGATCGACACCTGGTGTGACTACCGCGACCCTGTCATCGTTGGTGCCAAGGCTGTGGACGATGTGATTTGTCTCGGAGTCAGTCGACGCAATCAGCACGTCGGCCTTCTGCGCGGTTCGCGCTTCCTGGCGGCACCGACAGTCATTGCGGAAGCCGGGAGGATGTCGACAATCCGCAAACGAGTGGTAGGTGTGGACATGAGGCGCATCCAAGACCTCACCAAGAAATGCTCCAACTTCTGCCGAAGCCCAGTAATGCGAGTGCACGACGAGTGAGGATCGATCTTGTGCGATTCGCTTCACCACCTGGTCACTGAACTCCTCCAGCAAGCCCGACATGTCTCGGGAACGGCCGGGGGCGGGCGACCTGACATCGACATGGTGAAGGATTAAGCCCGGAGCGATTGTCATCGTTGGCCTCCCGAGATAGCCATGGCCACGAGTGAAGATGTCAACGCCCACCCCGGCCCGGGCTAGGTGCTCTGAGAGATGGCGAATGTATGTGTTCATCCCTCCGGACACGCCTTCTCCTGGTTGACGGTAAGGACATGCGTGGTAGCTGATACATACGACGCGCATCAGGCGACCACAACTTCGAAGAGACGTCGGGGAGCGGCCCCCATTCTGGTCTTGTAGGGCTCTGCGCCCTTCAGGAAATCAAACGAACGGAGGCCGTTCTCGACACCACGCGCGATCACTTGGGCAAAAAGCACGGATCCAGGCGATAACGCGCCGTATGTCGAGTCATAAGCACTGTTATAGAGATAATGCACCGAGCCAGCTTCGAAACCAAAGACGAAGGCCACAGAGCGTCCATCGCCGACCAATTCGTCCAGCCTCCATCCAGGCGAGCGCCACAGGCACTCGAAAAACGCCGTCCGCCTTTCGTCGAGAAATGCCCCTTTGATGCCGCTAGACCTCCTATGGAGCTCGACGAATCTCCCAAAGGCGTCGCCGTCCCCACGCCAGACTCTCACAACGGGCCTGCCCAGTTGCTCTGTATAGCGGCGAACCTTCCGTCTCAACTCGTGGGCCTGCCGAGAGGAGAGGCCAGAGTATGGGTTCCCTCCGAGCATCGCTCTGAGGACATATGTCGCTTCGCTGGCGCGGATGCTGAGCGAGAGATCCCTCCGCCTCATCTCCGTGGAGAGTGGCCTCGCTGCCTCTTCAGGCAACGACTCAAGACGCAGGGAGTGACCTTCTGCTACCAGAGCAGCAAGGTCGTCCGCAATGACACCGAGATCCGTGCCGAGGGGGCTGCGGTAGTCGGTCACATTTGAGGACCCAGCCCCACGCAACTCGCCGCCCCGCCTGACGAGCGGCAGACATGACCTGTCGTTCCCTGCCACGAGGAGTTCACCTTCACCGAGGTGGCGCCACCAACAGGTCAAGAACTGCGCCTCAGGGAATGGCCCAACGTCTTGCGCCAAGGGCGAGTGTGCCTGGGCTAGCGCCTGCAACGGATCTGGGCCCATTCGGTACCTATGGGACCAGGAGCTTGAACGCCTCCGCCAGCTCCAAACCATTTGGAGCTTTGGCGGCGGCGCGGCCCCTCAAGACGCGGTCCAACTCGCCGGGCGGGACCGGAGTGGTCAGCATCTGAGACTCATGGCATTTCAGGGCCCGCGCTTTGATATCGATCGACCCGGAGACGTCCTCCCAGTGATCCGGCTCGTCGACATTCCAGAGCATGATGTTTCTCGGACGGTGCTTGGACAAGGCGTCGCCGAGCTGTTCCGGGTAGAACAGGTGATCACGTGCGGCCACCACGGCATCGACAGCGGCCCAGCCTGCAGCCCTATGGTCCGAGTGCATTTCGTATCGTCGCCACGGATCATGGGTGAGCACCACATCGGGGCGGAGTCTTCGAATCCAAAGACACAGCGTCTCGCGGGGAGACGGCGACGCGTCGAGATGTCCGTCAGCGTGGCCGAGCATCACGAGCTCACCGGTCGCGCCCAATGTCTCGAAGGACCTCTGCTGTTCTGACTCACGCGTCTTCGAGAGCTCGCCCGGCGTAACGGCGAGATCCCAGGTCCCCTTCGACCCGTCCGTGAGCACGATCATCGACACCTCGCAACCGCC
>CAZSOF010000079.1:0-10359 GCA_964607685.1 uncultured Acidimicrobiaceae bacterium | reverse complement strand
GATCAACTGGGTGCGCTCGGGCCCCACCGAGACCCAACCGATCGGCACACCGATCGACTCCTCCACAAACTCGATGTAGGAGCGGGCTTCCTTGGGCAGGTCGTCGTATTCCCTGACGTTGGTGATGTCTGCATTCCAGCCCGGTAGTCGTTCGTAGACCGGCTGGCAGTGGTAGAGCACCGACTGCTGGGAGGGGAACTCGTCGAACGCTCCCTCGTCTGAGGTGTATCCGGTGGCCACGCTGATGCTCTCGAACGCCGAGAGAATGTCCAGCTTGGTGAGGAAGACCCGGGTCAGACTGTTCACCCGTACCGCATAACGGAGGGCCACGAGGTCCAGCCAGCCACATCTCCTACGACGTCCGGTGACCGTGCCGTACTCGCCGCCGCGCTCGATCATGGTGTCCCCGATCTCGTCGTTGAGCTCGGTGGGGAACGGCCCGGTCCCTACCCTGGAGATGTAGGCCTTGGCCACACCGACGATCTCATCGATCTTCTTGGGGCCCACTCCCGACCCGACGATGGCGCCACCCGCGGTGGGGTTGGACGACGTGACGAAGGGATACGTGCCGTGGTCGACGTCGAGCAGTGTCCCCTGGGCACCTTCGAACAGCACGTGGTCGCCGGTCTCGATGGCGGTGTTGAGGAGGAGGGAGGTATCGGCTACGTGAGGCTCCAGGCGCGCCGCATACCCCAGGTACTCGTCGATGATGTCCTCGGAGCCCATGGGCAGCGTGTTGTAGACCCGAGGAAGGACCTTGTTCTTCTCTTCGAGTGCGGCCTCCACCTTGGTGGCGAAGATCTTGGGGTCGAACAGGTCCTGGACTCGTATCCCGAACCGCGAATACTTGTCGGTGTAGGCGGGGCCGATGCCCTTCTTGGTGGTCCCGATCTGGTTCTGCCCCAGGTAACGCTCGATGACCGCATCCAACTTGCGGTGGTAGGGCATGATGAGATGAGCGTTGGATGACACCTTCACCTTTGACGGGTCGAGCCCCATGCCGGCTGTCATCGCGATCTCGGCCAGGAGCACGGAGGGATCGATCACCGTCCCCGATGCGATGACGGGCGTGCATTGGGGGTAGAGGATCCCCGATGGGATCAGTGACAGCGCGAGACGCTCTTCACCGACGACGATGGTGTGCCCCGCGTTATTGCCACCCTGGTAGCGAACGACGTAATCGGCGTCCTCGGCGAAGTAGTCGACGGCCCGGCCCTTGCCTTCGTCGCCCCACTGAGCACCGACCACGATGGTGGCTGTCATGACGGGCTGTGACGGTAGCCCGGTCGATGTCAGGTGAATCTGCTGTACGCAGACCCTCGCCATCGATTCCGGTTCGGCGAATTGCCGGCCTACTCGTCGTCGACTCTGCTCAGGTGACGGATTCCACCGGCTACCACCCGTATGGGAGCGGTGCCGATCGTGAACAAGCCGAGACCGACCGCTTTGGGAAGCTCCCTCAGGCGCGGGGCGCCGATGAACCCGCGGCGAGCGAAGTAGATCCATCCTCCGAGGGCGATCACTCCCATCGCCCCGATGAGCCACCAGAAACCATTGTCCACGTCAGCACCCGGGATCTGGACGAAGTTCATCCCCCATAGCCCGGCGATCAGCGCCAACGGGAGCAAGATGGCCGAGAACACCGTGAGAACGCGCATGATCTCATTCGTCTGGTCGGCGACCGCGCCCCGATAGATCTCCAGCACGGAGATCAGCAATGCCCGACCGGCTTCCAAGGATTCGAGAGCTCTCAGGTGCTGATTGGCGACGCGTCCGAAGAGCCTGCGTGCTTCGTGGTTGATCGCAGGGTGCTCCGATTGCGAGAGATCCTCGTAGACGTCGAACTGGGGTGACAGCGCCCGGCGCAGCAGGATCACGTCACGTCTCAGGGCGTGGACCTCGACAATGGTGTGGGGGGCAGCTCGTATCGCCATCTCCTCCAGGGCGTCGGCCTGGTGCTGCAGCTCGAGGATCAAGGGCCCATAGCGGCGGGCGGCGATGAGCGCCATATTCGCCAGGAGCTCGGCCGGTGACGCAATCTGGAGGAGGCCGTCACCGGTCAGCCGCTCCTTCAGCAGGTCGATGGTGAGCTTCGAGTCGTCCCGGATCGTGATCAGGAAACTCTGCCCGATGAAGATGTCGATCTCCGGCGTCGACATCCGTTCTCCGGTCCCATGCGTGAAACCATGGAGAACGACGAATACCGCATCGGCATACTCCTCGATCAAAGGGAGGTTGGTGGTGATCACTGCCTCGTCTATCGCGGCTTCCTCTAACCCGAGCTCGCGGCAGACCGCTCGGATCGTGCTCTCGTCCTCGCCAACGACGTCGATCCAGGTCCACCCCTCCAAGGGGAGCTCGGTGTAGCTGGGGGGACGGGTGAGTACCCCCGATTCGTCCCAGTGGAACAGCTCGATCATCAGACCTGATTATCGGCCCGCATGTTGGCCGTCACCGGTAATTGAGCCGGGTGAAGGTCGTAACACAGCGTTCACACGTGAGCAACGGGTCAGCAACTCCATTCGTGATACAAAGACGCCGGTTCACGACCACATACGGAAGGAGACATCGTGACCAAGACGGCTGCCGACGTCTTGTCCCTCGTCGAGAGCGAGGGCTATGAGTTCGTCGATCTGCGTTTCTGTGACCTACCCGGGCAGGTCCAGCATTTCACGGTCCCCTCACGGGAGTTGAACGAGGACTCGTTCCAGGACGGGTTTGGTTTCGACGGCTCGTCGATCCGTGGCTTTCAGGAGATCCAGGAGTCGGACATGATCCTGATCCCCGATCCCGAGACCGCCATCGACGACGTGTTCCGCACCCGCAGGACGCTGATCCTGTACTGCTTCGTCAACGACCCGATCACCGGGTCCCCTTATGACAAGGACCCGCGATACATCGCCAGGAAGGCCGAGGAGTATCTGGTGAGCACGGGTATCGCCGACACCTCCTACTGGGGTCCGGAATGCGAGTTCTACATCTTCGACGATGTCCGGTTCGGTCAAGACCAGAACTCCGGTTTCTACTTCCTTGACTCGGTGGAGGGCGCTTGGAACTCGGGTGAGTTCGAAGAGGGCGGGAACCTGGGCTATAAGCCCCGGTACAAGGAGGGTTACTTCCCGGTGCCTCCTACTGACCACTACCAGGACCTCCGCTCTGAGATGGTCTATCGGATGGAGCAGGCAGGGATCGAGATCGAGGTCCAGCATCATGAGGTGGGCACCGCCGGTCAGGCCGAGATCGACATCCGGTACGACACCCTGCTCCGCACCGCAGACAACGTGACCATCTACAAGTACATAACGAAGAACACGGCCTGGGAGGCGGGCAAGTCGGTGACATTCATGCCCAAGCCGATCTTCGAGGACAACGGCTCCGGAATGCACACTCACCAGTCACTGTGGAAGGACGGCGAGCCACTCTTCTTCGATGAGGCCGGGTACGCGGGTCTGTCCGATCTCGCGCGTTGGTATGTGGGTGGGCTGCTCAAGCACGCGGCGGCGATCCTTGCGTTCGCGGCGCCGACCACCAACTCATACCACCGTCTGGTGCCGGGGTTCGAGGCCCCCGTCAACTTGGTGTACTCGAGCCGCAACCGCTCGGCGGCGGTCCGCATACCCCAATACACCCAGAGTCCGGCGGCCAAACGGCTCGAGTTCCGTTGCCCCGACCCGGCAGCCAATCCCTATCTGGCCTTCTCGGCGATGCTCATGGCCGGTCTCGACGGGATACAGAACCAGATCGAGCCCCACGACCCAGTGGACAAGGACATCTACGACCTGCCGCCCTCGGAGCTAGAGGGTCTGCCCTCCGTTCCGGGAAGTCTCGACGAGGCTCTGGCCGCCCTTCGCGAGGACCAGGACTTCCTGCTTCAGGGTGGGGTGTTCTCTGAGGGTCTGGTCGATGACTGGATCTCATACAAGATCGAGCATGAGATCGATCCGGTCCGCCTTCGTCCTCATCCCCACGAGTTCCACCTCTACTACGACGTCTAGCTGGAGCGGCGAACGGAGGTTCGGACGCGGCGGCGACCTCCATCGCCGTGGCGGCCGTGAGAAGGGGTCGAGCGGCAGCTCGGCCCCTTCGGCTGAGCGTTGCCAAATTCGACTCGGCTGGCGCGGGGACGACGGAAGAGGGCCCCTTGGTTTGGAGGGCTGGAAGTCTGGCTCACCCCTGGTCGCGTCCCCGCATCAGCGAGACGCGAAAGGGTCGAAGCTCGCCGGTGGCATAACCCCCGGCTATCACAGGGTCCTCTTCCATCATCTGTCGGGCGGCAGCCTCATCGGGTGCCTCGAATATGAAGATACCGGTGTTGACGGGGCCCAATGTGGGTCCGGCGAGAACAAGCGTGCCCTCTGCCAGGAGCCTCTGGTAACGCTCGAAGTGCTCAGCCCAGACCTCGCTCTCCTGCTCGGTCATGGTCGCGGCGAAGTCGGAGCGTGGGGGATGTATGAAGTAGATCCACTCGGCCACGTCGGAACCAACCTAAGCGGAATCAGGTCGTATTGGCGTTCTGGCTATCCGGGATGCATGAGGACGCGCTATGGGGCATCTCGGTCGCGAGCGAATAGAGGGCGATTGTCTCTCCTCCGCGGGACGGAACGGACCGAGGTCCCAAGCTGATATGAGCAGCTAGGCGTTGGCGCCGGAGTCGGCCGCGTTGTGGGTGTTGGTCACTTCGGTGTCGTAGTCGCTGGCCGCGGTCACGTAGGTCTCAACGGCGCTGTTGCGCAGTTCGCCGGTGTCGGTGGATCGGAGACCGGCCAGAGCTTCGGTGATGCTGGTGGACGCGAGGTCGAGCGCTGCTTGAAGAGCGGCGTGATTGGTGTCCAACCCGGCTGGCGGGGTGAGTTCTCTCAACCGATCGGCGAGACCCTGAGTGGCCACCTCCACGGCTTCGAAGCGGCTCTCCGCCTCGCTGTACTCGACCTCACGAGGGTCCTGATTGAAGGCGGTGTTCACGGTGACCGTCTCCGTGCGTTGCACCTGGAGCTCTTCATTTATTGAGTCGACCTCGTCGAGGTAGGCCTGCGTCTCCGGCGGGAGGTTGCTGTCTCCCAGCGTGGTCGTCGTCTCGCCATCGCCACCAAGGGTGGTCGTGGTGTCGGCGCCGCTGACCAGCGTCGTTTCCGTGGACGCCTCCGGCAGTTCGCGTACGAAGAAGTAGGTGAAAGCGATCATCCCCAGTATGACCAGGGGGAGGATCCAGCGGCCCGGCTTCGGGTCGGGGTTGACAGCCATTGCAGAAAAGACGATAGCCATCAGCATTTCGGTTCCCAGGATCCCCAAGAAGTTGGCAACGACCCTCTTGAACCGGCGACGGCCGATCCATACGTTCGAGTCCATGGAACCGGATCGTCAAGAGGTCTACGAGCGCATACCCTGGGAAACGCTGGAGAAGAAGAGCGGTGACCGCCGGTGGCTGGTGTACGCCATCGCCGCAGCGGTGACGGTTGCGGCCCTCGCCTACTCCTTCACTCGCAATCAACCCGTTGAAATCGCCTCCCAGGCGCAACCAGTCCCGACCTCGGCCCCCGCGGTCACCGTCGAAGACACCGCCAGCTCGCCGTCGACTCTGACCAGCCCGGTGGTGGTGGCCGAAGCCGACCTCTATGCCGTCGATCCGGAACGTCTCCTCGATCAGGCGGTGAGTCATGCCGAGTGGTTTGCAGTCGAGTACATCTCCTTCGATGGGTCGGAGGAGTCTGCCGAGGTGCTGGCCTCACTGCTCCCACCGGACGTTCCCTTGCCCGATGCACCGGAGGGAACTCAGGTCTTTGTCGACTGGGTGGGGGCTCAGACCGTCAACCAGACGGGCCCGCTGCGTTTCGACGTGCAAGTGTTGGTTCGCTCCCTCGCGTCCGCGGGCGACGCCGGCTTCGTGCGACAGTCTCCCCGGCTTGCGCTCGTACCCGTGGAGTTCGACGACGGGGGCCGGCCCCGTCTCTCGGGGCTGCCATCGGTGGAGCAGGCTTTGGCCTCATCACCGGGGGTATCGAGTCTCCAGCCACTGCCCGGGGAGCTCGAGACCCAGATCGCGTCGCAATACGGCGAGGTGCTTGGTGGCAATCAGATGCCCGATGGGAGCTGGCAGGTGGCGGTGATGGCCACGGGTGCCGATGGGGTGCGTCGTCCGGTGACGATCTACCCCTGACTCAGTCTCCGAAGCGGCTCTCTAGGATCGCCGTCGCCTCGGGGGCGATGACGTCCCACGACCCGTCGGGAGCCTTGGAGATGGTGACGAAGTCTGCGGTGAAGAACACGCTGGCCACTCCGTCGATCCCGAGCAGACCGGCGATGAAATCCTCTTCGGGCTCGGCACCATGCACGTATGTGCCGGGACCGCCCACCGGGACACCCACCGAGAACTTGAGGGCATTGGGATTGGGGGTCTGTTCGACACGCACCGCCATGGGCGGTCGAGGGTAACTCGTGTCCATGATCGTCGCTGTCGATGTCGGGGGCACCTTCACCGACATCGTCGTGGCGCAGCAAACGGGCATCAGCACTCGGAAGGTCCCAACGTCGATAGACCAGGCGGAGGCTGTGGCCGAGAATGTCGAAGGCGGGGCCGGCGATGTGTTCCTGCATGGAACGACTGCTGCTACCAACACCCTTCTCCAGGAACGCGGGGCCCGGGTGACGTTGCTCACCGATCCTGGCTATGAGGATCTGATAGAGATCGGCCGCCAGGACCGACCGGCATTGTATGACAGCTCTGTCGACAGGCCGCCACCACTGGTGCCTCGTGAGCGACGGGTCAGCCGTGTTGAAGATGTCACCGAAGGTGAATTGGTGGCCATTGTCTTGCTCGACTCCTACCTGGACCCATCGCGGGAGGCAGACCTGGCTCGCCATCTGGCCCTGCCGACCGTGCTGTCGTCGGTCGTCTCCCCCGAGTTCAGGGAATATGAGCGTCTCGCCACCACGGTCCTGTCCGCCTATCTGACTCCTTCGGTGGCCGACTACCTGGCGACTCTCGACCAGCGGCTTCCCATGCAGAGCCGGCTGGCCATGACCTCGGCCGGCGGTCTGATCCCGTTCGGCGATGCTGCCGCGGTCGCCGGGCGACTCGTCCTCTCCGGTCCGGCCGGGGGTGCCGTGGCCGCCGCCGCCCTGGGGAGACACCACGGCCACGAATCGGTCATCTCGTTCGACATGGGAGGGACGTCGACCGACGTCTCCCGCATCACCGGCGGAATACCGAAGGTGGGAACCGGTCACACGGTGGCAGGCAGGGTGAACCGGGTGCCTTCGGTCCCGATCCGGACCATCGGTGCCGGGGGCGGCAGCATCGGATGGGTCGATGATGGTGGTGCCCTGCGAGTAGGACCCATGTCGGCGGGGGCCTCCCCGGGCCCGGCGGTGTACGGCCGGGGAGGGAGCGATCTCACGGTCACGGATGCCAACGTCCTCTCCGGCCACATCCCAGCCGACCTGGCTCTCGGGGGAACCGTGGAACTCGATCTGGGCGCTGGTGAGATGGCGGCTCGCGACTTGGCCCATCTGGTCGGCTTGACCGTCTCCGAGACGGCGGCGGGGATGCTCGAAGTCGTTGATACGCACATGGAGCGAGCGCTGCGGGCTGTCTCGGTCGAGGAAGGCGCCGACCCCCGCGATTCCGTTTTGGTGGCCTTTGGCGGTGCAGGAGGCTTGCACGCCACCCGTCTGGCCCGTCGGCTCGGGATCCAGAAGGTGCTGGTCCCTCCACATTCGGGGGTGTTCTCCGCCCTGGGTCTGCTCCTGGCCACTCCTCGTGCCGACTCGGTGCGGACCGTGATGATGGGTGAGGGGGATGCCCGATTGGCCACGGGCCGATCACGGGTCGAGCGGGAGGCTCGCCGTCGATTCTCCGACATGTTCACCAACGATCCTTCCCAGGTGACGATCACCGCCGACATGCGCTATGTGGGCCAGTCTCATGAGCTCGAGGTCGACGGTGAGGGGGATTGGGCCTACTTGAGGTCCAGGTTCGAGACCATGCATCGCGAGCGTTTTGGCTTTGATCGACCCGGCGAGCCCATCGAGACAGTCAACCTGCGTGCCACCGCCTCGGGGTCGCCCCCCTTGACCTGGGATGATCTGCCAACGGTTCACGTCACGGGGGACCCAAGAGGGTTGGATGGGGTGTGGCAGCGTTCGACCTTGCCGGCGGGGTATGGCATCGAGGGGCCAGGTGTGGTGGTGGAGGCCAACTCGGCGACTCTTCTCGAGGGCCAGGATCGTCTCGTGGTCCTCGACGACGGGACCCTGGAGATCAAGACCTAGAGCGGCGTTGAGTGGTTTCGAGAGTTTCGTCCTGGGTGCCGGAGTCGAGCCCCTTTTTGGTGCACCGGTGGCCAACCCCGGACGGCCATGACATGGAGACTCGAAAGAGCGGTCGGCGGATGGTGAGCCGGCCACAGCCTCATCGGTGGTCGAGGTTACGCTCGCCTCCAGTGGAAACCCACGACGCCACGAAGTCGCCATCGGCACTCCGCCTGAGCGAGTGCGTCGAGTTCGTCCGAACCGCCCTGGCCGAACGGGCGAACCCGGCGAAAGCAGAGGGGATGGCGGCCTACATGAAGACGGAGATGCCCTTCTACGGCGTGCAAAAACCGGGCCGGACCGAGATCCTTCGCCATCTGAAGGCAGAGTTCGCTCCACGCGATCGCGTCTCATACACCGAAGTGGTGACGGCGCTCTGGGAGTTACCCCACCGCGAGGAGAAATACCTGGCCCAGGCGGTGGCGATCGAGTTCGCCGAGTACATCGTCCCTGACTCCCTCCCGCTGTATCGCCGCTTCATCGTCGAGGGTGCGTGGTGGGATTTCGTCGACGAGACGGCCACCCATCTGATTCGAGAGCTGGTCCTCGGCTATCCCGATGAGGTGTGGCCGGTGGTCGACACTTGGGTCAACGATGAGAACATGTGGCTGCGGCGCGCGGCGATCATCTGTCAGGTTGGGGCCAAGGACCGAACCGATGCCGACCGCCTGTTCGCATTCTGCCGGTCACGTCTCGAAGAGAAGGAGTTCTTCATTCGCAAGGCCATAGGGTGGGTGCTTCGGGACTACGCCAAGACCGATGCGCAGGCAGTCGCATACTTCGTCAACGAGCACCGGGATGAGCTCTCAGGCATCAGCTTTCGGGAGGCCACCAAGCACATCGGGCATCTGGTGGGCAGTTGATCGACCCGATCACCCTCGAGGTTGCCCGCAACCGCTTTGCGGCCATCGCCGACGAGATGGGTGTCGTTCTCAGGCGGACCTCTCTGTCGCCCAACATCAAGGAGCGAGCCGACTGCTCGGCAGCGCTCTTCACCCCCGACGGTGAGATGCTGGCCCAAGCGGAGCACATTCCGGTTCATCTTGGCTCGATGCCGGCTTCGGTGCAGGCCTGTCTCGATCGATTCGACCCGGTGCCGGGCACGCAGTACGCGGTCAACGATCCCTTTCACGGCGGCACCCACCTCAACGACCTGACCATCGTGGCTCCGGTGTTCGTTGCCAACCGCCACGTGGGTTGGGTTGGCAATCGCGCCCATCACGCCGACGTGGGGGGCGAGGCCCCGGGATCGATGCCGGCGCATGCCGTCACCCTCCAGCAGGAAGGGCATGTCGTCCCGCCGATGGTGGCGGTGGTCGGTGGCCGCTGGGTGGAGGAGTTCGTCCAACCGTTCGTGACGTCATCACGGACCCCGTGGGAGCGACGCGGCGATCTCGACGGGCAGATGGGAGCCAACGCGGTGGCTGTGCGTCGTCTCACCGAACTGATCGGCAAGGAGGGCATCGACCGCTACTTCGAGGTGGCCTCCGCACTGGTCGACTATGGGGAGAGACGGATGCTCTCTGCGCTCGGGGAGTTGCCCGACGGTCGCTATGCGTTCGAGGACCTCATGGAGATGGGACACCGCGACGTGGCCATTCGTGTTCAGGTGACCGTGGATGGGGAGAGCCTGCACGCCGACTTCGCCGGGACCGATCCCCAGGTCGAGGCCAACTTCAACGCCGTGGAGGCGGTCACCCGGTCGTGCCTCTACTACGCGGTTCGGGTGGCGACCGATCCCTCGATTCCGGCCAACGCGGGCTGTTACCGGCCGCTGTCCATGTCCGCTCCCGTAGGGACCCTGGTCAACGCCCGACCCCCTGCGGCGGTCGCCGCCGGCAACGTGGAGACCAGCCAGCGCATCGCCGACGTCCTGTTGGGGGCTCTGGCCCAGGCCGCTCCGGAACGGGTTCCGGCGGCCTCTCAGGGAACCATGAACAACGTCCTGATCGGCAACGACGACTTCGCCTACTACGAGACCGTGGCCGGTGGGCAGGGCGCCCGCCCCTACCGTGACGGCCAGTCCGGCATCCAGACCGGGATGACCAACAC
>CAZSOF010000078.1:0-10411 GCA_964607685.1 uncultured Acidimicrobiaceae bacterium | reverse complement strand
GGTTCGAGACCGGGGATTACGGCAACGGCTTCTACCCCTTCGTCCATGTCGTGTTCGATCTGGCCGAAGACCGGGATCACTACCACATTCCGCTGCTGCTGAGCCCGTACGGGTACAGCACATATCGAGGAACCTGACATGGCCCTGGGTGCCAATCGCTGGGGCAAGTCGGCGGTCCGGGTCTCCAAGGTGCTCCGTGGAGACGACCGAGACGACTTCATCGACCTCACGGCTCAGGTCCTCCTCGAAGGCGACGTCGAGGCGGCTCACGTCGAGGGAGACAACTCCTCGGTGCTGCCCACCGACACGATGCGCAACACGATCTACGGGCTGGCTCAGGAACACCTCGATCGCGACCTGGAGCGGTTCGGCGAGGTGTTGTGCGCTCGCTTTCTCAGGAGGCCTGACATCCGTCGGGTAGTGGTGACGCTTCATGAGACGATCTGGAGCCGTCAGACGAACACCGGCTTCGTGGGGGGCGGCTCCGAGCGCCGCAAGGCCAGAGTGGCGAGAGGGTTTGACGAGTCGACCAGTGCCGGCATAGAGGGTCTCGTGGTGCTGAAGACGACCGGGTCGGCGTTCGAGGGTTTCCCCAGAGATGAGTTCACCATCCTCCCCGAGGCCTCCGACCGGCTGCTGGCAACGTCCATCACCGCCGACTGGGACTACTCACGGATCCCAGCGGACACCACCGCAACCTGGACGCGCGTGCGAGAGGTTCTCGTGTCACGCTTCTTCGGTGATTGGTCGGCGTCGGTGCAACATCAGGGCTACCTGATGGGCGAAGCAGTGCTCGCGGCCGTGGATGAGATCACTGCCATCGGTTTTCGCTTGCCCAACCAACACCACCTCCCCTTCGATCTCACCCGGTTCGGACTGGAGTGGGAGGGGACCGTCTTCCACCCCGTCTCCGAGCCGTTCGGCGACATCTACCTCACGGTGACGCGGGAGTAGGGCAGTCCTCCCTCACAGAAGGGGTCAACCCCGTCTTCGCTCGAGGATCTTCAGGAACGAGCGGGTGCGGAGCTCTTCTCCGGAAAGCCCGGTGCGCGTGGTGGCCTCGGATTCGGTGATGGCGCCGCAGTTGACGGCGCGCAGGAAGTAGTTCAACAACCCCTGCCCGGTGGCGGCGTCGTCGAAGACGTCGCCGACCAAGGTGGCCTTGGCCGCCGATTCGACGAAGTTGGAGAGTCTCTCCCCGGCGGCGTCCAGACCCTCGAGGAAGAAGGCAAACACTGCGGCGTAGCGGGTCACCAGCTGGGCCGGGTGTAGGTCCCACCCCTGGTAGTAACCATGCAACAGCGAGCGCCGGATGTGGCCGTAGTGGAGACGCATGGCGTGGGTGACGGTCTGACGATCACCAACCGGCATGACATTGGTGGCTCCATCCGACAGCCAAACACCGGTTCCCGCCAGACTCACCTGTAACGCGTGACGGGCGAAGTCGCATGCCGGGTGATCCATCGTCTGGTAGGCGGCGGTGATGCTCATCGACGCCGTGTAGTCGTAGGTCCCGAAATGAGCTCCCCTCACCCGGCCAGCGGCAGCGTCAACCCACTTGCGGACACCGGTCGAGCCGTCGACGTCTATCACGGTCTGGGGGGTCTCGACCATCAGCTCCATCGGGATGGTGTCGATCCCCAGCGCAGTCTCCAGGGCAATCAGTGCCTCCGTCATCACCCGAACCTGGTCGACATCCTGGATCTTGGGCAGGGTCACGGTGAAGTTGTCGGGCAATCCTCCGGACAGCTCGGCGACGGTCGTTACGAAGAGGTCGAGGGTGCGCAGTGCCCGTCGGTGCAGCTCAGCAGAGAGTGACTTGGTCCGGATTCCCAGGAACGGAGGGAGAGACCCCGTCTCCATCCCCGCCGCCACCGCCTCCGCCGTGCCCCTGGCATGGGCGTCCTCCTCGTCTTCCGAACGATGCCCGTAGCCGTCCTCGAAGTCGATGCGAAAATCCTCCACCGGCTCGCGGCGCAACTTGTCGAGAACCGCAGGATGAACCCGCGACGCCACCTCTGGGTCCATGCCGAGGATCGTCACCAAGTCGTCGGACGAAGCGACCCATTCTTCAGCGAACTGGAGTGCCAGGTCTCCCAGCTTCGACGTTGTCGTGGACGAGAAGAGCTGGGCTCCCCCGTAGACGGTGTGCACCGGCTGACGCTCGGAACCTTCTCCCGAATAGTCGGTGGCCACTCGTGCCGCAGCGGACTCCAGTCGCCGTGTCCAGGCGGCCATCGAATTGGAGCTGAGAGTCATATCAGGACTCTATGGGGCCAGTGGTTAGCTTGGTGGCGATGTCCACTCTGCTGGTTCGCAACGCTCGAGTCCTGGTGACCATGGAAGGGCGTGAGATCCCACACGGTGGTCTCTATGCCCGCGACGGGTGGATCGAGAATGTGGGGCCCACCATGGACATCCCGGCCACTGCGGACGAGGTCGTCGACATGACGGGCCATGTGGTGATGCCGGGGCTGGTCAACACCCATCACCATCTCTTCCAGACTTTGACCAGGGCCTTCCCGGGAGCTCAGGACAGCAGATTGTTCGATTGGCTGCGCACGCTCTATCCGGTGTGGGCCCGTCTCACCCCGGATCATGTCCGCACGGCGACGCGACTCGGTCTCGTCGAGCTCGCCCTGTCCGGAGCGACCACCGTCTTCGATCATCAGTACTTGTGGCCCAACGATTCGAGGGTTGACGACCAGTTCGAGGGTGCCGACGGTCTCAACATGAGGTTCTGCGCTTCGCGAGGGTCGATGAGCCTCGGGGAGTCGGATGGTGGGTTACCACCTGATGACATCGTCGAGGACAGCCGGGCCATCCTCGACGACACCCAGCGTGCAATCGAGAGGTTCCACGATCCCGAGCGGGGATCGATGCGGCAGGTGATCGTGGCGCCCTGTTCACCGTTCACGGTGACCGATGACCTGATGAGGGAGTCGGCTGGCCTGGCTCGAGAGGCGGGTGTCCGCCTCCACACGCATCTCGCAGAAACCATCGATGAGGAACAGTTCTGCCTCGACCGCTACGGGCGTCGCCCGGTGGCGCACATGGAGAGTCTCGATTGGCTTGGGGGGGACGTCTGGTATGCCCACGCAGTGCATGTCACCCACGACGAAATGGTCGTCATGGGCGGCACCGGGACCGGTGTCGCCCACTGTCCCACTTCCAACATGCGTCTCGCCTCGGGCTTGGCACCCATAGGCAGATATATCGATGCTGGGGTCTCGATCGGGCTGGGAGTGGATGGATCGGCGTCGAATGACACCTCGAACATGCTGGCCGAGGTGAGGCAGGCACTTCTACTCAACAGGATCGCGGTGTCCCCGGACATTGGGGAAGGCCCCCAGCTCACTGCGCGAAAGGCTCTGGAGCTGGCAACCGTCGGGGGTGCCCGGGTCCTGGGCCGTGATGACATCGGAGTGCTGGCGCCCGGTTATGCAGCCGACTTCATTGCCATCGACCTTGATCGCGTGGCGTTCGCCGGGGCGTTGCACGACCCGGTTGCAGCCGTGGTGCTGTGCGCCCCGACCAGGGTCGATCGCTCCTGGGTTGGGGGACGGCCACTGGTGTTCGAAGGCCAGGTCGTGGGGGTTTCTGCGCCCGATTTGGTGGAGCGGCACAATCTGTTGGCGCGGGATCTCCTCGGGTAGATTTGTGGGGTGATTCGGGCCCACCACCCCACGTCCCTGCGCGCCGCCCTGGCTGCAGTCACCGAGGGGGCGGTACCGGTGGCCGGGGGAACCGATCTGATGGTGGAGATCAACTTCGGCCATATCCGACCCTCACACGTCGTCGGTCTTCGCCGGGTTGCCGAGCTCCAGGAATGGGACGGTCATCACATAGGGGCGGGTGTGACCTGGAGACGTCTCGAGCAGGAAGGGCCACGTGCATTGGCCCAGGCGGCTCGGACCGTGGGATCACCCCAAATCAGGAACATGGGGACGATCGGGGGCAACCTGGCCACCGCCAGCCCTGCAGGGGACGGTCACCCGTTCCTGGCCGCGGTCGATGCCTCGATCGAGCTGGTGTCTGCTTCGGGAGGGCGTCTCATGGCATGGAACGACTTCTTCACCGGAGTGAAGAGGACGGCCATGGCCGATCACGAGCTGATCGCCTCGGTTCGACTGCCGGACCAAATCCCGGAGCGTCAGGAGTTCGGGAAGATCGGTGTCCGTAACGCGATGGTGATAGCCACGGTCTGCGCTGTCGTGACACGATCAGATGACGGCACCACGACCGTCGCGCTCGGCTCGGTGGCGCCGACGCCGATACGGGCCCAGGCGGCCGAGGAGATGATCTCGTCGATCGCAACTCCCACCGATGCCGATCTCGAGGAGTTCCAGCGAATCGTATCCAGAGAGGTGGCACCGATCACCGATCACCGATCCACGGAGCAATACCGGCGTCACACCGCCGGAGTCCTGGCCCGGCGGTTGCTGCAGAGGTGTCTGCGATGATGCTCACCTTCACCCTCAACAGTGAGCCGACCGTCGCCCGGGTGGAACGTCCCAGCAGCCTCCTCGACCTGCTTCGTGACGAGTTGGGTCTGCCGGGGTCCAAGAATGCCTGTGACCAGGGAGAGTGTGGGTCGTGCTCGGTGCTCCTCGATGGAGTGGTGGTCTGTTCCTGTCTGGTGATGGCTGCCGATGTCGAGGGGTCCGACGTGACGACCGTGGAGGGCGTGGCGGTTGACGGCGTGTTGACCAGGGTGCAGAGCGCCCTGCAGGAGGCAGGGGCGGTTCAGTGTGGCTTTTGCACACCGGGGATCGTCGTGACGGCGGCTGACTTGTTCCGGACAGACCCCCACCCGAAAGCCGCCGCCATCAAAGAGGCGTTGGCGGGCAACATCTGCCGCTGCACCGGTTATGGCGCAATCCTTCGAGCATTGGAGAATCTGGCGGGCGAGTGATGAGCACACGCACGAGACGACGGCCGGCGAGGGTGGACGGAGGAATCGGAAGCTCAACGCCTCGCCCCGATGGTGTCGCCAAGCTCAAGGGCGAGTTCCAGTATGCCCAGGATCTGTTTGCCGAGGGCATGCTGTGGGGGGCCACCACGCGCAGCCCCCATGCCCACGCCCGGGTGGTGTCCATCGACGTGAGCCCGGCGTTGGCGATCGGTGGCGTCCACGCCGTGCTGACGGCTGTGGACGTGCCCGGGAGAGGAGTCTTTGGCCTGGAGCACCCCGATCAGCCGGTGCTCGCCGGCGAAACCGTTCGCTACTGGGGCGAGCCGGTGGCGGTGGTGGCCGCGGAGGACGAGGACACCGCGAGACAGGCAGCCGCTGCGGTGGTGGTGCAATACGACGTGCTGGACAATCTGGTCGATCCTGAGGAAGCCGATCGTCGAGACCAGGTGTTCCGCAGGATGCGGATCAGACGCGGGGATCAGGAGGCGACCGGTTCGGTGGTCGTCGAAGGTCTCTACGAGGTCGGCATGCAGGACCAGGCCCCACTCGGCACCGAAGCTGGGCTCGCCGTTCCCGATGGTGAGGGAGGTGTGGATCTCTACGCCACCAGCCAGTTCGTCCATGTCGATCAGGAGCAGGTGGTGGCCAGTCTCGGGCTGCGACCGGAACAGGTGCGATGTCATCCGACCGGCATCGGCGGGGCATTCGGGGCACGCGAGGATGTGAATCTCCATATTCACCTGTGCATGCTCGCCCTGTACACCGGGCAGCCGGTGAAGATGGTCTACGATCGATCAGAGTCCTTCATCGGCCATGTTCATCGGCACCCAGCTCGTCTCTGGTACCGGCATGAGGCCGACGAGTCGGGCAGACTGGTCAGGGTCGAGGCAAGGGTTCTGATAGACGGGGGAGCCTATGCGTCCACCACCTCCGCCGTCCTGGCCAACGCCTGCTATTTCGCCGTCGGGCCCTACAGATGTGACTCCGTGTCGGTGGACGGTGCCGGTACCCGGACCAACAACCCGCCTTGCGGGGCGATGCGCGGCTTTGGGGCCGTTCAGGTATGTGTGGGATACGAGGCGCAGATGGACAAGCTGGCCGCCGAGCTGGGGCTGGATCCGCTGGAGGTGCGGAGACGCAACGCACTGGCCACCGGCGACCCGTTGCCAACCTCGGGCCAGATCATCGAGACCCCGCTGCCCGTGATCGATGTGATCGACTCTCTGGCTGCGATGCCGATGCCCGATCCCGGCGATCGCGCCGGTCTGCCGGGAGGCAGCGGCCTGACGACCGATGTCGAGCATGTCACCCGTGGTGTCGGCTATGCGTTGGGCATCAAGAATCTCGGCTTCTCTGAGGGGTACGACGACTATGCCCAGGCGAGGGTGCGGCTCACCGACGAGGGGGCGGTCGTGGAGACCGCGGCCATCGAGGTCGGGCAGGGGCTCACCACCGTTCTCGCCCAGATCGCCCGGTCGGCGTTGGGCATCACCAGCGTAGTGGTCCGACATGTCGACACTTCCCGCATCGACTCCGCCGGCTCCACGTCGGCATCACGCCAGACACAGGTCTCGGGAGGGGCGACGCTGGAAGCTGCCAGCAGGTTGAGGGAGCGGATCCTCGACCATCACGACGGCGACGACCTCACCGATGACGGCGTGGTGCTCGACGGCGTGGTGAAGGTGCCGATGGCCGGGCTCACCTCTGAAGGGTGGGAGGAGACGGTCACCTTCCGTCATCCACCCACCACCGAGTCGAACGAGGATGGCCAGGGCGTGGTGCACGCCGACTTCGCGGTGGCCGGGCATCGGGCCGTCGTCGATGTCGACGGTGAGCTCGGTTTGGTGAGCGTGGTGCGGGTCGACACCGCGCAGGATGTGGGCAGGGCCCTCAACCCGGAGTCGGTCCGCGGTCAGATCGAGGGTGGCATTCTCCAGGGTGTTGGCCTGGCGGTGATGGAAGAGCTCATCATCGAAGACGGGATCATCCGCAATCCCAACTTCACCGACTACCTGTTGCCCACCATCCTGGATGCACCAGACGTCGAGGCGCTTCTCATAGAACAGGACGGTTCCTGGGGGCCCTTCGGGGCGAAGGGTGTCGGCGAGGCTCCCACGATCTCGTCGACCTCGGCCGTGCTGGCCGCCATTCGCGACGCCACCGGCAGGGAAATCAACCGAGCTCCGGTTCGCCCACAAGACATAGCCTTGTAGCGTCCGTATATGGAAGAGTTTCTCCGACAGCTTCCCAAGGCCGAGCTCCACGTCCACGTCGAAGGGACCCTCGAGCCGCAGATGATGTTCGACCTGGCGGCTCGAAACGGCTACGAACTGCCCTACCCCGATGTGGCCTCGGTTGCAGCTGCCTACAAGTTCAGGAACCTGCAATCCTTTCTCGACATCTACTATCAGGGAGCGGCGGTGCTGCAGACGGCTCAGGATTTCTACGACCTGATCACCGCCTACTTCGACCGTGCAGCCACCGATGGTGTGCGCCACACCGAGATCTTCTTCGATCCCCAGACCCACACCGAGCGTGGTGTCGGGTTCGAAGTCTTCATCGACGGGTTTCGCGCGGGGATGGCCGACGCCAGATCCAGACACGGGATCTCCTCCTCCTTGATCCTCTGCTTTCTCCGTCATCTCGGTGGAGCGGATGCGGTCCAGACGCTTCGAGAGGCCGAGCCTCACCTCGACGGCGTCGTTGCTGTCGGCATCGACTCTTCGGAGGTGGGCTACCCGCCGGAGTTGTTCGCCGAGGCCTACGAGCTAGCCCGCCGGCTCGGGTTGAGGGCAGTGGCCCACGCCGGCGAGGAAGGCCCACCCGAATACGTGACCGGGGCTCTCGACGTCCTCGGAGTGGAGCGGGTGGACCATGGGGTGCGCAGCCTGGAGAACCCGCAACTGATCGCCCGGCTCCGGCAGCAGCAGATCCCGCTGACTGTCTGTCCGCTGTCCAACGTCGCCCTGAGGGTCGTCGACCGGGTGGTGGATCATCCTCTGCCCGAGATGATGGATGCGGGGCTGCTGGTGAGCGTCAACTCGGACGACCCTGCCTACTTCGGCGGATATGTCGTGGAGAACTACCTGGCGTTGGCCGACGACCTGGCCTTCGGCAACGAGATTCTCGCCCATCTGGCGGCCAACTCGATCAAGTCCTCATTCCTCGACGATGATGACAAGAACCAGCTTCTGGAGGAGATCACTCACTTCGTGCCTTAGCGGAAGCCTGGCGACGGCGTGCACGCGGGGATGAAGCTCAATTCAGTTTCACCCCACCGCCGGTGACCACCGATCCGATGACACGCGGGTCATGGTCGCCGACCGAGTCGAGGACGGCACCCGAGGCATCAGGGGTGACGATGAGGCAGAACCCGATCCCGAGATTGAACGTCCGCTGCAACTCGTCCTCGCTCACCCCCCGTTGCGATATCAGATCGAAGACACCCGGTCTCTCCCAGCGGGCCGGCTCGATGCGGGCCCCCAGGCCGTCGGGCAGCACCCGTGACAGGTTCCCGATGAGACCGCCGCCGGTGATGTGAGCCCCGGCATGGACGGCGCCTGTCGCCACGGCTCTCAGAACCGCCGGTGAATAGATCACAGACGGCTGCAGCAAGGTGTCGATGTGATCCTGGACATCTTCACCGAATACCGTTCTCACCAGGGAGAACCCGTTGGATCGTAGGTTGGGGGACATCAGCCCGACAATCAGGTCACCGGGTTGGACACGGGCTGGTCCCAGCACGGCCTCTTCCTCGACCACTCCCATCACCGCTCCGGCCAGGTCGACGGCATCGACCGCCATGACGTCTGGGTGTTCCGCGGTCTCCCCACCGAGCAGTGGACAACCCGCCACCCGACAGGCAGCGGCGATCGACTCCACGATTGCGGTGTCCCGTTCCGGTCGCAACGAACCTACGGCCAGGTAGTCCACGAGGCCGATAGGCGCCGCTCCCGTGGCGGCAAGGTCGTCGACACACATGGACACCAGGTCGAATCCGACGCCCTCCCAGCGGTCGAACCGCCGCGCGATGTCGAGCTTGGTGCCGACACCGTCGGTAGACATCATCAACACCGGGTCCCGATAGCCGGTGGGGATCCTCACTCCGGCGGCAAAGCCACCGAATCCACCAACCACCCTTTCGGACCATGTGGCTATCACCGAGCCGGCGATCGACGCGGCGTGTCGCTCAGCGCCTTCGAGATCGACCCCCGCCTCCAGGTAGGAGGTCACCTCAGGACCGTTCCAGCTGATACTTGTCCGCGGAGGTCGGGAGCTCGGTTGGGTACTCGCCGGAGAGACACGCATTGCAGAACCCGGCATCGGCGACACCGGTCGCCTCCATGAGCCCCTGTAGTGAGAGGTAGCCGAGGGAATCGGCACCCAGATGCTCCCTGGTCTCTTCCACTCCCATGCGGGCTGCGATCAAGGTGGAGCGGTCTGATGTGTCCATTCCGTAGAAACACGGCCAGCGATAGGGGGGTGAGGAGACCCGGAGATGAACCTCGGCGGCCCCGGCCTCACGCACCATCGCCACCAGTTGCCTCGTGGTCGATCCCCGCACGATGGAGTCGTCGACCAGAATCACCCGTCTTCCGGCCAAATTGTCGGGTATCGGGTTGAGCTTGAGCCGTATCCCCTGGTCGCGGAGCATCTGTGTCGGCTCGATGAAGGTCCGCCCCACGTATCGGTTCTTGACCAGACCGTCCGCATAGTGGATCCCGCTCGCTGCGGCGAATCCCTGAGCGGCAGGGATGCCCGACTCGGGCACCGGGACCACGACATCGGCGTCGACGGGGTGCTCCTGGGAAAGGGTGCGCCCCATCTCGTACCGGGCGGCGTGGATCGACCTGCCATACATGTGGCTGTCGGGGCGGGCGAAGTAGACGAACTCGAAGAGGCACAGGCTGGGCTTGGCCTCGCCGAACGGGTAGTAGGACTTGGGCCCTCGGGCATCGATGACGACCATCTCGCCTGCCGCGACCTCTCGCACGAAGCGGGCGCCCACCAGATCGAGCGCCGCCGTCTCCGAGGCCATGATCCATCCCCCGCCGGGAAGGGAACCGAGACAGAGGGGGCGAAACCCGTTGGGATCCCTCAAACCGACGATCCGGCCCTGGTCCATGATCACGAGGGAGAAGGCGCCTTCCCAGGTGGGTGCGACCTTCATCAAGGCCACCTCCAGGCCCCGGGCGTCGGAGCGGTTGTCGTCGATGGCGCGGGCGAGGCTCTCGGCCATGAGATCCGAGTCGGTGGTGGCGCTGCCAACACCGAGCGAGCGGGCGAGGGCCGTGGTGTTGGTCAGGTTTCCGTTGTGCCCAAGTGCGATGCCGGTGCTACCCACCTGACGATGGGCGGGTTGGGCGTTGGCCCAGTTGCTGGACCCCGTCGTCGAGTAGCGGGTGTGGCCGATACCCACATGGCCGTCCAGACCCGCCAGCGTCGCCTCGTCGAAGACCTGGTTGACCAGACCCAGGTCCTTGAAGACCGTCACCG
>CAZSOF010000077.1:0-10447 GCA_964607685.1 uncultured Acidimicrobiaceae bacterium | reverse complement strand
GCACCGACCCGTCCAGCTTCGACGAGATCGTCTACGGCCACGTCCTGCAAGCAGGCGAGGGGCAAATCACGGCCCGGCAGGCAGCCGTCCACGGTGGTCTGCCGATGACCGTGCCGTCGCTCACGGTGAACAAGGTGTGCCTCTCGGGCATGTCGGCCATAGGTCTCGCCGACCGTGCGATCAAGCTTGGCGAGTCCAAGCTCGTGATGACGGGGGGGATGGAAAGCATGTCCAATGCCCCCCACGCGGTGCGTGAGTTGCGCTGGGGAGCCCGTATGGGCGACGCCGATCTGATCGATCTGATGCAACACGACGGTCTCTTCTGCACCTTCGACCAGTGCACGATGGGTGAGTCCTCCGACCTCAAGAGCGCACGTCTCGGAATCGATCGCCGGGAGCAAGATGAGTGGGCCGCCCGCAGCCATCAACTCGCCGACGTGGCGACCCGGAACGGGCAGTTTGCCATCGAGATCACCCCCGTCGAGGTCCCGCACCGCAAGGGCGATCCAGTCATCGTCGATGTGGATGAGGGAATCCGAAGTGGTGCCACCCTCGATGCCTTGGGTGCGCTGCAGCCGGCATTCTCTGACGTCGGGACCATCACGGCAGGAAACGCGTCGCAGATCTCCGACGGAGCCGCCGCGGTGGTGGTGGCCGATCGGGAAGCCGCCGATGCCATCGGGTCGCCGGTACTCGCCGAGATACTGGCCTATGGCCAGGTTGGAGGTGCCGACGCCACCCTTCACGAACGACCGGCAGAGGCACTGCTGGTCGCATTGAAGAAAGCCGCGCTGGAAACCGGCGATCTCGACGTGGTGGAGATCAACGAGGCCTTCGCCGCCGTGGCCCTGTGGTCGGCCCGGATGCTGGACATCCCCACGTCAAAGGTGAACGTGAACGGGGGGGCCGTTGCTCTCGGACACCCGCTGGGGGCTACCGGGGCCCGCATAGTGGTCACATTGGTGAACGCGCTGCGACATCGCGGTGGTGGGATCGGTGCCGCCGCCCTGTGTGGTGGAGGGGGCCAGGGAGACGCCATCGTGATCAGAGTCGACGACTGATGGCCGAGCCCGTCGAGCGCAACCTGGGGCTCGATCTGGTTCGAGTCACCGAGACCGCGGCGATGGGCGCCGCCCGCTGGCTGGGCCGGGGCAACAGTGAGGCGGTCGACCAGGCGGCCGTGGACGGGATGAGACTTCACCTTTCCACCATCGAAATCGACGGGATGGTGGTCATCGGTGAAGGGGAAAAGGACGAGGCTCCCATGTTGTTCAACGGGGAGCGGGTGGGCACCGGATCGGGGATGACGGTCGATGTGGCCGTGGACCCCGTCGACGGGACCAGGCTGACGGCCGCGGGTCTGCCCAACGCGATCGCGGTGATATCTCTCGCCGAAGGCCGGGGCACCATGTACGCGCCGGGATCATTGGTCTACATGGACAAGATCGCGGTGGGACCCGAGGCGGCAGGGCTGATCGACCTGGATGCACCGGTGAGGCACAACCTGGAACAGGTGGCCAGGGCCAATGGCAAGGACATGGCTGACCTGCGGGTCCTCATCCTCGACCGGCCGCGCAACCGGCGTTACATCGATGCCACGCGGGACGCCGGGGCTCGCATCTCACTGTTTCGCGATGGTGACGTCGCCGGCGCCATCGCCACGGCCCAGGAGGATCACGAGGCCGACATCCTGTTGGGCATCGGCGGGTCACCCGAGGCGGTCATCGCCGCGGCGGCTCTCAAGTGTGTGGGTGGGGAGATCCAATGCCGGCTATGGCCACGTGACGACGGCGAAACGGCACGAGCCAAGGACGAAGGGCTCGACCTGGAGCAGGTGCTGACCACCGACGACCTGGTGTCATCGGACAACGTGTTCTTCGCCGCCACCGGCGTCACCAATGGTGAGTTCTTGAGAGGCGTCAACTTTCGTGGTGACGATCGAGCGGTCACCCACTCGGTGATCATGCGATCGAAGACGGGATCGGTCCGCTACATGAATGCGGTTCACGATCTGGCCCGGCTCAGAGCAATAGCCAGCGTCACGGTTGACTGACAGCGATCTCGGCTGCCTCGACCAGCGACTCGGCGATGGGGACGCCTTCGGCCGTGAGAACCTCGATGTGGTGACTCCCGCCATGGAAGAGGACCGGCTTCGCCCCGACATGACGGGCCGCGGCGACATCGTCGGGTGTATCCCCTATCACGACGACACTCTCCCCCTGCAGGTCGAGGCTCTGGAGATGGAGCACGAGATGTTCCGCCTTGCGACCGCCGGTGGACCCGGAGAGCCCGTCGACCAGATCCAACGCGTCCCCCAGCCCGAGACGGTCGACTATGTCCTGCAGCCAGCCATGGGGAGACATGGACAGCAGGGACTGAGTCCAACCCCGGTCGGCAAGCCAGGAGATCGCCTCCATGGCTCCCGTGGTCAACTCGGCGTCGGCCGCCAAGTCGAAGTAGACGTCGTGGAAGGTCGCGTTGAGCTGCGTCCACTCCGGGGTGGTGACCGGTCGTCCGAACAGTCCGTCATAGAAGTGTCGAACCGGCCTCGTGTAGTGGTCTCGATAGGTGTCGGCGTCGATGGGCCCGACACCGAAAGCGCCGATGGAATGGTTGACGGCCTCGATCACGATGCGGAGGTCGTCGAGGAGCGTTCCATTCCAGTCCCAGACGACGTGTGATGATCCCACGGGTGAGGCAGATTACGGCGGCGGGTCGCCTACGCGTTAGAGCTCGGATCGACCGGTGAGTGCCCGACCCAGTGTGAGCTCGTCCGCGTAGTCGAGATCGCCACCGACGGGCAGGCCAGAGGCGAGCCGGGTGACCCTTAGCCCAAGCGGCTTGAACTCCCGGGCGATGTACATGGCAGTGGCATCCCCCTCGATGGTCGGGTTGGTGGCAACGATCAGCTCTTCGATCCCCTCCGGCTCCAAACGTTGGCGAAGCTCGTTGAACCGGAGTTGTCCGGGTCCGATGCCATTGATCGGGGACAACGCCCCACCCAACACGTGGTATCTGCCACGAAACTCCTGCGTCCTCTCGACCACGACGATGTCCTGGGGTCGTTCCACGACACAAACCAGGCTGTCGTCACGGCGACCGTCGCGACAGATGGCACACAGCTCCCCGGCGGCCACGTTGTAACACCGCTCACATTGACCGACTTCGTCCCGCATATCGGCGATGGCCGCGGCAAGTCGCCGGGCGTCGGTCTCGTCGACCGTCAGCAGGTGGAAAGCCAACCGTTGCGCCGACTTCCCGCCAATACCGGGGAGACGGCTCAGCTCATCGATGAGACGTTGGACGGGCCCCTCGAACATCAACCGAGGAGACCGCCGAGGCCGCCGGTGAGCCCGCCAAGCTCAGAGTTGGCAGCTTCGACGGCGCTTTCCATCGCCTGACGTACCGCAGCGACCACGAGGTCCTCGAGCATCTCGATGTCATCGGGGTCGACCACCTCGGGAGAGATCGTGACCTCCACCAACTCGGGCCCACCGGTGACCACTGCGGTCACCATGCCACCCCCCGCAGAGCCTTCGAAACGGCGTTCGGCCAGCTCAGCCTGCGTTTTGGCGAGCTGCTCCTGCATTTGCTGCGCCTGTTTCATGATCTGGCGCATATCGGGCTGACGGTTCATCGGCCCTCAGGGTACTCCCCACACCGACAGGTCTCAGTCGCCATCGTCCACGACTCTGGCTCCCAGCTCCGACTCGAGGAGGGCGGCCGGGTCGGTGTCGGCATCGGGTCTCTCCTGAAGCTCGGTGAGGTCCACGGAATCGTCGGCTTCTCCCCCGTCTTCATGGCTCTTGAGACGAAAACGCACCTTCACCTGTCCGCCGAGAAGATCACTCGCCTTGGCGGCCACCACCGGCCCCACCGCGTCGTCCTGCTCGAGGGAGGTGAGATGGAAGTCATCGGCCACCTCGAGGACGATGGTGTTGCCCTGGACATCGGCGGGAACGGCCTCCCTGAAGAGCGCCCACCGACGGGCACCGAGAAGATCGCGCAGCCCGCCGAACAACCCGGGCCAGACCCGCTGCAGCTGTTCGAAGCTGACATCGATCGCCGGTTGCTCTTCGACATTGTCCTCTTTCTCCACCGAGACCAAAGGTGCTGCGGCGCGAGTCAGCTCGTCGGTTTCGGCTGTCGGAGCCGACGAGACGGTTCTCGGAGAAGGTGGTTGCGGCACACCGTCGGTCGGTTTGCCCACGCGACGCTCGAGACGGTCCATCCTCGAGATGAGGGCTTGAGGGTCGGCTGCCGTCTCCGGGCGGGTCAGTTTGATCAGAGCAAGCTCGGTCATCAGGCGCTCCTCCCGGCCTTCACGCAGTCGAACCAGGGCCTCGGCGAGCAGATCGACGGCACGCAGGACGTCTGTGGCCGGGACAAACTCCGCAGCCTTCCTCCATCCTTCGTACACCTCCGGTGGCTCGTCGGCGATCTCGGCCAGGTTGGGGGCATAGTGGGCGAGGAAGACCCCACGAAAGAACGCGACACAGTCGGAGACGAAACGACGCAGATCGACACCAGACGCCGCTTGCTCGGCAATCAGCTCCAGGGCCGATTTGGCGTCTTGGGCCGCGATGGCCTCGGCCAGCCTTTGGAAAGCCTCGGACGCGGCCAGCCCCAGGGCGCGGCGCACACCTGCGACGTCCGCAGTGCCCGATCCAAGAGCTGCCACCTGCTCCAGGAGCGACAGCGAATCACGAACGGATCCCCCAGCATGGCGGGCGATGGCGATCAGAGCCGCAGGATCGGTCTCATAGCCCTCACGATCTGCGATCGAGCTCAAGTATCCGGCCAGTTCCCCCACCGGGACCGGATGGAAGTCGAAGCGCTGGGTTCTGCTCCTGATCGTGTCCAGCAGCTTGTAGGGCTCGGTGGTGGCCAACACGAAGTGGACGTGCTCGGGTGGCTCCTCGAGTGTCTTCAACAGGGCATTCCCGGCCGCTTTGGAGAGCATGTGTGCTTCGTCGAGCACGAAGACACGCTTCGAAGTAGCCGCCGAGGCCACGGTGGTGACACTCAGCTTGATCTCGCGGATGTCATCGACCGAGTTGTGTGAGGCGGCGTCGAGCTCCATGACATCGAGGCTGTTGCCCTCGGTGATGGACACACAGCTGATGCACTCGTTGCACGGTGCACCGTCGCGGTGACGGTTGGAACAGTTCAGGGCCCTGGCCAGGATGCGGGCCGTCGTGGTCTTCCCCGTCCCTCTGGGACCGGTGAACAGGTAGGCGTGGGCCACTCGCCCATCGGCCACCTCCCGGGACAGGGTCGTGGTGACATGGGCCTGTCCTATCACCTCATCGAAGGTTCGGGGACGGTATTTGCGATAGAGAGCCTGGTACTGCAAGTCGGTCCCACCGTACAGCCACCGGATGACTGATTCAGCCCTCATGGGCCCTCACCATGTGGGATATGTTGCACTGATGGCTCGCTCTGCAATCCGAGTTTTGACGCCCAGTCGCCGACAGGTGCGAGAAGGCGTGGGCCACCCAGGTGTTCACTTATGAGGCCATCCCGTCGATACTTCCTCCCTGTGACGCAATCCCTGGCCGACGATCCCGCCCTCGATCACGCCCCGACTCGGCCTGCGGTGTGGGCCCGCGGGCTCGTGCGTAAGTTCGGGAAGACGATGGCGGTTGACGGGGTCGATCTGAGCATCGAGCCCGGGGAGTTCTACGGTCTCCTTGGTCAGAACGGAGCCGGGAAGACAACAACCATCAAGTGCATCGTGGGACTGCTGCGACCGACTGCCGGGACGGTCGGGATCGGAGAATTCAACACCTGGGACTCCCCCACTGAGGTCAAGTCGCGGATTGGAGTCCTTCCCGAGGAGTTCAACCTGTACGAGCGTCTCACCGGAGCCGAACTACTCGACTTCACTGCTGCGATGCACGGTCTCGATCGAGAAGATGCGCTCAATCGACGAAACGAGCTCCTGGAGATGCTCGATTTGGTCGTGGCCGGTTCCAAGTTGATCGCTGACTACTCGCGGGGAATGCGAAAGAAGGTCGCGCTCGGTGCGGCCATCATCCACAAGCCGCCGGTCCTCTTCCTCGACGAGCCGTTCGAGGGTGTCGACGCAGTCTCGGCGCGGCTGATTCGCAATCTCTTGCAGCAGGCTGCCGGTGGCGGCACCACGATCGTGTTCTCCTCCCATGAGATGCACCTGGTGGAGAAGCTGTGCACCCGCATCGGCATCATGATCGAAGGACGGCTCACGATCGAGGAGACACCGGAAGGTCTTTGCCGGATGACCGGCAAGCGCAATGTGGAAGACGCGTTCATCGCCGCGGTGGGCGGCGAAGGAGTGGACCGGCTCTCATGGTACGAAACCTCGTCGGGCTGAAGGCCAGGCTCACCTGGAACGGGGTCCTTCACGATACCCAGCGTCGATTTGGGTTTCCGATGGCGACCCTCCTCCTCGGGTGGGTGGGGTGGTTTCTGGCGTCCAAACTGGTGGAGACCGCCGGACGTCTGCCGGCCAATGCCCTTCCCGAGTACATGGGATGGGTCTCTCTGCTCTTCTTCGTGGCATGGATAGCGCTGCCGGTGGTCATCTTCCCCCTGGACGAGAATCTCGACCCGCAGCAGATGGCCGTCCTCCCCATCGGTCACAGTCAGATGATCACCGGGCTGGCGGCTGCCAGCTTGGTGGCTCCGGCCACCGTCGTCCCCCTGTTTGTTCTGGGTGCCAACTCCGCAGTCCTGAGCGAGGGCTGGTGGATGGCACTGCCCGCCTCGGTGGTCTACATGGCCCTGTTGGCGGTGGGAGCACAGCTCTTTTCGGCATCGATCTCGGCGATCCTTCGCACCCGGCGTGGCCGCGACATCGCCACCATGCTGATCCTGGGCATCGCGGCCGGCGCGTTCTTCGCCTACCGATCGATCGCGACTCTCGTCGACAGCGATGGTCTCTCCGCCGCGGTGACCTCCAACCCGATCATGGACTGGGCGGTTCTCCTCCCTCCCGTCGCCGCGCAACGGGCCATTGTCGAGGCGGCGTCCGGAAACGCCGTCGCGGCCACCGCGTTCCTCGTGGCTGCGGCCGCCGGCTTGATCGCGCTGGCGGTGGCATGGCGGCATTTGCTGGGGTGGATGCTGACCACCCCACAGGAGGGCAGTAGACCCGCCGCCCGGGCGCGGAGAAGCGGCTTCACTTCGGGTCTCTGGGGTGTCATTCCCACTCTTGCCCGCAAGGAGCTTCGCTTCTACATACGCGACCCGAGACAGCGTCTGGTGTGGACAGGGACGGTCATCTTCGTCGGGCTCGCCGTAGCCGGGACCATCATGGGGACCACCGGGCTCTTTGATGTTCGCGACAACGACTGGGCGCCTCTGATGGCGCCGGTGCTGGTCTTGTTCGTCGGGCTCCCCATCGCACTCAACCTCTTCGGCTGGGAACGCAACGCCGCCAGCTATCTGTTTGTCCTGCCTCCCAGTCCCCGTCAGCTCCTGTTGGGCAAGAACTTGGCCGTGGCCACTGCCCTGCTGATCGAAACCACGCTGCTCGCGATTGGCCTCTCACTGTTCACCGGCTTCTGGACGTGGACCTGGCTCGCCTTCCCGCTCACCGTGTCTGCAATCGGCTGCCAGCTGGCGGTGGGAAACATCGTGTCGGTGCTCACCCCGCTCCGGCTTCCCAGAGAGGGCACCGACGTGTTCGCTCAGTCGACCGAACAGGGGTGTCTCGCCATCGCCAGCCAGACGATTTCGTTCTTCACCATCGGAGCGCTGTTGGTGCTGCCAGCGTCGGTGGTCACGTTGACTGTTGCCTTTGGTCGAGTCGTCCCACCGTGGTTCGCGGCGATCTCCGGCGTGGTCTGGGGTGTCGTGATGTACTCCATCTCGCTGTGGATCGCCTCCGGTCTCCTCCGTCGGCGCCTCCCGGAGGTCATGGCCTGGGTGCAGGTCGTCTGAACCACTCACCGGCCGTACTCGGGAGCTCCGGGCAACCTCTTATCCTCGCTCGATGCGGCTAGGGATCGACCTCGATGGGGTGGTGGCCAATTTCACACAGGGGTGGATGGACTTCTACAACCGTGAGTTTGGAACCAACCTGACGGTGAAGGACTCGAAACGCTGGCACGACCTGGTCGAGCTCACACATTTCCGCGACATCGATGAGTTCTGGGAATGGTCTTCGGATCTGGACGGACACTCGGTCTTCTGGCACCTGGAAGCCTTTCCGGGGGCGGTGGAAGCGCTGCGCGGGCTAATGGCCGCCGGGCACGACATCATCGTGCTGACCACCAAGCCCGACTTCGCGGTCGACGACACCCATGACTGGCTGGAGCGACATCGCGTCCCGGCGGCTGAAGTCCACATCCTCGATGAGAAGTGGCGCGTCGATTGCGAGGTTTACCTCGATGACGGGCCCCATGTCCTACCCGGGCTCGTGGAGCATCGACCGCTGTCGACGGTGTGCCGCTATGTGCGGCCTTGGAACCAACCTGTGCCGGGGACCTTCGATGTGCATGATTTCACCGAGTTCCGACGTGAGGTGGATCGGCTTTCAGTGCGCTGACGGTTCCCACTAGCCTGCGGCAGGATCATTGATCACCCTTTGGGAAGCGGGTCATGACAATCCCTTGTGGTGACTTGATCACCCTGGGAGATGAAGGAGAAGACATGAAACCGAGAGCCCTGTGGGCTTTGGTCGCAGCCCTGGCGCTCGTCGTGGCGGCATGTGGCGACGGGGATGGCGAGGAAACGACCACCACCGAAGCCGAGGCCGCTCCAACGACGACCGAGGCGCCTGCAGAGACCACTACCACCGAGATGATGGAACCCGAGCTGGGCTCGGCGGAGCGGCCGGTTCAGGTGTTGTTCGTCCCGTCGGTCGACGCACAGGTGATCGTCTCCGGGGGCGAGATCATGGACGAGTTTCTGACGGAGGCCACCGGTCTCGAGTTCGAGGTCAGTGTCCCAACCTCTTACGCGGCCACTATCGAAGAGATGTGCGCTGCACCGGGGGACACGATGGGGTTCATCCCTGGCTTCGGATACGTCCTGGCATCGAACCTCTGCGGGGTGGACGTCGCCTTCAAGGCCGTACGCTTCGGGTGGGGCGTCTACTGGTCCCAGATCCTGGTGCCACGTGACAGCGACATCCAGTCGATCGAGGATCTCAATGGTCTGACCTGGGCGGTCCCCGACCTCGGTTCCACATCCGGGTACCTGGTGCCTCTGGTGCAACTCGATGAAGCCGGTGTCGAGCCGGCGGAGGTCGTGGAGGCCGGGGGTCACCCGAACGCGGCTCTGGCCGTCTATCGGGGCGATGCCGACTTCGCCACCACGTTCTTCAGCCCTCCGCTGATCCTGGATGGCGATGCATGGGCAATCGGCGATCCCCCCGAGGTCCCGGATGACCTGATCGAGCTGTGTGCCCCGACCGACGAGGAAGACCCCGATCTCTTCTGTGGGGAGAACTTCAGAGTCCTGGATGCCCGTGCCAGCGCCATCACCGACGCGCCGGACATCGTTCAGGCAGTTCGCATCCTCGAGATCTCCCCGGAGATCCCGAACGATACGTTGTCGTTCGGACCGGACTTCCCCGCGGATCTTCGCAGCCAGATCGAACAAGCGCTCATCGCTTTCGCAGCCGAATGCGAGACGGATGAGAACTGCGCCTGGAACGAATCGATCGGGCACCCGGACAACTACGCCTGGACGACCATCGAGCCGGCGACGGACGCCGAGTACGACGCGCTGCGCGCAGTGGTCGACACTGCCGGCATCGAGTTGGACGACCTGTAACCTCAGAGGACGCCATGAGTGAAGGAAGGGCTCGAAAAAGCCCTTCCTTCACCTACATTTGGGAGCGACATGCTCCGTGTTGAGCATCTGACCAAGGTGTACGACGACGGGACCGTCGCTTTGCGTGACGTTTCCTTCGACGTAGCCGATGGCGAGTTTCTGGCGGTCATCGGGCTGTCCGGCTCCGGCAAATCGACCTTGTTGAGGTGTATCAACCGTCTCATCGACCCCACCGAGGGACGAATCCTCTGGAACGACGTGGACATCACCGCCGCCTCCCAGGAGGATATGCGGAGGATCCGACGCCGCATCGGCATGGTGTTCCAGCACTTCAACCTGGTTAGTCGATCCAAGGTGATCACCAACGTCCTGGCCGGCCGGCTGGGGTACACCAGCCCTGCCCTGGCCATCGTCAATCGCTTCTCCAGAGCCGATCGGGAGAGAGCTGTGCAGCAGCTGGCGAGGGTCGGCCTGGAGACCAAGGCAAACAACCGCGCCGAGGAATTGAGCGGTGGACAACAACAGCGGGTCGGGATCGCCAGGGCGATGGTTCAGGAACCGGAGATGATCCTGGCCGACGAGCCGGTGGCCAGCCTCGACCCGGTTCTCGCCCATTCCATCATGCAATACCTGGAGACCATCAACCGAGAGGACGGGGTCACTGTCCTGTGCAGTCTCCACT
>CAZSOF010000076.1:0-10466 GCA_964607685.1 uncultured Acidimicrobiaceae bacterium | reverse complement strand
ATGCCCAGAGCTATCTGGAAGGGCGCCATCAACTTCGGTTTGGTGACCATCCCGGTGGGTATGTACACCGCCACGGACAACAAGACGCCCAAGTTCAAACAATTGAGAAAGACCGATCACTCCCCAATCCGTTACAAGCGGGTGGCGGAGGCCGACGGTGAGGAAGTCGCCTGGGACGACATCGTCAAAGGCTACGAGTTCGAGAAAGACCGATACGTGGTCTTCACCGACGAGGACCTGGAAGCCGCCAATCCCGAAGGCAACAAGCTGGTCGACGTGGTGCAGTTCGTCGACGAATCCGACATCGACCCGATGATGTACAGAAAGTCCTACTACCTCGCACCGGAGAAGACCGGAGTCAAGGCGTACCGCATCCTTCAGGAGGCGCTGGCCGAGAAGGGACGAGTGGGCATCGCCAAGGTGTCGATTCGCGAGAAGCAACAGCTCGCCACCCTCCGGGCAAGAGACGGCGTCATCATCATGGAGACAATGTTCTGGCCCGATGAGATCCGGGCCGGTGAATTCGAGGAGCTCGGTGGCGAGGTCGAGATCCGACCTGAGGAGGTGGAGATGGCCGGTTCCATCATCGACAACCTCACCCGGCCCTTCGACGAGACCGAATTCGAGGACAAGAGTCGCCATGCCATCGAAACCCTCGCCGAGAAGAAGGTCGCCGGAGAGGAGATCGTCGCACCCGCCTCACCCGAGCCAACCAAGGTCGTGGACCTGCTCGAAGCACTCAAAGCGTCGGTCGAGGCGACCAAGGAGAAGCAGGCCAAAGCCGGATAGCCCCCACGAACTGTGCTGTCATGTGCCCCAGTGGCAAATCTCGGCCCATCCCACTGACCTCTGTCTAGGTCGCCCTCATGCCTTTGTTCGGAGCTGTCGAGATAGGGGGAACCAAGACCGACATGGCCTTGGGCACGACAGCGGACGACCTGTCGACACCACATCGAGTGCCCAGCTCGAACCCGGGACAGACGGTGAACGAGATAACCCAGTTCTTCACCGAGAATCGGGTCGAAGCCCTGGGGGTTGCCTGTTTCGGGCCCCTGGAGTTGACACCTGGTCATGATGACTACGGAACCATCGTCTCAACTCCGAAAGAGGGTTGGTCGGGAGCACCCATCCACCGCGAGCTCGCCAGACGGTTGGGCATGCCGGTGGCCATCGACGTCGACGTCGTCGGCTCTGCCCTCGGCGAGGGTCGATGGGGAGCGGCCCGGGGCATGACCGACTACGTCTACATCACCGTGGGAACCGGCATCGGAGCGGGTGTCGTGGTCGACGGCCGGCCGATCTCAGGCGAACGGCACCCCGAAACCGGGCACATCGTGGTAGTCCCGCATCCAGAGGACGACTATGTGGGCCGGTGCCCGTATCACGGCTCGTGCTTGGAGGGAATGGCCTCGGGACCGGCTCTGGAGGACAGATTCGGGAACCCGGAGACGTGGGCCGGCAACGACAGCCTGCTCGACCTCGTCACTCACTATCTGGCACAGGCTGTTCGCAACCTGGTGTACACGGTGGCCCCGGAGCGGATCGTCATCGGAGGTGGGGTGTCTCGTCTGCCCCGATTCCACCATCGTCTCCGGGAGCGATCGGTGGCGACGCTGGCGGGTTATCCCCACGACCCCGACCTCGATCTCCTCATCTCCAAACCGGGTCTGGGGGAGCTCTCGGGGCTGGCCGGAGCCTTGGTGCTGGCCGAGCGAGCGACCTGATGGGCACCCCAACACTACAGATAAGACCGGGTCACCCCGACTTCCTCGACCTCCCGTGGGAGAAGCCCGTCGACGATTGGGACGGTCATCGGGTGGTGAGCATGCCCACCGGGATCCACCGGCATCCGGTGGTGTTCGTGGCCTACGACGAAGGGGTCTATGCCATCAAGGAGATGTCGACAAGGCTCGCTTTCAACGAATACCGCGTGTTACGGGCACTCGAGGAGGAGACCCATCGCGTCGCCAAGCCGACGGGGCTCGTGGAGCGGGACTGGCTCGATCCGCACGACGAGGGAGCCGGAGCGGTGATCACCAAGTACGTCGATCACACGTTCCCCTATCGCCGCTTGGTGTCGGGAGCCGGATTCGGGGCAAGACGCAACCAGATGCTCGACGCTCTCGCCGGCCTCCTCGTAGAGCTGCATCTGGCCGGCTGCTATTGGGGCGACTGCTCGCTGTCCAACGTCCTCTACCGCTTCGACGCCGGGCAGATTGAAGCGATCATGATCGACGGCGAGACCTCCGAGCTTCACGACGCGCTCAGTGAAGGCCAGCGTCTACAGGACATCGAGATCATGAAGGAGAATCTCGCCGGGGAGATGGCGGATGTCGCCGCCGAGACTGGTGAGGAGCTGGATTCGGCCGACATCGGCCTCGGGGAGGATGTCGAGACTCGCTACCACGGTCTGTGGCAGGAGCTGACCGAAGACCTGGTGATCGCCCGCGACGAGAACTACCGCATTCGGGAGCGGATCGCACGGATCAACGAACTGGGGTTCTCCGTCGACGACATCGACATAACCCCCGCCGAGGGAGGTGACCTGGTCCGGCTGTCGACCCATGTCGGAGGTCGCACCTACAACTCGGACATACTCCAGGAAAAGACCGGCATCCTTGCCAGCGAGAACCAGGCACGGGTGATTCTCGGCGACCTCAACTATTACCTGGCCCGCCACGGGCACCACTCATCGACCGGTAAGAGCGTGGGAACCTTCAAATGGCTGAACGATTCCTTCGAGCCTCTGACTGCCCGCATCCAAGAGGTCTGGCATGGCGAGGACCCGGTCCAGGGTTACTGCGACTTCCTCCACCACCGAATGCAGCTTGCCCATGCCCGGAGCTCCGACGTCTCCAACGACGAGGCGTTCGAATCCTGGGCGGCCAGCGGATTCCCCGGTTTTCGCCCCGACCAAGGGTCATAGCCGGGCTTCGCGACGCTCCGTCATCAGGTCCGCTGTCCTCACCGCCAGGAGAGGAGCCACTGCACCCGCCAGGATCGCCGCCTGAGGCACGATGGCGAGGATCACCGCCAGATAGAGGGCCATCCCCAGCACCGACCAGGCTCGATTACGACCCGGAGCCAACGTGTCAGCGCGCAGTGTGAAGGCACCCGCGGCGGTATAACCGGCACCGAGACCGATGACCGGATTCAGCAGAGAGGCAGGCAGACCGATGACCAACCAGGCACCCATGCCCTTCAAGGTTGCCAAGGGCGCCCGCGGGTGCCGGGACATGAAGGCCACCACCGCGCAGAGGACGGGCACCAGTATGAAGCCGAGGGCGAAGGCCGGGCCCCCGGCTTCGGATTGCTCGGACCCCGAAGCAAAGACCCCGACCATCATCGACCCGAACGAGACGGCTTGCACCAACGTGCCGACGAAGATCGCCCAGCCCAGTGGGCGTGGCTCCTCTCGAGATGTGGACCCGCTCACGCCATCACTGGTGATGGAGTGTCCCTCCTCTAGCCCTTGACCGAGCCCGCGGTGAGACCGCGCACGAAGTAACGCTGCAAGGTCAGGAACACCAGGATGGGCAAGGCCATCGTGATGAACGCACCCGCCGTCAGCAGGTGCCATTGCTCGCCCCTGGAGCCGTTCAGGTCACGAAGGGCAAGGGTGACCACTCTCACCTCGGGGTTGCCACCGAGGAACACCAACGCAACCAGCAGGTCGTTCCAGACCCACAAGAACTGGAAGATCGCAAAGGAGGCGAGAACCGGGACGGACAACGGCACGACGAGCTTGGTGAAGATCTCGAAGTGCGTCGCTCCGTCGATGCGCGCCGATTCCATCAATGACGACGGCAACGAACCTATGTAGTTGCGCAGCAGATAGATCGCGAGTGGCAGCCCGAAGCCGGTGTGAGCCAGCCAGATGGCGGGGAAAGTCCCGTTCATGTCGAAGGTGACGAAGAGGGACAGCAGCGGGATCAGAGCCATCTGCAACGGGACCACCAGAAGGGCGACCACCGTGACGAAGACCCACTGACGGCCGGGGAACTCCATCCAGGCGAACGCATAAGCCGCGAATGCGGCGATCGTGATCGGGATCACCGTGGCCGGGATGGTCACCGACAACGAGTTGAGGAACGCGTTGCCGAAGCCCTCGGAAGACAGCACCTGGGTGTAGTTCTCGAAAGTCCAGTTGGTGCTTCCCAGATTGGCGAAGACGGTCCACCATCCCGTGGCATTGACGTCTCCTCCCGGCCGAAAGGAGCTGATGAGAACACCCAGTGTGGGCACCACCCAGAGGATCACCACGAGGATGATGACCAGCTTCACCAGCCAGCGATTGGTGATCCGGGACCACAAGGACCTCCTCTCGGTCGGCGGTGCCGAGGCTGGTGCGGTTGTCGCCGTCATCGTGTGGCCTCCTGCTCCTGGAATCTCTTGACGTTGGCAATCATCAGCGGGATGACGGCGATCAAGAGGATCACAGCGAGTGCGGCACCGGTGCCGCTCTGACGGAAGGTGAAGAACTCGGTGACCATCTTCTCGGCCACCACCGTCGTCCCAAATCGGCCTCCGGTCATGACGAAGACGATGTCGAACACTTTCCACACTGTGATGATCACCGTGGTTGTGACCACCACGATCGTGGACATGATCGATGGCACCACGACCCGGGTGAACACCTTGAACTCACTGGCACCGTCGATACGGGCTGCTTCCAGGATGTCCTCCGGCACCGACTTGATGGCCGCCGAGAGGATCACCATGGCGAAACCGGTCTGCAGCCAGATGAGGATCACCATCAGATAGAAGTTGTTCCACGGCTCTTGCAGCAGCCAGGCGACCGGCTCCTGGCCCAGAGCAGACATGATGCCGTTCATCAGGCCGATCTGCTCACCAAACCCTTCCGGCCGGAAGTTGTAGATGAAGCGCCACACGATCGAGGCACCCACGAACGAGATGGCCATCGGCATGAAGATGAAGGTCTTGGAGAGCGCCTCGCTCTTGCGACCGAGCTTGTCGGAGAGGACCGCAAATCCCAGCCCGATCAGGACCGAAAAGAGAGGTACCACTATCACCCAGCCAATCGAGTTGCGCAGGGCGAGGAGAGTGTCCCCCTCGGTGAAGAGGGAGACGTAGTTGTCGAAACCCACGAACGCATCTCCCTGTGCGTCGCGGAAGCTGAGAACGAAGGTGTTTACAGTGGGATAGAGGAGAAAGACCCCCAACAGCACCACGGCAGGGCCCACGAAGGCGAACGGCCGTACCTTGTCCCGATACTGCTCCGGCATCCGGTTGACCACCCAGTCCATGGCGTAGTAGAGGCCGAAGACTCCGAGGACACCCACCACCAGCGCCGCAGCCACCACGAGCAGCCGATTGGCATCCTCATCGAGCAAGACCAGGCCTGACCAATAGAGGCCAACAGCGGCCAGGATCGGCACCACGAGGGAGACTGCGATCCGGAGCAGCTGTGTGCCGAGCCCTGCTCGCTCCTTCGGCGGCGGCTGGCCGGGTGGCGGGGTCTGGATGACGTCAGGCTCGGTGGTGGTCGACACCTTTTGGTCCTCCTCGTGAAGGGGAATCGGACTCTAGCCAAAAGAGAAGCGGGACGGTCGAGCCGTCCCGCTTCTCTGTCTCAATCGTGGTTTCGGCTTACGGCCAGCTGGCCTCCACGGCATCCACGACTTCTTGTGTGGAAGTGCCCCGAGTCCAATCGACCATGCCGGTCCAGAAGGAGCCTTGCCCCACTGCGGACGGCATCAAGTCGGATCCGTCGAAGACGAAGGCGTTGTCGCCAAGAGCGGCGGCAACGGCCTCAGCCTGCTTCCTGACCGTGTCCGACTCATAGCAGTCGGCCGGAGTGTCGGCATTGGCCGAGATCCGCTCGATCCCTGCCACACCGTGACCGGCTGGGGATGCCTGGATGCACTGCAGAGGAACATCTGCGTACGCCGCCAGGAAGGCAACGACCTCAGGACGATCGTTGAAGACCATCGCCAGCTCGCCACCACCCATGGCACCGGAACCGTCGATGTCGGGGAAGTCGAAGAAATCGGCGTCCACGCCGGGCTCAACTCCCTCAGGGAAGAAGTTGGCGATGAACGAAGCCTGCCGGTGCAGCATGCAGCTGGGCGGATCGTTGAACATCGGGTCCGGAGCGTCACGGAAGTCGATCGCCGACACGCCGTCGACTCCGCCGAGGACGAAGCCTTCGGCGAAGTAGACCTCGCCCAGAAGGTCGAAGGCGTTGACCACGGCCGGATCGTTGAACGCGATCTCGTGGCTGGTCCACTGGTTGTAGACATCGGCTCCGGCTGTGCGGACCATGATGTCCTCGACCCAGTCGGTGCCCGGCCAGCCGGTGGCCGCCTCGCTTCCGAGACCTATGCACCACGGGGTTATGCCGTCATCGAGTATCTGCTGGGACAACGCGACGAGCTCATCCCACGTAGTGGGAATCTCGTATCCCCCGGCCTCGAAGGCCGGCTTGTTGTACCAGATGATGCTCTTGTAGTTGGTGTTGGTGGGAATGGTGTAATGCGCTCCATCACACTCACCGAGGCCGATCAGATAGGCGCCGTGGGCCGCCTCGAGGGCGGCGATGTCGAAGCCCATGTCCTCCAGAGACACCAGATCTCCGTTACCTGCGAACTCACAGATCGAGCCCGGCTGAGGGGTGATGAAGATGTCGGGTGGCGCACCACCATCGACGGCAATCCTCGTGTCCTGTTCGATCGAGTCGCTTCCCAGATAGGTCACCGTGGCACCCTCGGCTTCGCCGTAGATGTCCATGGTGGCCTGCATAGAGGCGCCCTCATCTCCGGTGGGGGCACCCCACACCGAGACCTCGGTGCCGGAGACATCCACGTCCGTGTAGCTGTCGCCACCAGCGGCCCCGCCGTCTCCGCCGTCACCTTCTTCCGCGGCCGTCGTTGTGGCCTCCTCATCGGCCCCGCCGTCGCCACCACAGGCTGCTACCAGCAGCGCCAGGACGGCGAGCAGGGCGATGAGCCATCGGGATCTCTTCATATTCCTGTCATCCTCCATCAGCGGATAGTTCATGGTGCCCAGAAGGGCACCAGGTTGCGACTCTACACAGCGTTCGGAGACACATGAACCGAAATGGGATGGGGCGATTCCGAGATGGAAAGGTCGCCAAAGAGATCAGCCGTCGGCAGCCGGGTCGAGAGTCGGGGCCCGCCGGATTTGGCCATATCCAGAGATCCGGGCCCCCACGCCGGCCGAATTCGCTATCTTCGGGACGGCACCTGAGGAAGGAAGACACCTTGGCCGAGATCCGTATGGAAGATTTGGGAAAGATCTATCCCGATGGAACACGGGCGGTGGGAGACGTCGACCTGACCATCGGCGATGGCGAGTTCCTCGTGCTCGTCGGCCCGTCCGGCTGTGGGAAATCGACGGTCCTCCGGATGATCGCCGGACTGGAGGACATCAGCGAAGGCACGATGACCATTGGCGAGCGTCTCGTAAACGACGTCCCAGCCAAAGATCGGGACATCGCAATGGTCTTCCAGAACTATGCCCTCTACCCCCACATGACCGTGTTCGACAACATGGCTTTTGGTCTCAAATTGCGCAAGTTCTCCAAAGAGGAGATCAACAAGAGAGTCGAAGAGGCAGCCGACATCCTCGAGATCACCGACTTCCTCAACAGGAAGCCCAAGGCGCTCTCCGGTGGGCAGCGGCAACGTGTCGCCATGGGTAGGGCGATCGTTCGTGAACCGGCCGCCTTCCTGATGGACGAGCCACTCTCCAACCTGGACGCCAAGCTTCGGGTCCAGATGCGCTCCGAGCTGGAGCGACTCCATGCGCGTCTCGCCACGACCACCGTGTACGTGACCCATGATCAGGTGGAGGCCATGACCTTGGGTGACCGGGTCGCCGTCTTGCGCCCGGTGTCGGCAGCGCGTCCCTACAACCTGCAGCAGGTGGGGCCGCCGACCGAGTTGTTCAACCACCCCAACAACCTGTTCGTCGCCGGCTTCATCGGGAGCCCGGCCATGAACCTGACCTACGGGCACCTGGAGTCTTCCAACGGTGACGTCTACGCCGTGCTCCCCAACAACCGTCTCAGGGTCGACAAACGGTCGATCGACAACCATCCTGGTCTGGAAGACCACATGGACAAGGAGCTGGTGATCGGTCTCCGTCCCAGCGACCTCGAGGCTGCGTCGGTGGCCGGTCCCGACCCGGAGCGGACCATGGTGGCGCCGGTTGAAGTTACCGAGATGCTGGGCGCCGACACCTACATCCATTTCACCGTGGACCGATCCCCCGTGGTCACACCGGACATCGAGGAGCTGCTGGCGGACACCGGGCGCGATGCGAGCACTTTGGGCGACAAGACGAACTTCATCGCTCGGGTGAGCCCGGACATCAACGTCAAGCATGGGGACACAGTGGAGCTGGTGGTGGATTGCGCCAAGCTGCACTTCTTCGATCCCGAGTCTGGAGTGAGGATCGGAGCCAAACAGCCCGCTGCAGCTACCGCTTGACGACACGCTTCGCCTGGGGTGTCGCCACCTCGGCGTACCAAATCGAGGGTGGCCGTCGCGAAGGGGGTAGAGGCGACTCCATCTGGGACACCTTCAGCGATCTCGGACGTCTGCGCGATCCCGGCGATACCGCCTGCGACCACTTTCATCGTTGGGAGGAGGACCTCGATCTCCTAGCCGAATTGGGAGTCGACTCATACCGCTTTTCGGTCTCCTGGCCGCGGGTCATCCCCGACGGGGACGGCGAGGTCAACACGAGCGGGATCGACTTCTACCAGCGTCTGGTCCGGGGAATGGTCGATCGGGGGATCGACCCCTGTCTCACGCTCTATCACTGGGATCTCCCCCAAGCACTGCAAGACCGGGGGGGCTGGGTCTCACGACGGACGATCGCTGCATTTGCCCGATTTGCGGGGGTGATCGCGGAGAGCCTGGGTGACCTGGTCGACAGTTGGATCACCCACAACGAGCCCTGGGTCTCCACCTTCCTCGGTCACCTGGAGGGGGTGTTCGCTCCCGGGCTCGCCGACTGGGGCACTGCTCTCAGCGCCGGCCATCACATCCTGGTATCCCATGGAGAGGCAGCCCGGGTCATACGGGAGACGCTCCCCGAGGCCCGAGTGGGGATCGCGCTCGACTGCCGACCTACCCGGCCCGCGGGAGAAGGGGCCGAAGATGACAACCGGCATTTCGACGGGTTTCGCAATCGATGGTTCTTCGATCCGGTGTTCGGCAGGGGCTACCCACAGGACATGGTCGAGTCCTACGAGTCTGCAGGCAGACTTCCCGACGGCATCGAGGGTCTCGTGGGCACGGATGACTTGGAGAAGATCGCGGTGCCGATCGACTTCCTGGGCATCAACTACTACACGACCATCGCCATCGGGGAAGGAGTCACGGAAGTCGAGGTCACCGAAGGGCCGGTGGGACCCGACCCACCTTCGGGTTTCACCGAGATGGGGTGGAGGGTCGATTCGGAGGGTCTCGAGGATTTCCTCGCCCGCGTGGACGCCGACTACGGCCCGGGGTCCATCATGATCACCGAGAACGGGGCGTCGTACTCGGATGGGCCAGGACCCAAGGGTCGGATCGCGGATCAGCGTCGAATCGACTATTTGGACCGGCACATCGATGCCGTCTTCCGGGCCCGGGAACGGGGCATCCCGGTCGATGGCTACTACGTCTGGAGCCTCATGGACAACCTGGAGTGGGTCCACGGCTTCTCACAGCGCTTCGGAGTGGTCTGGGTCGATCACCAGACCCAACAGCGAAGCCCCAAAGACAGCTTCTACTGGTATCGAGACCGCATCCAGAGAGCCCGTTCCCCCGTTCCATGAGGGCCGGTCGCACGTGTATCAGCCCGGGCCCTCCTCGTCCCAGGTGACCGTCTCCGGATCGGCCAGCTCGACTCCCTTGTAGACCGGAGCCCGCAGGTGATCGTCGAGGGTCCACTCCTTGTATTCCACGTCGACGACGATCGCCGGTTCTACCCAGACCGGTTTTCCCGGACCGGGAACCACGACGTCGTTGGTGAATGGGCTCGCCTCCCGTTCGAGCTGAGTCAGCGCCTCGTGGAAGGCTCGGAGCGACGAATCGGTGAAGCCGGACCCCACGGCGGCGATCCAGCGCAGACCCTGAGGCTGGTAGAGACCCACCAGCACCGAGCCGAATGTGGCCGAGCGCCCACCCTCACCGGGCATGTAGCCGCCCACCACAGCTCGCAGGGTGTGCCGGACCGAGATCTTCCGCCAGTCCTCAGATCTCTTCCCGGGCTGATAGCGGGAGCCGAGCCGCTTGGCGACGATCCCCTCGATGCCTTGGGCTTTCACGGCCTCGAACAAGCCGATCCCCGAGGTGGGTGTTGGCTCGGGAACGACGATGGGCGCCCTCAGGTCGAGCGACGTGAGCAGCTGGCGACGCTCCTCGTAGGGGTGGTCGGTGACATCGGCACCGTGGAACAGCACATCGAACACGACCAGGTTGACCCCGACC
>CAZSOF010000075.1:0-10469 GCA_964607685.1 uncultured Acidimicrobiaceae bacterium | reverse complement strand
GGGCTCTGCTCGCTCCAGGTCGACCAGAGCCGTGTAGTTGATAGCCCGCCGGGTCAACCCCGCCAGACGAATGGAGTCGATGCCGGTCTTGTCACCCAATGTGACAGTCTCCTCGTCGTGTTCCACGGCCTTGCCGATCTGGCCCCCCAACGAAGCGACAAAGCAGGCATTCATGTGATATTGAGCCAGACCGATCTCGTCGCCACTCTCCTCGGCGAGCTTCCGAGCGTCCTCGAGATACGAGGCCGCACCTTCGAGATCGGCCCCCAAGGCAGCGGTGGCAAACGCCAGGTTGTTGAGGGCTGCGACACAAGCCGCGGGCCGATCCGCCTCCTCTCCATACTCATAGAGACGCTGATAACTGGAGGCGGCCTGGGACAGGTCTGGAATCAGGGAATAAGCCTCTCCCAGACCGGCGTGTGCTCTTTCCACCAGCTCGGGATCGGCGTCGACGGGTATGTGATCCAGCGCCGTGGTAAAGAGCCGGATGGCGTCGGCAAGGGCCATGGACCTCGACAATTGACCCGCAGCTTCGATGAGGTAGGGGAATGCGGCCTCAACGTCCGACGCGACGAGATGACGGGCGATGTCCTGGACGGCATCGGGGTGAACCTCGATGAGATATTCGGCGACCTGGCCATGCAGCTGTCTACGGGTACGGAGCAGGATGGTGGAGTAGGCGGTCTCCTGGAGCAATGGGTGGCGAAACCCGAGCCTCTCCGTCTTCCGATCCCGCTCCACGAGGATCCCTCGTCTGATGAGGTCGATCACGCGACTCCGCTCAACCGCATCCCCGAGCACGGCGCGCAATGTGTCCAGGCCGAATTCCGACCCGAGCACCGACGCCATCTGCACCATGTACTTCGACTCCTCTTCGAGACGATCGAGACGCGCGGTGAGAATCCCACTGAGACTGGTCGGCACCGAGAGCTCGGTGGCCCCCCCGAGTCCCGACTCCTTCACCGCTCGCACCATTTGCTCTATGAAGAGCGGGTTACCGTCGGATCTTTCCAGGATGCGGCGCCTCGACTCCTCACTCAGGGCCAGGGTGTCGAGGAGCTCGTCGATCAGGGCCGTGCTCTCGGCAGGGCCCAACGACGTGAGATCGAGATGGTGGTAGCGATGATGGTGGTCGCGGGCGGCTGCCTCGTGGATGCCCCAGGTGGCGTCGTCGCGATAGGGCCTCATGGCGAAGAGCAGCCCGATGCCCATGCTCTCACACAGATCCATCAACTGATCGATGGCGGCGAGGGAGAGGTTATCGGCCCAGTGCAGGTCCTCGAACACGATGATGGCCGGTCGTTGCCCGGCTACTGCGGCCAGATAGTCCACCAGGGTCTCGTTGGCCCTCGCATGCAGGACCGGGGTTTCCAGGGCATCGATGAACGATTGGACGGAATCCGGAGGCTCGATTCGGGCGACGTGGCCGAGAAACGCGGCGGCGTCGGGATCGTCCATTCCGACGGAAGTTACCGCTGCCTCGACGGTGGCATGACCGGGCGTCGAGCCGTCCCGGCCCCACCAACGCTTGAGGAGATCACCGATGACGGCGAATGGACTACCCGAGTCATATGACTGGCAGACTCCGTAGAGCCAGGAGATCTCACCCGGTTGTTCGAATTGTTGGGCGACTTCGAGATCGGCGATGCAGTGTTTGCGGAACTCGGAGACCAGCTTCGACTTCCCCACTCCACCATCACCGATGATCGACGCAATCCAGCCCGAGCCCTCCTTTACCCGGGATCGCAACTCATCGAGCTGGGCCAACTCCTGTTCACGACCGACCATGGGCAGGTCGGCTTCTTCACGAGCGGTGTCCGCCAGACCGATCACCCGGTAGGCCTCAACCGGCTTTGCCTTCCCCTTCACCTCGACCGGGCCCAGATGCTCGGCCTCGAACGCCCCACCGGTGAGCGACAAGGTCACATCGGTCACCCTGACCGTTCCGGGGTCGGCGGTCTGCTCCATCCGGGCCGCCACGTTGATGGCGTCGCCGAGCGCGGTGTACTCGAGCCGTAGATCCGACCCGACCTCACCGACCACGACCAATCCGGTGTTGATACCGACTCTGACCTCCACCGGGAGATTCCACTTCTGCTCGACCTGTTTGCTGTAGGCCCTGATCGCCTCGAGGATCTTCAGGCCGGCTCTCACCGCTCTCACCGGGTCGTCCTCGTGCGCGATGGGAGCTCCGAAGAAGGCGAGCACCGCGTCACCCTGGAGGTGGGCGAGGGTTCCCTCAAAGCGATAGACCGGGGCGATCAGATGCTCGAAGGCTCCGTTGACGATCTCGGCCCAGTCCTCGGGATCGAGGGTCTCCGCGGCGGAGGTCGAGCCCTTGATGTCGGCGAACAGCATGGTCACCGTGCGGCGCTCGCCTCTCATGGCATGACCGGCACGGGCGGCACGCAGCTTCGCCATCAACTCCTCAGGGAGATAAGCCGTCAGGTCGTCGGCGGGTGTGGCCGCCGCCGGCTGCAGCGCCGCACCGCAGTTGCTACAGAAACTGGCACCCGCCTCCGACACCGTCGAGCAGACAGGACAGGTGATCGTCAGAGCGGTTCCGCACTGTGAGCAGAACTTCGCCGATTCGGCGTTTTGGTGTCCACAATTCGAGCACTGCACCCTTGACACTCTCCTTTGACTCCCAAAGATAACGAGCTACGCGCTCAATTCGTCTTCGGGCGTCAATTCGAACCACTCCGCGAGCAGGCGAGACCAGTCCGATTCGGGCACCGGCTCCTCGGTCCAGGTTCCATCGCGTCGGAACTTGATTCGGTCGGAGAGCAGCGTCACCCGGTCCGGGCCTCCATGCAACAACCTCGTCGCGAAGCGCGTCTTCGTCCAGGCGAGTTCGGGATCGGTCTGCAGGTGGGTGGAGGCCCGGTCGAAATCCGCGGACGAGCGCGGGGTTGCATCGAATCGGTGTTGGGGCTGGGGACTCTCGCCGGCTTCGAGGGAGACCAGGGTGGTCGTGTCCTCTTCGAACAGGAATGCATACTCGCCGAATCCTCCGTCGTGAGGGCCCGGCGAGTCCAGAGGGAGCGGCGTGATGAAGGAATCGCCAAAGCCCACGTCGACCAGGTATGGACGGTCGAGCGAGACCTGCAGAGTGAGATGAGTGGGGAAGTCCGAGACGTGGCTGGAGAGGACCGTGGCCGCCAGCCTGTCCACCTCGTAGCCCAATGCTTCAAGAAGTGCGGCGAAGGCGCCGTTCAGCTCGAAGCACCATCCACCACGACCTCTGTCCACGATCTTGGACACCGTCCACTCGTCATCGGTCCTGACGCCCCGACGGTGGTAGACGTCGAGGTTCTCGAACGGCACCGAGCTGAGATGTGCCCGCTGCAGCCGTTCCAGGCTGACGAGATCGGGTTCGATCGGTGGGGCCAGGCCGATGCGTGCCAGGTAGGCGTCGACATTCACCCACCGATTGTGACAGAGAGCTCGCCCGCCGCACGCTCGCCTAGTGTCGGTCCTCATGGAGCAGCGGTCACTGGGGCTTGCCCCTTTTCAGGTGAGTGTGTTCGGTCTGGGCACCATGACATTCGGCGACGAGTCGGATGAAGCGACGTCGCACGCCATCCTGGACACCTATGTGGAGGCGGGCGGCTCGTTCCTGGACACAGCCGACGTCTACAGCCATGGCGTCTCCGAAGAGATCATCGGTCGCTGGATGGCGAAACGAGGCGGGCCTCGGGACCTGGTGATTGCCACCAAGGCGAGGTTCGCCATGAGCGACGACCCCGCTGATCGCGGCGCCGGGCGCCCTCATCTCGAGCGTGCATTGGAGGCGAGTCTCGGACGGCTGGGCGTCGACGTTATCGACCTCTATCAGATCCACGCCTGGGACCCGGACACTCCCATCGATGAGACGCTGGAGACACTCAACAGCTTCGTCGAGTCGGGAAAGGTGCGAGCCGTCGGTTTGTCCAACTTCCTCGGCTGGCAGTTGGAGAGAGCCGTGATGACCGCCGCACACCGGGGATGGGCGCCCATCGTCTCCTTGCAACCCCAGTACAACCTGCTGGGCAGGGAGATCGAGCTCGAGATCGTTCCGCTTTGTCTGGACGAGGGGATCGGGCTCCTGCCCTGGTCGCCGCTGGGAGGGGGTTGGCTCAGCGGGAAGTATCGGCGTGATGTCCGGCCCACCGGCCGTACCCGTCTCGGTGAGGATCCCGCCAGGGGCATCGAAGCATTCGATCTCAGAAACACCGACCGCACCTGGCAGATACTGGACGGGGTGGAGGCGGTGGCCGCCGAGAGGGGAGTGACCATGAGCCAGGTGGCACTCAATTGGCTGCGGCGACGACCCGGTGTGAGCTCCGTCCTCCTGGGCTGCCGCACCGTTGCCCAATTGGAGGACAACCTGCATGCTCTCGACTGGCAACTCTCCGACGATGAGATAACTGCCCTCGACGAGGTTTCGGCTCCCGGCATCCCCACCTACCCGCAAGGGTTCCTCGAAGTCGAGGCGGGTATGACCGTATGGGCTGATCTGACCACCCGCACCATTCCTCCCTACTGAGGCGGATCGGGCCCAATACACCAATCACGGCTAGCGTTGCCAGCCTCCAATGTCGCGTCTTCTGGTCCCGTGATGCGCAACGGGGCGAATCGGGTGTCCTGATGATGGCCCAGCTGCGACGTCGTCTCGGCCTCTACGCCGTGTTCACCGTCGCCGTGGGGGCGATGATCGGTTCCGGCATCTTCGTGCTGCCAGGGCTCGCCTTCGAGACGGGAGGACCGAGCCTCATCCTGGCCTACGTGGTGGCCGGGATGATCGTGTTCCCGGCTGCCCTGGCACAGTCCGAGATGGCTACTGCCATGCCACGGGCCGGCGGGGCCTATCTCTTCATCGACATGGCGATGGGACCGCTGATGGGGACCATCGCCGGGTTCGGAGTGTGGCTCTCCCTAGTGTTCAAGGCCGCTTTCGCTCTGGACGGGCTGGGCCTCTATCTCGGTCTCTTCACCGACGTCGACCTCCACACGCTGGGTCTGGCGGTGGGCGTCGTCCTGCTCCTGATCAATCTCATCGGGATCAAGGAGTCGGGTCTCCTGCAGTCGGTGTTGGTGACGGTGGTCTTCGTCGTCCTGCTCGTCTTCATCGGTGGTGGAGCGACCTTCGTCAACAGTGACTTCTATCACCCATTCGCTCCCGGCGGCCTCGATGGGCTGCTCGCCACCGCTGCCCTCGTCTTCGTCTCCTACGCGGGGGTCACCAAGGTGGCCAGTCTCGCCGAGGAGGTCGCCAATCCGGCCCGGACAATTCCGGTGGCGATCATCAGCTCCCTCTTGGTCATGACGTTTGTCTACCCGGCGGTCACTTACGTGATGGTGGGGATCACCCCGCCAGAGACACTTGCCGGCGACCTGACACCGCTGGCCACCGCCGGTGCCGAGGTTTTTCCCGATTGGGTGGTGACCGTGATCGCCTTGGTGGGCGTCCTGGCTCTGGCTTCGATGGCCAACGCCGGCATCCTCGCTTCATCCCGCTACCCCTTCGCCATGGCGCGCCGACGTCTCGCACCCCCGGTGCTGTCCAGGGTGGGGCCGCGGTCGGGCACCCCAACACTCTCCCTGGTCCTCACCGGCGTGATCTTGCTGGCCCTGGTCGCGTTCCTGCCGGTCATCGAGTTGGCCAAGCTGGCATCGGCGTTCCAGGCCCTGGTGCTGGCGATGATCTGCATGGCCCACATCGCCTTTCGCAGCTCGAGACTCTGGTGGTACCGGCCCAAGTTCCACGCGCCCGGCTATCCGGTGGTGCCCATCCTGGGCGTCCTCGCCTGTCTGCTCCTCATCACCCAGCTCGGGCTGGACGCCATTCTCGGCGCGGTGGGGATCATCATCGGTGGCCTGGTCTGGTACCAGGTCTATGGCCGTTCCAGGGCGTTGAAGGAGAGCGCTTTCCGGGAGAGCGTCCGTCAGCAGGGCATGGCCCGTCTGCTTCAGCTCATCGAAGAGGCCCTGGCGGACGAATCGCGGCGGGTCGCTGTCATCTCCGACGGCGAGGCACAGGACTCGTGGATGCTGCGAATAGGGCGCTCGGTGGCGGGGACCGAGGCGGGATCCGACCTGATCCGGTCCCTCGAGCCGGGAAGCGCCATCAGCGAGCGGTTGGACACTTACGACCCGGATCTGCTGATCGGTGTCCTCTCCGATGCTGATGGAGGTCACGGCGACCATCTGCCCCGTGACCGTGACGTCGCCCTGGTGACCGGGGTACCCGGCGGGCCCATCGACACCATCGCCGTTCTGGGGTCAGGTGGGCCGTTCGACGTTCTCAAGATCGGCGTGGCAGCCAGGATCGCCGAGGCTGAGGGGGCATCGCTCCGGTTCGTGCACGTGCTGGACCCCAGCTCCTCCCGGGCGCAGGTTCGCTCCCTCGAGCAGTTCCATGCCGATCTCGGCGAGATCTGCTCGGTCCCCACCGAGTCCATGGTGGTTGAGTCCGAGGACCTTCTGGCAGCACTCACCACGGCAGTGGGGGATGCCGACCTGGCGATCATCGGTTCGTCTCGCGGGCACCACCTGTTCACCGACCTCATCGACAGGATCGTGGATCGGGTGTCGATACCGGTTCTGCTGGTGCGTGTTGCCGAGCGTGATGAGCCGACGACGCTCCGAGCCTTCTTCGATCGCGTGATGACCTCCAGACTCGCCAGGAGCGCGGCACGACGCCAGACGTGAGGCCGGGGCCGGACAGGGTTCCTACGACTCAGGGCACTAGGTTGGGAGAGCGTGTCAGCCCTGGCCAACTTCTGGATCGAGGAGCCGGTAGCCGACGTCTTCAGGCTGGGGACCGCGTATGTCGGGTTCTATCTGCTGGCCGAGGGAGGGAAATACACGGTCGTAGACAGCGGGCTCCCCGGCTATTGGGACCATCTCACAGGGTTCCTCCGGAGTCGCGGATCGACCATGGATGACATCGAAGCACAGGTGCTGACCCATCATCACCCCGACCATCGCGGCAACACCCCCCGTCTCCAGGAGGAGGCCGGTGCCAGGGTCCACATACACCATGCCGACGTCGCCGCCCTGACCGAAAGGACACCACCCCCCATGGTGCCGTTGTGGAGGCCGGCGGTGCTGCGCTACCTCTTGCACCTGTTACGACGTGGTGCACCGAGGATGGGCACAGTGGTCGGTGCCGATGTCTTCGGCGACGGCGAGCTGCTGGATCTCCCGGGACAGCCGCGTGTGGTCCATGTGCCCGGGCACACCAGGGGGCATAGCTGTTTCTTCCTGGAATCGAAGAGGGCAGTGCTCACCGGTGACGCCTTGATGGGCATGGATCTCATGACCGGGGAGATCGGGCCCCGCATTCCCCCTTCCTTCCTCAATGAAGACAGTGAGACGGCATTGAGCTCGCTGTCGAGTCTCGAGAAGCTCGACGCCGACCTGGCCCTCACGGTGCACGGCCCCCATTGGACAGGCCCCATCGCCGATACGGTGAGGAAGGCCAGGGAAGTCGGCGTCTACTGATTGCTCACAATGGGATTGTGACCTTTGCCTCTGGACTTTTGAAGCGACAGGGCGTCCGCTGGTAGCGGATACTCGACAAAGGAGGTCCGCAATGACGCCCAGTCATCAGACGGCTCCGCCCCAGGGCTCGATCGGCCCGGTGTGGCGGTTCGTGGCGTGGTTCCTGGGCATAGTTGGTGGTATTGCCGCGTTCCTCGGGTTGTTCGTCTTCTTTGCCGGTGAGGACTCGTACATCGGTCTCGGCGGTGATTGGTCCTGGCGGGTAGGTGACATCTCGACGGCGTGGGCGTACGGCCTGCTCATCGGGGGCATCGTGTTCGTGTTGGCCACACTGGGCATCGTGATGTTCGCGCCGAAGACTTCGACACGCTCGGAGACCAAGGGCGGTCTGACCGACCTGGTTTGGCACGCCGTGATCTTCGTCTTTGTCAACGCCTTCCTATGGGTGCAGGATCTGGCGCTGGGCGAGGGCATCGACTACGCCTATTGGGTGACCATTTTCTGGGGTGTTGGGCTGCTGGCACATGCCCTGGCCTACTTCTGGAGTGAAGCAAGGTCCGAGGACCAGGGGGACGAACTGGCTCCCGCAGAGGAGATGAAGGAGCTCCAACACCACTGAATCGGTCCCCGGTTGCATTTCACCCCTCCCCGTGCGGAGGGGTGAAATGCGCTCTCGACCTCCGCTCGCTACTCCAGACTCAAGATCTCGTCGGGTGGGGGTGGGCGCAGGTTGGCAGATCGGATGGACCGGACACAGGCGTTCCAGCGGAGGATGGCGTCGTCATTGCCGGGGGGACGCAGTGCCTCGGCCTTCTCGAAGAACTCCATTGCCTCCCGGAAGGCCACATAGGAGTGGGCGGCACTCGGACCACGTGACATCAGGGCTCGTCCCTCCCGCTCGGCGATGATGCCGTTGTAGTAATGACGCTGATACTCGTCTGTCAGCTGGTTGGCATAGCCCTTGGCTCCGTTGACCGAGGCAGTCCCGGTCTCGAACTCGTCGGTCATCGCCAATACCAGCGCCACCAGCGCCCGCTGGTTCTCGGGATCGATTGCCAGCACGTCGAAACATATGCTCTGTGCCAGCTTGGGTTGGTTGAGTAGCCGGTAGTGCTCGGCCCGGGCGACGGCAGCCTCCAGCCCTTCAGGGGTGATCGTCTTCAGTTCGAACTCTTCGGCCATCTCTCAAACCTCATTCCGACACTACAGCCGCAGGGCGGCGATCCCCGCCAGCACCGCTCCTGCCATCGCCACGCCGTAGAACAACCATGCCTGACTCCCGAGCCGACGCATGCCGAGGTCGACCAACGCGTAGCGGAAACGGTGGGCCCAGTGGAACAGGAAGAGCAGCACCAACCCGAACAAGGCGATGCGTGTCACCGGGTTGCGCAGCAGGGAGAGGAGCTCTTCGGAGGTCACCCATCCTGCGGGTACGGCGATGCCGGTGATGAATGCCATCACCGGGAGCAACATCGCCGAGGCGGTGCCACCACCGGCGAACAGAAGCCAGAAGAGGGGAGCGGTGCGATCCTTGCTCATCCCAGCACCAGCCACAGGACGACGCCGGAGACGGCCAGGAAGAGGATGCCGTTGGCGCCGGCGATGACGTCCGGTTCGACCTGCTCATCCTCTCTCCACAGGACCAAAACCTTGGGGGTGAGGGCTATCCAGGTGCCGGTGTGAAACAGGGCCAGCACCAGGATCACCACGTGCAGCCAGACGCTGAGCGGGCTCTCCAGGAATTCGAGGAATGCACTCCACGAGCCCGCCGCGCCCGAGGACCACAGAGCCCAGGTCATCAACCCGGTGTAGGCCAGCACGGCGAGGCTGGTCAGCTCGCGCATCATGAACTGGAAGTAGATGGCCCTGGCAAGCCACCAGCTTCGGGGAAGCGGCCTCCGCAGCTCGCGGGTCACTTGCGAGCCGCCTTGGGCATCACGAACGATTTGGCCCAGTCGAGTGCGTAGGAGAGCTTGAGCATCTGAATCGCGCCGGCCGGGTCGACGTCCTTGGGACAGACCTCGGTGCAGGCACCGACGTAGGTGCATTCCCAGATCCCCTCGTGGGCCGTGACCACCTCGGCTCGCTGCGATCGACCCTGGTCTCGCGAATCGAGGTTGTAACGCTCCGCCAATGCCAGCGCAGCAGGGCCGGTGAAGGTGGAGTCGAGACCATATACAGGGCAAGCCGAGTAGCAGAGCATGCAGTTGATGCACATGCTGAAACGCTTGTAATGGGCGACCTGCGCCGGGGTTTGCCGGTACTCACCATCTTCCAGGTCTTGGTCGTGATCTCTGATCAACCACGGAGAGACCGCGGGCAGCTTCTCCATGAAGTCATCCATGTTGATGACCAGGTCACGGACCACCGGGAAGTGAGTCAGGGGCTCGATCTTGATGACATCGCTGTCATAGTCGCTAACGAACGTCTCACACGTGAGCTTGGCCTCGCCGTTGACCATCATCCCGCAACTGCCACACACCCCCATTCGACAGGACCAGCGGTAGCTGAGCGTTGGATCCTGGCGCTCTTTGATGTGGTTGAGGGCGTCGAGGACCACCCAATTGTCTCGGCAGGACACCTCGTAGCGGTCGAAACGCGACTCCTCCTCGCTGTCGGGCAGATAGCGGAAGACCTCGAAAACGGTTTGGCTAACCACCGCCGTACACCCTCTCTCCCGGTGGCCATCGGGTGATGGTCACCGGCTTGTAGCTGATTCGAGGACCGGACTCGCTCCGATATGCGAGTGAATGCTGGAGAAAGACGTCGTCGTCTCGTTCCGGGTGATCGAGACGTTGATGAGAACCCCGGGACTCTGTTCGGGCCAGGGCGCTATGTGCAATGGCCTCCCCGATGTCGAGCAAGGCCGCCAACTCGAGGGCGGCGATCAGCTCCGTGTTGAAGGTGCGGCTGGTGTCCCCGAGCGCCAGCTTCTCGTATCGACGCTTGAGGTCGGTGATCACCGAGCACGTGCGTTCCAG
>CAZSOF010000074.1:0-10589 GCA_964607685.1 uncultured Acidimicrobiaceae bacterium | reverse complement strand
CTATCGACATCGCAGTACTCGCATCCGGTTCGGGAACCAATCTCCAGACGCTGATCGACACCCCTGCGGTGCGTCCCCACATCGTTCTGGTTCTCTCCGACCGACCCGACGCACCGGCCCTGGGCAGGGCCGAGAATGCCGGCATCGAGACCGCCGTGTTGCGCTGGGGCGACTATCCCGACCGGGACACCTTCTCTGCGAGCGCGGCCGGTGTCGTGGAAGCGAGTGGGGCGAAAGGTGTTGTCCTCGCCGGCTTCATGCGCATTCTCTCCCCGTCGTTCGTCAACCGGTTCCCCAACCGGATCCTCAACATCCACCCCTCTCTCCTTCCAGCCTTCCCCGGCGCCCATGCCGTGGAGACTGCGCTCGACCATGGTGTGAGAGTGACCGGTGTCACCATTCACATCGTCGACGAGAAGGTGGACAACGGGCCGATCATCGCCCAGGCCCCGGTGGCGGTGATGGACGATGACACGGTGGAGAGTCTTCATCGCCGAATCCAGGTGGAGGAGCACCGGCTGTACCCCGAGGTCGTGCGGGCCCTCGTGGAAGGGCGTCTCACCGTGGAGGGGTCGAGGGTCAGGTGGCGATGAAACGGGCTCTGGTCAGTGTGTACGACAAGACGGGCCTGGTTCCCTTTGTCGAGCGTCTGGCGGCAGCGGGTTACATCATCGTCTCCTCCGGGGGGACCGCCACGATCCTGCGCGAGGCCGGTCTCGACGTGGTGACAGTGAGTGATGTCACCGGTGCCCCTGAGATCCTGGATGGCCGGGTGAAGACCCTTCACCCCAAGATCCACGGGGGAATACTCGCCCGTGGAAGCGAGGATGATCAGGACCTCGCGGCCAACGACATAGAACGCTTCGACCTGGTGGTGTGCAACCTCTATCCATTCCGGGAGACCGTGGCCGCGGATGACGCATCCGAGTCGGAGATAGTGGAGAAGATCGACATCGGTGGCCCGGCCATGGTTCGGGCGGCGGCCAAGAATCATCACCACGTTGGGGTGGTGGTTTCTCCCACCCAATACGATGAAGTCGCCGCTGCCGTCGCGGAGGACGGCCTCGACGCCGGGTTGCGGCGTCGGTTGGCGGCCGAGGCCTTCTTCCACACTGCCAGCTACGACGCGGCAATAGTCGATTGGATCGGCCACGACCTGGTGATCCCGCTCCGTCGCTTCGGTGAGCTGCGCTACGGGGAGAATCCGCATCAGTCCGCGGCCGTCTATATCGAGGACGGAGCCTCTGCCTGGTGGGCCGAGGCCGTCCAGCACCAGGGCAAGGAGATGTCGTTCAACAATTATGCCGATGCCGAAGCGGCGTGGCGGCTCGCCGGGGAGCTGGGTGAGGGCTCTGCGGTGGTCGTCAAGCACACCAATGCAGCCGGGGCGGCGCGTGGTGGCACCATCATCGACTCCTTCCGACAGGCCTGGGAAGGCGATCCCCTCGCCGCTTTCGGGGGAGTCATCGCGGTGAACGGGACGCTCGACCGGGAGACGTCGGCGTTGATCGTCGAGCGCTTCGTCGAGGTCATCGTGGCCAGGGAGATCCCCGACGATGCCCTCGAGGTCCTGGCGGCCAAGCCAGGTCTCCGGGTGTTGACCGCGCCGTTGCCCTCGACCTCCGGCTCCGACTACAGACGAATCGACGGCGGGCTTCTCGCCCAGCAGCGTGATCACGTCGAACTGGAGGGTTGGCAGCTGGCGTCTGCGAGGGAGCCAAGGGAAGGGGAGCTGATGGCTTTGCGATTCGCCTGGGTCGTTGCTGCGCACACCAAGTCGAATGCGATCGTGATCGCCAAGGGTGAGCAGGCCGTCGGTGTGGGGGCAGGCGATCAATCGAGGGTAGGAGCCGCCGAGCGAGCGGTGGCCAAGGCCGGAGGGCGAGCACAGGGTGCGGTGGCGGCGTCCGATGCCTTCTTCCCGTTCCGTGATGGGCTGGACACCTTGGCCGCAGCCGGAGTCACCGCAGTGGTCGAGCCCGGTGGATCGCGCAACGATGAACAGGTGATCGAGGCCGCCGATGACAGAGGACTGGCCCTGCTGTTCACCAACCGACGACACTTCAGACACTGATGACGGCGCGCGTCCTCGATGGCAAGGTGGTGGCGGCCGCGGTCAAGGAAGAGGTGGCCAAGACAGTTGCCGACCTCGCTTACCGGCCAGGACTCGCAACCGTCCTCGTGGGAGACGATCCGGCCTCGCATACATATGTCCGCGGCAAGCGGCGCGATGCTGAGCAGGTTGGCATCAGGTCGATTCATCACGAGTTGTCGGCGTCGATCAGCCAGGAAGAGTTGTCGTCGCTGGTCGAGTCATTGAACGACGATGACGCGGTCGACGGGATCCTGGTGCAACTTCCATTGCCGGGTGATCTCGACGGAGAGGCGATCGTGGAGCGCATCGATCCGGCCAAAGACGTCGACGGGCTTCATCCTTTCAGCCTGGGGAAGCTGATCCTGGGTCGACCTGGTCTGCGTCCCTGCACCCCGAGCGGGATCATGCGCATACTCGATCACTACGAAGTCGATACGGTCGGGGCCCGGGCGGTCATAGTCGGCCGCTCGTTCCTGGTAGGTCGGCCATTGGCCATGATCCTGTCCGAGAGGGGTGCGGACGCCACCGTATCGGTGGCTCACTCGAGGACGACCGACCTCGCCGCGGTCACCAGGGAGGGGGACATCCTGGTGGCGGCCGCAGGTGTACCTCGTCTCATCGGACCCGATCATGTCAAGCCGGGGGCGACGGTCATCGATGTCGGCGTGAATCGCACCGACGACGGTCTGGTGGGCGACGTCGATTTCGAAGCCGTGGCCGAGGTGGCGGGGGCAATCACCCCCGTCCCGGGGGGCGTAGGCCCCATGACCCGCGCCATGCTCCTCTCCAACACGCTGAGTGCCGCCGAAGCACGGAGAGCGTCCTTCTGATCGTTCTGTGAGTAGAAACCGCGGTATAGCTCGCAATTCCATTCGAAGAATGGATTGCTCCCCCTGGAAGGGGAGGTAAACCGGTGTTTGGCTATTGTCCGTCTCGCCGACAGCCACCTTCCGGAGGAGTCTTCTGACATGGGCCAACCCATCACCATGGGACCCGATGGTCTCAACGTCCCCACCAACCCCGTCATCCCATTCATCGAAGGTGACGGGATAGGTCCTGACATCTGGGCCGCCGCGGTGCGGGTCTTCGATGCTGCCGTCAGGAAGGCCTACGACGGCGAGCGTGAGATCGCCTGGAAAGAGTTGCTTGCCGGGGAGAAGGCGTTCAACGAATCGGGGTCATGGCTACCCGACGAGACCGTGGCCTCGTTCCAAGAGCATCTCGTGGGTATCAAGGGGCCGCTCACCACTCCCGTGGGTGGTGGGATCCGCTCCCTGAACGTGGCGCTCCGTCAGATCCTCGACCTCTACGCGTGTGTCCGCCCCGTCCGATGGTTCGAAGGGGTCCCCTCACCGGTCAAGAACCCGGGCGCCGTGGACATGGTCATCTTCCGGGAGAACACCGAGGACGTCTACGCCGGCAAGGAGCTGGAGGAGGGCACCGAGGACGCCAAGCGACTTCTCGCCTTCCTCAAAGAGACCTACGACTGGGACATTCGCGAGGACTCAGGTCTGGGCATCAAACCGGTCTCGGAGACTGGTTCGAAACGCCTGATCCGGGCGGCGATCAACTATGCGCTGAACAGTGGTCGGGAGTCGGTGACCCTGGTGCACAAGGGGAACATCATGAAGTTCACCGAGGGCGCTTTCCGCTCCTGGGGTTACGAGTTGGTCAGGGAGGAGTTCTCCGATGTCGCCGTGAGCTGGGAGGACAGCGGAGGAGATCCCGGTGACAAGCTGCTGGTTCAGGACGTGATCGCCGACGCCATGTTGCAGCAGATCCTCACCCGCCCCGCCAACTACGACGTCATCGCCACCACCAACCTCAACGGCGATTACCTGTCCGACGCCCTCGCCGCCCAGGTGGGCGGGATTGGGATTGCCCCCGGCGGCAACATCAACTACGACACCGGGGTGGCGATTTTCGAGGCCACCCACGGCACCGCCCCCAAGTACGCGGGCCAGGACAAGGTGAACCCGGGGTCGGTGATCCTGTCCGGCGAGATGATGTTCCGCTACATGGGCTGGAATGAAGCCGCCGACTTGGTCATCGAGGGTCTGGAAGGAGCCATCGCCGCCAAGACGGTGACCTACGACCTCGAGCGTCTCATGGAGGGAGCCTCCAAGGTGAGGACTTCAGAGTTCGGTGACGCCATCATTGCCCACATGTAGCAGTCCGTACCCCTTCTGGGAGCACTAGCCACGCCTCACACGTGGCAATCTCAGCCGCTCATAGACCTTGAGGCCTCCCGCCTCAGTCGCGCGTCAGGGCCAGGAGGCGCAGGATCTCCAGGTAGAGCCAGACGACGGTGACCATCAACCCAAAAGGCGGCGAACCATGACATCCAGCCCGGTGCGCCCCCGCGGATCCCTCTCTCGATGATGTCGAAGTCGAGCAGCAGGTTGAAGGCGGCGATGCCCACGATGACCAGGCTGAGGATGATGCTCAAGGGACCGCCATCCCAGGCGAACGGCATGTCGACGCCAAGGACGCTGAGCACGATCGATATCAAGTAGAAGAGGAGGACACCGGCCGTGGCGAGCATGACCGTCGACCGCAGCCGTTGGGTGACCTTGATGATCCGGTTGGCGTAGAGGAACAACATGGCGATGAAGACGGCAAACGTCGCCAGAACCGCCTGGACCACGATCCCCTCATAGACATCGGAATAGATCTTCGAGATTGCGCCAACCAACACACCCCCGGCCAATGCAAACAGCGGCCCGGTGAATCGAACCCACTCCTTCTCAATCAGCGTGACGATCAACAGAACGACGGCTGCGATCATCGAGCCCCAGAAGATCGGGCCAATGGTCCTCTCGGCGTTAATCCAGCCGTAGACGGCGCCGGCCAAGAGCAGCAGGAAGAGCAGCCCGGTCTGGCCCAGGACGAGCTCATCGTCATCCGCTCGCCGGGCTCGATGACTATCGGCGCCGGAGCTGCGCTCGATTCACTCTGGTCGCCAAACTGCCGGGTGAGAACTGGATTCGCCATGTCCGCAAGTCTAGAGAAGGCACAACAGGTCCCGGCCCGCTCTCGACGGGGCCGAGTGGGAATGTGACCGCATCCCCGCCCTACAATTGGGGTCTCCGGGAGTCACCTTGACCACTATCCAGATCACTCGCGCCGCCGACATCCTTCCCCAAGAGGAGATCGCTGCCCTCCAGCCGACGATTGATGAGATCACTCGTCTCAAGTTGGAGCGCAACGCCATCGTCGCCGCCCACAACTACATGACGCCGGACATATATCATCTGGCGGCCGACATCACCGGCGATTCGCTCGCCCTTGCATATCTCGGTCTGGAAACGGAGGCCGAGGTCATCGTGCTTGCCGGCGTTCACTTCATGGCCGAGACCGCAAAGCTCATCGCGCCGGACAAGACCGTGCTCATTCCGGATCTAGATGCAGGGTGCTCCCTCGCCGACGGGATCACCGGGGCCGACGTGCGTCGTCTCAGAGAGCAGTACCCGGGGGTCCCGGTCGTTTCCTATGTCAACACCTCGGCCGAAGTGAAGGCGGAATCCGACATCACCTGCACGTCCAGCAACGCGGTGGCGGTCGTCGAGTCACTGGGCGTGGATCGGGTCATCTTCACGCCCGATCAGTATCTGGGGAAATGGGTGGCCACTCAGACCGATGTCGAGGTGATCCTCTGGGAGGGCTCGTGCATGGTCCACGAGAGGTTCACGGGTGAGGAGATCTCCGGCTACAAGCGGGACATGGGCGAGATCCTGGTGATCGCCCATCCCGAGTCGCCGCCGGACGTCCTCGATGAGGCCGACTACGTCGGTTCGACCCACGGGATGATCAACTGGGTCAAGGACCATCAGCCCGAGCGGGTGATGATGATCACCGAGTGCTCAATGGCGGACAACGTGGCCGAAGCCACACCCAACACGACCTACGTGCGGCCCTGCAATCTGTGTCCTCATATGAAGCGCATCACACTGGATAACGTCAAGCGGTCGCTGGAGACGCTGACGTACCAGGTCGACATCCCCAAAGACATCGCGGAGCGGGCCAGGCTCGCGGTTTCCAGGATGCTCGAGGTCGGCCGGCAGGACTGACGGGACATGACGAGGACCATCCGGCTGGACGCACCTCTGGTGGTGGGTGCAGGTGTGGCCGGCCTCACCGTGGCACTGGGTCTGCAACGGGCATATGTGATCACCGCCAAGGAGAAGGGGTCCACCTGGTGGGCCCAGGGTGGCATCGCGGCCGCCCTTGCCGACGACGACTCTCCACAAGCCCATGCCGCCGACACCGTCGCCGTCTCCGGTGGGCTGGCGGTCGAGGAAGCGGTTTCCGCCCTGACCCGCGGGGGACCGGAGGCGATCGCCCGACTCATAACGATGGGCGCGCAGTTCGATCGTGATGATGAGGGAACACTCGTCCTGGGCCGCGAAGGAGGGCACCACGTGCGGCGGGTCGTCCACGCCGACGGAGACGCCACCGGCGCCGAGGTGATGCGTGCCCTCAATGAGGCAGCGGGGGCCGCGGAGAGCGTCGAGGTCATGGATGGTCGGGTGGTGGACCTGGCTCGAGACGGTGACCGGGTGATCGGCGTTCTCACCGCTGACGGGAAAAAGCGGATTGTCTACACGGCACCGGCAGTGGTCATGGCGAGCGGTGGGGCCGGGCGTATGTACTCCAGGACCACCAACCCGGTCGGAGTCACGGGTGACGGGATCATGATCGCCTCCCGGGCCGGGGCCAGACTCGCCGATCTCGAGTTCGTCCAGTTCCATCCCACCGCATTGAATGCCGGCAAGGACCCCATGCCCCTTCTCACCGAGGCCCTGCGGGGAGAGGGAGCCAAGCTGGTTGATGGCGTCGGCCGCCGGTTCATGGATCAATACCACCCGATGGCCGAGCTTGCCCCGCGAGACATAGTGGCCCGGGCCATCTTCTGGCAGTACGACCGGGGCTCCACCGCCTATCTCGACGCGCGATCCATCGTCAACTTTCACGAGCGGTTCCCGACGGTGACCGCCCATGCCTTGTCCGTTGGGTTGGATCCCACCGAGGACCTGTTGCCGGTCTCCCCGGCGGCTCATTACTACATGGGTGGGATCGACTCGGATACCCATGGGAGAACCTCGGTGCCCGGTCTCTGGGCTGCGGGGGAGTGCTCCTCGACGGGTGTCCACGGGGCCAACCGCCTGGCCTCGAATTCGCTGTTGGAGGGTCTGGTGTTCGGAGCACGGGTGGCGCTCGATGTCGAAGCCAACCAATGGCCGCCGGGCAATGACGTAGAGGTTCCGAAGGAAGGGCTAGATCTGCCGGTAGTGGCAGGCCCGGCGATCGACGACCTGAGACAGGTGATGTGGGATCGGGTGGGTCTCATCAGAACGGGCGACGGTCTCTGGGAGGCGCGCAATTCGATTCTCGACATGGAGCGGGTCCTCGGTCGGACGATATCTGGTCGCAATGCTGCCGAGCTGGGTCTCCTGATGGTCATGGCGGCCTTGCGGCGCTCCGAGTCTCGTGGTGGTCACTACCGGGCGGACTATCCGGAAGAGGATCCGATGCAAGCCATGAGGGCCCTGGTGGTTCCCGGCGCCGTCGACACCGTCAAGGTATGACAATGGAGGTCGCCGATATCGTCGAGCGAGCACTACGCGAGGATCTGGACGACATCGGGGACATCACCAGCGTCTCCGTGATCCCAGAGACCAGCTTCTCTGTGGCGCATCTGATTGCCCGTGGCGCAGGGGTGGTGGCTGGCCTCGAAGTGGCCGCGCAGGTCTTCCAACGGGTGGATCACGATGTTGCCTTCGAGCCGAAGGTGCTCGAAGGCGATCACGTGCCGGCAGGGACGGTTCTGGCCGTCGTCTCCGGATCGTCCCGCTCACTACTGGCTGCGGAGCGAACGGCGCTCAACCTGATCGGTCGCATGTCAGGTGTCGCCACCGCCACAGCAGAGCTCGTGGAGGCGGTCAGAGGGACCGGGGCCCGGATCACCGACACCCGCAAGACCATGCCCGGGCTGCGTCTCCTGGACAAACAGGCGGTGCTTGCCGGTGGCGGCGTCAATCATCGAATGGGTCTCTACGACGAGGTGATGATCAAGGACAACCACATCGTGGCCGCCGGAAGCATCAAGAGTGCCGTGGCCGCAGCCAGGGCAGACGTGGGACCATCGGTCAAGATCACGATCGAGGTCGAGAACTTCGATCAGCTGCGAGAGGCTTCACAGACCGACGCCGACCGGATCCTGGTGGACAACATGGCATCAGAGGATCTCCGCGAGGCGGTCGCCATGAGTGGAGGGACGATCGAAATCGAGGCATCCGGTGGTGTCACGTTGAAGAACGTGAAGGAGATCGCCGACAGCGGGGTGGACTTCATATCCGTGGGTTGGATCACCCATTCTGCGCCTCAGTTGGACATCGCCCTCGACTTCATGTCGTGACTACGGCCTCGGTACCCTCAGAGCTCATGAACCAACCAGTCAGAGTCACTGTCACCGGCGCCGCCGGTCAGATCGGCTACAGCCTCCTGTTCCGGATCGCCGCCGGGGAGATGCTGGGTCCTGACCAGCCGGTGGTGCTCCAATTGCTCGAGATCACTCCAGCGATGGGCGCCCTGGAGGGGGTGGTCATGGAGCTCGACGACTGTGCCTTCCCTCTGATGGCAGGGGTGGTTCAGACAGATGATGCCGAGACCGCCTTCGGTGACGCAGAGATCGCCTTGCTGGTCGGGGCGATGCCGCGGAAAGAAGGCATGGAGCGCTCAGACCTGCTGGCTGCCAACGGAGCCATCTTCACCGAACAGGGAAAAGCAATCGCCTCCTCTGCGCGTAATGACGTGAGGGTCCTTGTCGTCGGTAACCCGGCAAACACCAATGCTCTGATCGCCATGCGCAACGCCGAGGGCATGAATCCCGGCAATTTCACATCCATGACCAGGCTGGATCACAACCGTGCCATCACCCAGCTGGCGGCCCGCGTCGGCAAACCGGTGACTTCCATCCGACGAATGACCATCTGGGGCAACCATTCGACCACCCAGTATCCGGACCTGTTCCATTGCGAGGTGGACGGGAAGTCCGCATACGAGCTGGTAGACGACCACCAGTGGGTTGACACCGTGTACATCCCGAAAGTGGCAAAGCGGGGGGCGGCTGTCATTACCGCCCGGGGTGCGTCGTCGGCGGGGTCGGCGGCGAATGCGGCCATCGACCACATGCGTGACTGGATCAAAGGGACACCCGAGGGCGACTGGGTGTCGATGGGTGTTCCCTCCGACGGCTCCTACGGTGTGCCGGAAGGTCTCATGTCATCGTTTCCGTGTGTGGTGCGTAACGGCGAGTGGCAGATCGTGCAGGGTCTCGAGATCGGTGAGTACTCCCGGGCCAAGATCGATGCCTCGGTCGCCGAGTTGGAGTCAGAACGCGACGCCGTCGAACAGTTGGGACTGGTCCCATAGACGGGTGAGTGCCTCTTGGGACGGTGGGCGCCCACCCCGAGGCACATCCAGTCCCGGCAGACACTGGCTCACGGGTGCTTCAGCCTCTAGTTGATGGGCTGGCCGCTCTCGTCGAACTCCATGACCGGACGAACCTCCACCTTTCCGTGCCAGGCGCCGGGTATCTGCTGTGCCCACTTCAGTGCCTCGTCGAGGTCGGCGCAATCGAGCAAGTAGAACCCTCCTAGCACCTCCTTGGTCTCTGCGAAGGGGCCATCCGTGAAGACGGCCTTGCCTCCTTTGCCCCCTTCCACGTGGATCGTGGTGGCGGTCGAAGTCGGGTGTAGCGCCTCGCCGCCGGCTATCACGGACTCGGCGTTCTGGCCAAACTCCATGTAGTCGGCCATCACCTGCTGCATGACGTCGGGATCGGGCTCGGCGTTGTCGTTAGCGGCGTCGTCATAGATCAGTGCCGCATACTTGGGCATCCTCGAGTCCCTTCTCCTATTTGTAATCTTGTTCTAATTTGACGAAGCTACCCGACCCAGATCGACACCGAATTGGAAGATGAGGTGGGCGTCTCGCCAAGGACAACGCCAACGACGTGTCGTTCCTTCAGTACTCCACGTCGAGATCAGCCACGGCGATCCCCCACTGTTGTATCGCCGACTGATGCATCATCAACTTGGCCAGGTTTCCCGACACCTTGAGCTTCCCGGTCATGAACGCAGTCTGGGTGTTGAGCTCCCCCTTGGAGATGGCCATCGCGGTGTCGTATGACTGCTTCACGGTCACATCCGCGTCGTCGAGGGTCCCAATCGCCATGTTCGAGGCGCCATCCGACGTCTTCAGGTAGTAGTCCACGGCTCCCTCCGGCCCGCCTTCGGTCTCGAACTGGATACCGAGGTCGGCGGCGCCGATGGCGTTCTTGAATCCTTGGTGGTTAGACAGGGCCGTGGTCACATCTTGGGCCCACTCCTCGCTGAGGAACTTGGACACGATCTCTCCTTGTTGGGCGGACGGCCCGGAATCGTAGCCAGGTGGTCGAAATTTGAGCGAAAGCTCAATGAATCAACTTGGC
>CAZSOF010000073.1:0-10635 GCA_964607685.1 uncultured Acidimicrobiaceae bacterium | reverse complement strand
CGCCGCCACCAGGTTCTCCGACTCGAGCAGGGGCGGGTAGATGCCCTTGGCCAGGTTCCGAATCTCGTCGATCGCGGTCTGCGCCTCGTCGGACAGCTCATCCAATTGCCCGGCCAGATCGAGGCGGCCCTCCTTTCTCGCCAGGTGCTCGGCCAGGCCGATCTTCAGCTTGAGAGCGATGACCTGCTGTTGGGCCCCATCGTGGAGGTCCCTCTCCAGCCGGCGCCGCTCGGCATCCTGCATCTCGACCAGGCGGCGCCGCGATTGCTGTAGCTCCTCGGCCCGAGCGGCCAGAGCCGAGTTGAGGCGTTGATTCCCCAGGACCAGCCCGGCGGATCCGGCCAGGTCGTCGATGAGGTGCTGCTCCGGCGGGGTCACCGGATTGCCCCGGGCCTTGACTATCTGGAGTACCCCCACCAGTTCGTTGTCGTGTGTGACAGGAGCGATGGTGCCGGCCAGGTCCTCCAAGGACTCGACCCGCCCCGGATTCGGCAGGTGAGGCCATCCCGCGGCAGCCACAAGGCCCTTTCTCTCTTCGGTCAACCACACCGTGGCCTGCCCGGCTCCGGTTCCTTCGGCCATGAGCCGGGCCATGCGTTCCAGCACCCCTCGGGCTGGCTCGGTGCCGGCGAGGCGCCGGGTCAGGTCGGACAGCACCTCGTACGGGGTGGACCGCCTCCCGTAGACCAGCCGGTTGGCCCACTGCTGCGCCCTGCGCCGCAACGGCTCGAAGGCAATTGCCACCAGGGCCGTGGCCGCAACGGCGAGGGCCAGGCTTCCAGTCTCCGATCCGAGTGCTCCCCCGATGACCACCACAACCAGGACGTACACCGCTCCGATGAAGGCGGCCAGGATCCCGTAGACCACGGTGCGGGATATGAATAGGTCTATGTCGTAGAGCCGGTATTTGGTGACCGCCACGCCGTAGCTGACGACGCCGAAGCTGGTGAGCACTAGAGCCGTTGTCAGCTGCCACGGCTCGGCGTCGACGACAAACTGAGTGGCCAGGAGCGAGAGGGTTCCGATGGTGACCCAGCGGTACTGCTGATGGAGCTCGCCGGCGCTCGTCCTCTGTCGGAGCAGAAGTGACCCAGCACATACCACTCCCCAGACAACCAGAAGAAGGAACAATGGATCAATCACGGATCGGAGTCGAGGAAGGTCGTCGAATGTGTTGTCATAGGAGATCCCCGATCCGGGCCGAAACAGCCAGATGAGCAGACTGGAAAGAACACCAATGGTGGCCAATGCACCCCAGGCCACCCATCGCCATCGGGGAGATGGGAGCCTCCCGTCGGGAAATAACAGAGGCCATAGGGTCACCATGAGGAACTGACCGCTGGCGGCAGCGAGAACTACAAACTGGTAGCTGATTGCGGCCGCGGCAGGAACGTCGGCGGTGGTGAGCCTCTCCCATGAGACGGTTGACATGTCCAAGCCGGAGCTGTGTCCAATGAGAACCGCCGTGCCCCAACCGGCGACTCCAAGGCCCGCGATGAGGCTGGCCCAGACCGGTACCCACAGCGCTCGATTCTGTGGCTGGAGGGGAACTGCGAGCCAGGCGAGAGCTCCGAAGCCGATTGCGAAGACCGCGAACATCGCCGCCCCTTCGGGGAGATGGTCGGCACGTCCCAATCGGAGCAAGACGGTCAGCCCGTACAGAGCCAGAAGCATGGCGGCGGCGGCCGTCACCCGCGCTGGCGAGAGCCTCGTCCCGGACCGGCTGCGCTCGTGCACGGCGGTCACGGGGTCCGCTCCACCAGCGGCACGGGGATGCTCCCCCGGACCGTGGTTCCTCGGCCGGGCGCGGAGTCGACTCGCAGTTCTCCATCCAGGGCGTCGAGCCGATAGTTCAGGTTGGCCAGCCCTGAACCTGATGCCACCTCACCCGGATCGAATCCCTTCCCGTCGTCCGAGACCTCGAAGGTGACAGCCCTGTCGCTTTCGCGTATCACCACATGGGCCGATGTGGCTCCGGCGTGCTTGACCACGTTCTGGAGGGCCTCCAGCACGCAGAAGTAGACAGCCGCTTCCACCGGCCGGGGATGACGCCCTACTCCGGCAGCATGGACAGTGACTGCTATGGGAAGCTTGAGCACCTGGGAGCTCAGGGCCGCCGCTGGGCCCTCGGCCTCGAGGAGCGGCGGATAGATCCCCCGGGCGAAGTCCCTCAAGGCATCTATCGCCTGATCGGTGTCGGCCGCGACCTGACCGAGAAGTTCCGCCACCTCGCCGATCCCCGATGCCTCTGCCCCTCGGCGGGCCAGGCCGAGCCTGACCTTGAGCCCGACCAGTCGCTGCTGCACTCCATCGTGAAGCTGGCGCTCGAGATGACGTCTCGTCTCGTCCTGCACTGTCACCAGACGTCTCCGAGACCGGTGAAGTGCCTCTACCCGGTCCCGAAGGTCCTCGCCGAGGCGAATGTTGCGCAGCGCCAGTCCCATGCCCGATGCCACCTGTTCGAGGAGCTTCTCATCGGTGGGCAAGAGTGACTGGCCCCGCGCTGCCGTCAAGGTGAGTGCACCCAGCGGTTCTCCGTCGTGGACGACCGGGCGGGTGAGATCCACGCCTGGAATCGAAGAGATGTCAGAGGCGCTCGCCGCCGAAGCCACCTCTGCCTGTTGAGGCCACGTCGCGGTTCTGTGGATCGCTCCGTCTTGACCTATCCAGACCGCGGCTTGGGTCGCGCTGGTTCCCTCGGCCAGGGAGCGGGCCACCTGCTCCAGGAGCTCTTCGTCGCTGGCCGTGATCTTCCTAGAGAAGTCGGAGAGCACCTGATAGGGGGTGGCCCGCTTTCCGTAGACGAGGCGGTTGGCCAGGCCCTGCAAGCGCTCGCGTAGCGGTTCGAAGGCGAGGGCCACCAAGGCGGTAGCTCCGATCGACAGCCACGGGTGGGACTCTTCGTCACCCAGGAGGCTCCCCACCCCCACCACCGCAGCCACATAGACCCCGGTGATGAACACCGCCAGGCTCGCATAGACCACCGTCCGGGAGATGACGACGTCGATGTCGTAGAGCCGGTACTTGGCCAAGGCGATTCCATACGAGGCCACGAAGGCCCCACCCGCCAGGGCGAAGACCGCCAGGAACAAGTCTTCGTACTCGGTGTCCTGGAAGGCCTGGAGCACGACGAGGCTGAGCACCAGGATGGAAGCCCCCCACAGAATCCACTTCAGTTGTTGTCGGGTTGCCCCGGTGCTCCGCCGGAACCTCCCGGCAAGTGACACCACGGCCGCTACCGCGGCCACCAGCATCAACACTGCCGCAACCGCCGAAACTGTTCCAGTCCCCTCAACTTCGGTCGATCCCGGCCGATAGTCCCATGCCAGGGCCGCTGTCATCAGGATGATGGTCCCCGCGGTGAACCAGCCAACGGGGCGCCACCGCTCCGAGGGGAGCCTGCCATCGGGGAAGAGGAGAAGACCGAAGGTCAGTTGGGTGACTATCCCCGCGGTGGCCACCGGAAGGATGAGCATGAAGACCATTGCGACCCAGGTGGGGTGTTCGGCGGGGACGTACCGCTCCACGATGGAGATGTCGCCGGTGAGGCCCAGCACCAGGGCCCAGGCGGAGTTGTACGCGCCCCCGCAGATGGAGGTGAGAGCCATGATCCAAACCACCGGGTTGCGCGGCTGGCCCGGCGCCACGAACCACACCGCGGCTGCATAGAAGAGCGAGAAGAGGAAGAAGGCGGCGCCTTCGGAGAGCAGCAGGCCCGGGTCAGCACCGTAAGCGGGTATGGCCACCATGCCGGTGGTGGCCAGGGCCGCGCCCACGATGGCCGTCGCGCGGAGGATGGCCACAACGCCGCGATCAGTCATCGCCCAACCTCCGCGGGAACCGATGGGCATGCACCGGGGTCTCCCTCCCCTTCACCATCGCCGGCTCCAGTTCGTCGCTCTCCGGAGGGTCCGATAGGGCGGCGAATGTCGGCTCACTGAGCACCGTCTCCCCGACCCGGCCCCACTGCTGGAGACGCTGGGCCAGGTTCACGGTATCGCCGATCACGGTGTACTCGAGCCGGTCCTCGGATCCGAGGAGGGCCGCGGCCACTTTGCCTGTGGAGACGCCGATGCCCAGGCCAAACGGCTCCAGGCTCTGCTCCGCCCACTCCTCGTTGATGGCGTCCTGAGCCCGATGCATGGCGATCGCCGTCTCCACGGCGGCATCGGCGTGAGCGGGCATCCGCTCCGGCGCTCCGAACACCGCCATCACCGCGTCGCCGATGAACTGCATCACCGTCCCCCCATGATCGAGGATCGCCCGGTTCATCTCGGCGCGGTGGCGGTTGAGTTGGGCGGCCAGAGTGGTGGGATCGGTGTGCTCGGCAATGCTCGAGTAGCCGCGAATGTCCGAGATCAGAACGGTCACCTCCAGCTCCTCGGTGTCACCGAGGTGGCGCCCTTCCCGTTGCAACTTGGCCGCCACCCCTCCGGGCAGGAAACGGGAGAGCTCCTCCCCCTGCTCCTCGCGCTCGGCGATGGCCCGCTGCAGAGTGCGCAGCCGTTCCAAGGCAGCGCTGCTGCCCGAGGAGGTTCTCTCCGCCAGCGTGATGAAGAGTCGCTCGATCCGGGCATCGACGTCGGCCGGCGTGGTCTTCTGCGAGATCGCGATCGCCTTGATCGGGGTCCCTTCGGCCACCTGCTCGAGGAGGGTCTCCTCGGCCGGAGTCAGCAGCCCGTCTCTGGTCACCGGGTGGGTGAGAGCCTCCACAATGCGGGGATCGAGCATCGATCCCCCCGTTGCCACCTCCCGGATCGCCCGCACCAGCTGGTCACCCTCGGCCACCCGGTCCTTGAGCAGGTAGGCGTACCCGGCGGCGCCATCGGAGAGCAGCGACACCGCATACTCGGGATCGTCGTACTGGGAGAGGATCACCACGCCCGTGCCAGGATGACGCTTGCGGACCAGCTTGGCCGCCTCGATTCCCTCCCTTTGGAACTCGGGCGGCATCCGGATGTCGGTCACCACCACCTGGGGCTCGGTGGTATCCGCTCCGTCGACCAGACCGTCGAAGTCGCCGGCGACACCGACCACCTCCAGGTCGTGCTCCAGCTCCATCAGCGCCCGGACGCCCTCCCGAACCAGGAGGTTGTCGTCGGCCAGGAAGACGGAGATAGTCATGGCCCCATCATGCCGGAAGCCGGCCCGGCCCGAAACGGGGGGATCCGGCCAATCCGTGGTGGGGATAGCCACACCCGGAGAAGCCTGTTCGCACCATCGAGTCGCGCCTGCATTTAGACCAGGCTGGAGGTATGACGACGATGAGCTGGCCGACCGTGCGGATCCGGATGGAGCGGATCCTCATCGGTTCGGGTATGTCGCTGTTGGCCTGGATACTGGAGCGGGCCATCCTCCGCTCGGCGGGGGCGGAATGAAGCATCCCGGGGCGGCCGCCGAAGCGCCCGCGGCTGATGGCAAGGCCGGCATCCGCCGGGTGATGGTGGCCACCGATCAGTCGGAGCGAGCGAATCGCGCGGTGCGCTGGGCGACCTGGCTCGCCACCCACAACCAGGCGGAGCTGCTCCTCGTCCAGGTCGTCCCCTCCGGCGCCGAGGCGGGAGAGAAGGCGAGCGCGGCCGAACTGACCCGAAGGGACATCGCACAACGCGACCTGACTGACTATGCCGTCGAGTTGGCCGGGTCCCGCGGCCTGGCCCGGGTCGTGGTGGACGACGACCCGGCCGCTGCCCTGCTTCGGGTGGCCGAGGAGTCCCAGGTCGACACCCTGGTGGTGGGGAACGCCGGGATGAGCGACCGGAAGAAGTTCCTGCTCGGGAACGTCCCCAACAGGATCTCCCACAACGCCCGGTGCAACGTCATCATCGTGAACACCGCCGCTGAGGATGGGGTGGTCTGGCCAAACGGGACTGCCGGCCAGGCTCCCCCGGCGACTCCCGCGGAGGCCGAGCCGATGCTGATGGGGAGAACAGCGGAGATCGGTGCGGTCATGGCGCGCCACGGCATCGAGGAGCTCATCGCAAGGCGGGGCGGATCAGATTCCCAGCGCGATCAGGCAAAGCGCCTGCGCGCCGCCCTCGAGGACCTGGGCCCGACCTTCTGCAAGCTGGGACAGGTCCTCTCGACCCGACCCGACCTCCTCCCCCTGGCTTTCATCGAAGAGCTCTCCACTCTCCAAGACCACGTCCCCCCCATGGGCGATGCCGAGGTCGTGGAGGTGATGGAAGAGGAGCTTGGGGTCCCCTGGGAGGACGTCTTCGAAAGCATCGACCCCGAGCCGCTCGCCGCCGGCACCATCGCCCAGGTGCACGAGGCCACTCTCGAGGGCGGAGACCGGGTGGTTATCAAGGTACAGCGCCCCACGGCCCGGACCGAGATCATGGAGGATCTCGCCCTGCTTGAGATGTTCGCCGAGAGGACCAAGCATCGGCCCCTCTTCCATCAGATCATCGACATGTCGGCGGTTTTCGAGCACCTCTCCGACTCGTTGCAGCGAGAGCTCGATTTCGGGCGGGAGGCGTCGAACATCCACCGGATGGGGGAGATTCTCGAGTCGTATTCCCGACTCGACGTTCCCAAGGTCCACGACGAGCTGAGCTCCACTCGACTGCTGGTGATGGAAAAGATAGAGGGCATCCCGGTCCGGGAGGCCCCCGAGGGAGAGGCGAGGCGGGAGGCGGCCCGGCAGCTGCTCGAGTCGTACTACCAGCAGATCCTCACCGATGGCTTCTTCCACGCCGATCCCCACCCGGGAAACCTGATGTGGTGGAAGGACGAGGTCTACTTCCTCGACTTCGGCATGGTCGGTGAGGTGGGGCCCGACCTGCGGGAGAGCATGATGCTGCTGCTGATGGCTTTCTGGCAGGAGGACGTGAGCTTCCTCATGGACGTCACCCTCATGCTCTCCGGAAACACCGACCGCACAGATCTCGATGCCGAGCATTTCCGTGCCGAGCTCGGGGAGCTGATGGCCACGTACCGCAACGTGCCCCTGCGGGAGATCCAGCTGGGGCCGATCCTCCAAGAGATGACCGAGATCGCGATTCGCTACGAAGTGCCGCTCCCCGCCTCGCTGACCCTCACCGCCAAGGCGATGGCCCAGATGCAGCAGACCGCGACCGAGCTGGATCCCGAGCTAGACCTCTTCCAGGTGGCGGGGAGCTTCCTGATGCGGAGCATGGCGAGGCGAATCCGGGAGAAGCTCGATCCCCAGTGGATGTTCTACGAGAGCCAGAAGCTCCGTGTCAGGATCACCCGGCTTATCGAGGCCTTCGAGCGGCTCACGGGAGCCAGGCCCGGAGAGCGGCTCCACATCAACTTCGAGGCGGAGCGTCTCGAGCACATCGTCCATCGGGCCGGGATTCGCCTGTCGCTAGGTGCGACGGCCGGCGCCGCGCTGCTCGGGGCGACCCGCCTCATCGGCAATGGCAGGGTTCCCAGGGCGGTCCCGGCGGCGCTGGGGACGCTCGGAAGCGCTATGGCCCTTAGGCTCCTGGTGGATCTGGCCAGGCCCGACGATCAGAGGTGACGGCTTTCCCTGGTGGAATAGGCAGATTTCGAGGTTCCACAGCTGTCCGTGGGAAACGTATGTCAATCGCCAGAGAACGTTCAAGATGTTCTCTTCGGAGTGATGTCGTACGGATTGTTCCGGACGCATGTCGGACGTTCCGGGGACATGTCTGACACTGCATCGCGGATTCTTATCTGACGAATTCGGTGTTGGTGTTGTGGGTTGGGTTCCTTCCGTTGAGGGGCTGGTAGTAGCGGTCGGGGTCTGCCTAACCAGCTGCTGTTTGGCGTGCCTTTGCCACGGCTTCTCTTCGGTCGTCGGCTCCGAGCTTGTCGAGGATCGCCGATACGTGGTGCTCGACGGTCCGCGGCGACAGGTAGAGGTGTTCGGCGATCTCAGCGTTGGTCAGGTCTTGTGCAAGTAGTTCGAGGACCTGGGCTTGTCGGGGTGTCAACCCCAGTGGGCTTTGGCGTGTCTCCTGACTTGGCCCTCTGGGAACATGGGAGACACCCTCCCCCTTCAGCGCCTCCCGAACCTTTGAAGCCAGCGGGATTGCCCCTAGCCGGCCGAGGATCTTCAGAGCTCCCAGTTTGGCGTCGGTGCCACCGAAACTGAGGCAGAAGGCTGTCTCGTAGGGGATGCCTCGCTCATCCCAGTAGGCAGCGGCTTTCTCCCATTCGCGCCGGTCGAGTAGGACGAAGGGTTCCAGTGCAGTCTCGGGCACCGCGTCGATCTCTCCGATGGCTGACAGCCAGAACGACAGTTCGCTGTGGGACGGTACGCTCTGCAATGCGGGATAGCGCTGATAGCAGTCGACGATGTCCTCCACCACTGACCGATCAACGCTGCCACCAAGCCAGACGAGCTCGCAGATCACCGAGCCAGAGGGACTCAAGAACTGCACTTCGCCTATTCCACGGGCCCGTTTCCATGCAACCACAGCCGTTTCCTCGGCCTCAGGCCGACCACCTCTGACCAGAAGCCGAGCCAGCACACACGCCGCACCTACTTCGTAGATCCCGGTTGCCGGCTTGCCCAGGGTGGCGCGGGCGGTGCGCTCGGCGGAATCCCAGTCGCCATTCAGCTCATCGACCCTCGCCAACCCGTAGAGGGCCGAGCCAGCGAGCACGGCGTCCATTTCGCCCAATTCCATCAGTTCTATTGTTCTTTGGAACCAGCGTCTCGCCTCTCGGGTATCCCGGCCGACGTTTGCTGCGGTGTCGCCGATGTTGTGGGCCGCACGCGCCTGATCGAAGACCAGCCCCAGCTCTTCTGCCATTCGGTAGCTTTCCTTGAGGTCGTCGAGACCGTCGGGATATCTGAGTTCGGCGAAGGCGCTGCCCCGGTTGTTGAGAGCGTGGACCCGCACCGGGCTGGGACCGTCATCCAGCAGAGCCAAAGCTTTCTCCGCGTAGTCGACGGCTGGATCGGATTCGGCGGCCACCATCGCCAGCCGCGACAGAGTCGAGTAGGCCATCGCCAGGTCTTCGCCCCCCATCGGCTCGAGAACCGATACTGCCTCCTGAGCCGACTCCTTCGCTGATTCCCGGTCGCCTCTCCACCACGAGATGTCACTGGCCAGGAGAAGAGTCCTTCCCAGCGAGACTGAGTCGCCCAGCCGACGACGCAGAGTTACAGCCTGGTCGCTCAACTGTTCGGCGTCTGCCCCTCCCCCGAAATGCTCCTCCCGGGCCCACAGGTCGTAGTGGTCTGCCAGCTGATCGAGATCCAATCTGTCTAGTAGCGGTTGCAGGGCTCGAAGATGCGACAGAGCCTCCCGGTGGCTGCCCAGCTCGGCGGCACGACGAGCCGCCTGGGGGAGAAGCCTGAGCATGGCGTCAACGTCTCCAGCCTCCCGTGCAAACTGAGCGCAGATAGCAGCATCATCACCCCGGGCCTCCAGCGATTCGAGCACACTCTGATTCAGTTGCCGTCTACGGATCTCACCCAAATCGTCCTCCACCGCCTGACGGGCCAACTCGTGACGGAACGTCAGATGATCACCATCCACCCCGAGAATCCCCACCCTCTCGCATTCGGCGACCACATCCCAAGGGTCATCGATGATGCTTTCCACCACGGACAGCTCAACACGACTGGGAACCACAGACACCAACTCCACCAATTCCCGCCCCCGGACTGAAAGCCTCAACACCCTGGCCCTCATCGCATCCCGAATCGACAGCGGCACCACCTCAGGTCCCGTCTCCAACAGCTCGGTGACAAAGAACGGGTTCCCGTCGGTCAGTCGCCACAACTCACTTGCGTCCCACCGATCCCCGGCCAGCCGGCCAACCGTGGCCACCGACAGCGGATCCAACGAAACCTGTTCCACAACCGCCGATGGGAGATCTCCCAGGGCCACCTGCACCGGATCGTTCCCCGCCACGGCATCATCCCTGACCGTAAGAACCAAGAGACCATGGGTCTGGTCGATACGGCGGCCCAGATACCTGATCAAGTCAGTAGTGGACTCATCAGCCCAATGCACATCCTCGATCACCATCACCGTCGGCCGCAAAGAACGAGCCAGCAGCTCATACACCCCCCTGAAGACCCTCTGGCGACTATCCCCAGCCAACCACTCCTCCAAAGCGGGCTCCTCGAGAGTCATGTCCCAGATGGGTCCGAACGGCTGCGGGGTCAGCAGATCATCACATCCACCCCACACCACATGAGCATCCCTGCCATGCGCATCACAGAAGACCTTGACCACCGATGTCTTCCCGATCCCGGCCTCACCCCGAACCACCACCACCCGCCCCGAACCCCCACCAGCGGCAGCCAGCAGAACCCCAAGACCCTCGAGGACCGACTCTCGCTCCAACAACTCCACAAACCGAATCCTACGAGACCACCCCGCCACACAGCCCAGAACAGGCGGCACCAACCCCCAGGCTCCGTCAGACCCATCCAACCGTGGGCCTCCACTGAGCAGTCCAAAACCCCCACCCTCCTCCACCATCGCGATCACCCCACGGGCCAACGACGCTCAATACCGGGCAAATAGATGCGGTTGACGACAAAACGCCAACGACCATCGGCGGTTTCCAGGGCCAGTTGCGACACGCGTCAAACGTATGTCAAACGCCAGGTTGCGTGTTCGTTTGAGTCCGTCCTGTGAGAGGAAGCTCGACTCTGCTTACTCACCACCCATGGAGCCG
>CAZSOF010000072.1:0-10818 GCA_964607685.1 uncultured Acidimicrobiaceae bacterium | reverse complement strand
TTCTGGGACGCTCTCGACACTCCGCTGGTAGAGCAGTCACGCTTCGCCCTCCCAGGCGGTGTCTTCATCGTGCATTTCGTCACTTATGTGCTCACTGCCATCGTCCTGGTGCGGGAGCGGGTGGCGGGGACGATGGAACGTATGTTCATCAGTGGCTACCGTCCCACCGAGATCGTCGTGGGCTACCTGGGGGCGTACACGCTCCTTGCCAGTCTGCAGAGCCTGATCATCCTCGCCTGGCTCAGCTTCCTATTCGATCTCGGACTCGACCCTTCGGGCACGTTGGAGGTCTTCGTTGTGATGTGGCTTATGGCGGTGGTTTCACTGGCGCTGGGGATGTTGGTGTCCAATTTCGCCCGCAACGAGGGCCAGGTCTTCCCATTCATACCCCTCGTCATGATCCCTCCTGTGTTCCTGTCCGGGATGATCGTCTCGATTGACGCCTTGCCGACCTGGGCTCAGATAGTGAGTGTCGTCGTGCCGCTTCGGTACGCAGTCGACGTCATCCACGAGATAGGCCGAGGGTCAGGGATCCTCTCGGCATGGGGATCGCTGCTGATGCTGCCCGCGATGGCCCTCGGGTTTCTCCTCCTCGCTGCACGTACTCTCAGAGAGGAGGTGTAACGATTCCGAACGGGCAATCGGGGTATCACTCCGACGATGCTGGCCCTGCTTCCGGTCGAGTGCATCGGTCGGTTTGCTGCCCACGAGCATTCTGTGAGCACAGAGCCGAGAGACACGACGGACGATTCGCTCGCTTGATTTCTTCCGGGACAGCCCCAGAAACCTCGTCAGGCCATTTCACCGGAGCTGTGTTCGACGGGGATAACGAGAAAGCCATCCGCCGAACTCGAACACATCGGACGAGAGGCTGCCAAGCATCGTGGAACCCGGAAAATTGGCTTCGGGGAAGAGTTGTCTACTCCAGCCTTGACCAGGAGCATCACGACGACGATTGAGCGCTCGTTCCGGCGCTGCATGCGCACTATTGGTGACTGGATGCCTCGTCGTCTGGCTTGTGAGGGGCTTCGACCGGTCGGGACAACCGTTCCATCAGTCTGTCCTTCGCTTCCTCACCGCCGAACGCAGTGACAGCATCGCCGGATCGCAGGGCAGTCTGACCCGTGGGTACCAACAGTGACGAGCCGCGATGAACCGATACCACGAGACACCCCTCCGGCCATGGGATCTCGCTAACCGGTCTCCCATCGGCGATGGAGTCCGGAGGAATCTCGAACTCGAAGAACCCGGCACCTTCTGACGTGCGAGCGGAGAGTCTGTCCGGGAGGTCCACGGCCCTGGCCCGGGCGCTCAAAGCGCGATGATATGCGTTAACCACGTCGGATCTGATGAACATGCCGACCAATCGTGCCGAGTCGTCCTCGCCGACGATCGGGAGTCTTCCCACTCCTAGCGCTGCCATTCTCTCCAAAGCAATCGAGACCGGTGTCAGCGGTGTCACCGTGACCGGATTTGGTGTCATCGCTTCTCTCGCGGTCACCTGGTCGGATGGACCGCCGCTGCGAATGATGTCGGTCTCGGTGATGATCCCGACGAGACGATCGTTTGCGACCACGGGTAAGCCGAGGAGACGGTGACGCTGCATGACTCCCTGAACTTCCCCCAGTGACGCGTCGTGCCCCACAGTGACCGTTTGGGCATGCATGATGTCCTGCACGGGCACCGTGTCGAGGAGGTCGGTGATGTCACCTTGAGTCGGGTGGATCCCCATTCGCGAAAGAGGGGCGGTGTATGCGCTTTCGGGGCGCACGTGGCTCGCGAGGATCGTGCTGATCACGGTGGCGACCATCAATGGCAGGACAAGGCCGTAGTCGCCGGTGATCTCAAAGACGATCAGTATCGAGGTGAGAGGAGCCCTGGCCACGGCTGCGAATGTGGCCGCCATCCCAACCAGCCCGAAGGCGCCAGGAGTGATCTCAGACAGCCCCCAAAGCGGCGTCATCAACTGAGCGAAGGCGGATCCGGTGGTAGCGCCGATAAACAAGCTGGGCATGAAGATCCCACCGGATCCCCTTCCCCCCAATGTCGACGCCGTGGCCACAGACTTGACGATGGCGAGGGCGATGAGACTCCACCAGGCCAGATCAGTCTCATCCCTGAGAACAGTGTTAACGAAGTCCTGTCCTGTGCCCAAGACCTCTCCCCAGACAAGGCCGAGCGCGGCGACGATCAGCCCGAAGAGGAGAGGCCGGGCCCAGCCTGAGAGTTGGACTGATCCGGCCTCGAACCAGTCCAACGATACCAAGAACAGCCACGCGAGAACCACCGTCACCAAGCCCAAGACTCCGTACAGGAGAAGCTGACGGGGGTCCTCCAGAGAATATGGCGGCACACTGAACGTCAGCTCGTCGCCGATGATGCTGTGGGCCACCACGGCACCCGCCACAGAGGCAACCACGATGGTGTGGAGATGCCGTATGGAGAACTCGCGGAGGATCACTTCCATGGCAAAGAGCATCCCTGCGATCGGGGCATTGAAGGTGGCGCTGATCCCCGCCCCGGCTCCCGCCGCCACCAGCGCTATCACGTCATTCTCACCGAGATGGGCCGTCCGACCCAGCCAGGATCCGATCGAAGAACCGATCTGAGCAATCGACCCCTCCCGACCTGCCGATCCTCCGACGCCGATGGTCAGAGCAGTTCCCACCGTTTTCAAACCTATGACTCGCGCCCGGATGCGCCCACCGTGGACTGCGATCGCGGCGATTATCTGTGGAACACCATGCCCGGCCACCTCCGGGGCGAATCTGACGATCAAGCGCCAGCACAGCCAAACACCAATCGGGATCAGAAGAAGTATTCCGAATCGGTTGAGTGAGAGCTGATCACCCACCCACTGCGAGGCGCTGCTCACCGCCTGGATGCCCTCGATGAGCACCACTGCTCCGAGCCCGGCACCGGACCCAACTAGAGCTGCGAGAATCATCAGCCTGGGCGTCCGTCCCACTCTGATCTCGCGCGTCAACCCGCTCACAGGAGGCATTGGATCAACGGGCTCTCATGCCGAATCGGACCTTTCCGAGTCTTTGGTTGATGACGCGCATCGCCAACGGTCCACGAGTCCGGCTCCCCGAACAGCAACCTGAGTTTGTTCACCCCGGCTCCCGCGTTGCTTTCACGGAGCACACAAGCGGTCGGTCAACCGCCAGACGGCCCACGATCAATTCCACGTCACTCTTGCCGAACATGCGCGAGATCAGCGCACTTTGTGGTTCGACTGGTGGGAGCTGACCCCAGATGGAATGTGCAACACGACGGCTGCGCCTCCTTCGGCTCGGTTGCTGACTTCCATGGTTCCGTCATGAGCCTCGGTGATGGCCGCGGCGATCGCCAGGCCAAGACCTGTGCCCTCTGCTCGGGTGCCATCACTCGTGAATCGTCTTACAGGCGAGGACAGCAGGCTCGTAGGGAACCCCGGTCCGTCATCGCAAATGCGGATGATTGCCTCACCGTTGGATTGTATGACTTCGATCTGAACCAACTTCGAAGCATGTCTGATTGCATTCGCGAGGACATTGTCGATGGCTCGTTCCAGGGTGAATGGATCGCCTCGAACGTCAGCATTGCCTTCCACTGTGACTTCGATATCCCTTCGATTGGGATCTCTCATCATCCTGGCCGTGGCCTTTCTGACCATGTGACCGAGGTGTACGTGCTCGAGGGCCCGTGTTGGAGTAGCTCTCATACGCGCCAGGATGAGGAGATCTGCTGCCAGGCGGTCGAGTCTGTCTAGCTCCTCGATGGCCGATGCCAGGGCTAGGCGGGTGTTGTGCTCCGAGGTGGACGAATTCGCCAAATCGAGCTCTGCCCGTGCAACGGCAATAGGCGTTCTCAGATCGTGGGAGGCGTCTTCCAGAAACGCACGCTCCCGTTCCTGGCTGTCGTGGACCCGACTCAGCACAGAATTCAGACGCTCTATCAACCGGTCGATCTCGGCCGTCGTCGCCAGGTTCTCCAGAGTCCAGATTTCGGAGTCGGCGGCAGAGGCCACGCGATCTGCCTCGCTGGCCAGGTTCTCTACCGGTAGGAGGGCTGACCGCACCGAGATCCACACACTGACCGCGAGTCCCGACGCGATCAATAACGCTGCGCCCAACAGGGCAAATGCAATCGCGCTTGTGCCGAAGCGAGAATCGGAGTACACGCCGGCGATGACCCCGTAGTCAAGCCCCTGGACTGTGATCGAGGTTGCCTTGATGAAGATGTGAACACCCTCCTGTGCGGGGTGCGAGACCTCACGGCTGATGACTTCGTTCCCTTGAAAAGCGGGCAACTCCACAAGAACCTCGTCATATAGACCCTCTGTGGCGATGACCACTCCGCCTGTGTCAAGACGAACTATCTGGGCTACGCGGTCCTCACCAGGCTCCATTACAGGGGTAGCTACGTTGGCATCGGTGGGGCTGGAAGCAATCTCCAGCTCACCGGTGAGGGTCAGCAAATAGTCCTCGGCGTCGGTTTCCACGCGGTCGGAAACGAGCCGATAGGTGGTCACCCATACCACACCACCTAGAACGAACAGGGTGAGCAGCGTGTAGGCGAAGGCACGCAGCGACAAACGGAATCGAAGCGTGGGGAGCCTCTCGCTCACGGCTTGCCCTGCCCCACGAGGCGATATCCGACTCCACGTACGGTATCGATTCGCTCGGCACCGATCTTGGATCGGAGGTATCCGACATAGACGTCAACCACATTGGAGGAGCCTTCGTAGGCGAAGTCCCAGACATGGTCGAGGATGTCGCTCCGACTGAGTGTCTCAGACTCATGTCTCATCAGATACTCCAGAAAGGAGAATTCCTTAGGGCTGAGATCGATCGGCTCACCCCCCTTTTTCACCGAATGAGTCGCCGGATCCAGAGTGATGTCACCCGCTCGCAAGACTGCCGGGCGCGGGGGAGGCGCACGGCGGATGAGGGCGCGCAAACGCGCGAACAACTCGTCAAAGGCGAACGGTTTGGTGAGGTAGTCATCCCCACCTGCGTCCAGACCCTCAACGCGATCGGTGATGTCATCGCGGACCGTCAAGAAGAGTATGGGAGCCCATCTGCCCTTTCGTCGCAGCTCCCGGGCAACCTCGATGCCGTCAGGCGGCGGGATCTGGATGTCGAGGACGATCGCGTCGTAGTCCCACTCGGAGCCAAGCCAAACAGCATCCGTGCCGTTGGCCGCCGAATCGACGGAGTAGCCCTGATCACGTAGGCCACGTTCGAGGAGGTGCAGCAACTTCGGTTCGTCTTCGATTACCAGAATTCGCATCGTTTCCTTCTCGTCATTTGCCAGCTTGAAGTTGTGAGCCTGAGAGTACGGTGAGAGCAAGTCCGGCGTTCATCGTCGAACACCTACAAGAGAGCACTTGCCACGGCGAGGAATCCGACGAACCCGACGAGATCGGTGAAGGTGGTCAAGAAGAGGTTGGAGCCGAGGGCCGGGTCGAGCCGCACTCTTCGCAGCACCAGTGGGATGGCGGCGCCGAACAAACCGGCGAGTACGAGGTTCGCCCACGCGGCCAGAAGCATGGCGATGCCGACTCGAACCGGGCGGGAGCCCGATTGGAGCGTCTGAAGCCCATATCCGATCACACCCGCGAGAACGCCGATTACAAGCCCATTCACAAAACCAATCGCTGCTTCCCTCCTCAGGATCTGGCGCACTCTGCTTCTCGGTATGCCGTCCGTGGCCAGTCCTCGAATCACGACGGCAAGTGTTTGCGCTCCTGCATCCCCACCTATGCGGGCGACCAATGGCATCAATGCGGCCAGAACCACAAAAGCAGTGATCACTTCGTCGAATCTGGAGATGGCGAAAACCACTGTGAACGAGAGACCCAGGTCGAAGACGATCCAGGGAAGACGGTGGCGGACCGAGCGCCTCATCGGCACATACACCGAGTCCTCTGCCGCGGTGCCGACCGCAACTACGAAGTCCTCGGAAGCTTCTTCCTGTATAGCAACCAGCACCTCTTCGGTGGGGACCATTCCAACGAGCACTCCACTCTCATCGGTGACCGGCACCCCGTAAAGGTGGTAGCGCTGGACCAGCTCGGCCACCTCCTCCCGATCCGTTGACGTCATCACGGCGATGGGATGTGAGATCATCGCTTCGTCAAGGCCTGCCCCAGGACGGGCAAAGACCAAGTCCCGAAAGGACACCACTCCGACCAGCCGACTCTCGTCGTCCACTACATAGACATAGGAAAGGTCCTCGAACTGGTCGTGAAGGCCGCGTATACGCTCAACTGCTTCCCCAACCGTCAGCCCCACCGGGAGGGCTGCGATACTGGTAGTCATGAGCCCCCCGGCCGACTCGGGGTGGTGCTCGAGGAGGTCCTGGACTTCTCCAGCAGCGGCGCGATCCATGACCTCCAGCAGTCCCTCAGCTATCTCATCGTCTACGACGGCAAGGACATCCGCTGCCTCATACGCCGCCATTGACTCGAGGGCACGCGCCGCGTCGTGCTGTGGTAACCCCGCTAGCAGGATGGCTGCAAGATCATCGCGAAGCTCCTCGAGGACCTCAGCCTGCTCTCCAGGACCAAGATCAGTGATCAAATCAACAGCCGCTTGATCGCCGATCCCTTCCAAGATGTCGGCGGCGTCTTGAGGGCTCAGTTGGGCCACAGCGGCCCAATCGTCGATGTGGTCCCTGAGGAAACGCTCGGCTTCCGCTGGCCGGCGCCGGGCAAGAGTCCTCAGCTGGGTGATCAATGCCCTCGGCTGCAGCATCTCAATTCCGCCTTCCACGCCGTCGAGCCTTCTTCTTCTTCTTCTTCTTCGAGATGGGCGGGGGCTTCCTTGGCGACTCGTTGTCGTCCTCCGACACCCTCGTTTGGGTTGTATCGACCTCATCTGTTGGCGCGTCGAGATGGAAGATGAGGCTTTGTTGACCCAGCCGTACCAGATTCGAGGTTGTCCAGTACAGCACGAGCCCGGCAGGGAATCTCCATGAAATGAAGCCGATAAACAGCGGCATGATCCGGGTGACGATCTGCTGGGTGCCGCCGCGCCGATCTGGCTGTGATGCGCCTCGCTGCGCATACCATTGTTGGGTGTACTGAGCTGAGACCATCAGTAGCAGAAGGGCGACGTAGGGCATGGCTTCGAGCAAACCGGCTCCAACAGCGTCTGAAATGGTCGTTCCCAGCCCCATTCCGAGGAACTTGGTGTCCCCGCTTTCGATCACTTTCAGCAGAGAAGAGTCGGTAGGGATCACGGGAGTTACCCCATCGATGCCCTGGGCGATCATGGCGACATTGCGAAAGACCCGGAACAAAGCAAACCAGATCGGCATCTGAATCAGCATGGGGAGAAGACATCCTCCGGGGGTGGCTCCAGCCTCTTTCTGTACGCGGGCCAATTCCTTCTGCATCGTTTCCTTGTCGTCTCCGTGCTCCTGCTGAAGACGCTTTATCTCTGGCTGGATTCTTTGAAATGCCCGCGTGGATCGCGTTTGTCGCAACGTGAGGGGAAAGAGCAGCAGGTTGATAGCAACGGTAAGAAGAATGATCGCGATCCCGAATGAGGGGATGAGCTCATAGAAGAAGGCGAGCATCGCCCCCAAGACGTGTTGGAGGCCATTGAACAACTCAGCCACCGTCGAACCTCCATCGGACAACAGAGAACGCTTTACCTGTGTCGGCTGACAAACGCACCCAAACGTGAAAATCGCGCGACATGCTCCCTCAGGTCTGAAGTCGGACCGTCCTCAGAGAACGAGTGAGAGCGGAAGGCCCGCTGGCTCATGCATTCCCGACACCCCCATGCTGTCAACGGATTGATGAGAGCTCGATGAGTCCCCAGCATGAAGCGACTGTGTCTCTCATCCTCCTCTCATCGAGGCCCAAGCACATTTGGGGGGTGGGTTGCGAAAACCAGTTGGCGGCATGATCGAAATCATTCGATTCGAAGCCTGCCGATCCTTTCGATACCAGAGGATACGGTGTGTGTGTCTGCTTGCATCAGGATGTCGCCAGCAGTCGAGCGTCCCCGATTGATCATCGCTGGTTTTGCCATGGATCGTCAGGAAAACCTTCCGGCTCGCCGGCAGCCGGACGGGAATGTTTCGCCGAATTCGAATCGATTTGAGCGGCGGCTGCCGTGACCCACACACTTTCCAAGCTCAGGCGGTCGATACTGCCGTGAGAGAGCCCATCTCGCATCGCCTCGAAAATGGCCCACGAGTTCCACCCCACAGTCGCGGTGCCGTCATCGCTCCGCTTCATCCGCCGCCTTTAGGGACCTTCGCTTGAGACCCGTTCGTGAGGACCGGATGTACCGGCATGGAGGGAGGGCACGTCGCAACGGTTATCTCGTCTTTCTGTCATTGGGGGCGCTAGGTGTGGTGTACGGGGACATTGGGACCAGCCCGCTGTATGCACTGAGGGAGGCGTTCCTCTCGGCTCGAACACTGTCGGTCAACCGAGAAAGCGTCTTCGGCATTCTCTCGCTGATGCTCTGGTCACTTCTCCTGGTCGTCACCCTCAAGTACTTGATAATTGTGATGAGAGCGGACAACGAAGGCGAAGGCGGGGTTCTGGCGCTGACGGCGCTCGTGCTCGGCGGCCCACTGAATCCCAGGACCAAGGGCGTACTTGTGGCCGTCGGTCTTTTCGGAACGGCTCTGCTCTACGGGGACGGGATGATCACACCTGCCATTTCCGTGTTGGCGGCTGTGGAGGGACTTGAAATCGCTGTACCGGGAGTCGAACAGTATGTGGTCGTCATAGCGGCAGCCATCCTGATAGTGCTGTTCATGATCCAACGTCGGGGCACGGCAGCCATCGGGGCTGTGTTTGGGCCGGTCATGGTGCTTTGGTTTCTCGTCTTGGCAATCCTGGGGATCGGCCAAATCATCAATGCCCCGGACGTGTTGGTCGCGATCAACCCCATTTTCGGAATTCGATTCTTCATCGGGAATCCCCGCCTTGGTTTTCTCGCCCTCGGCGGGATCTTCTTGGTGGTGACGGGCAGCGAAGCCCTCTACGCAGACATGGGGCACTTCGGCAAGAGTCCGATTCGAATTGGCTGGGCGGCCGTGGTGCTCCCGGCTCTCACCCTGAACTACTTCGGCCAGGGTGCGCTGGTACTCGCCGACCCGACTGCCATGGACAACCCTTTCTTTCGCATGCCGCCGGAATGGGCGGTCCTTCCTCTTGTCGTCATGGCTACGACGGCGACGGTGATCGCTTCCCAAGCTCTCATATCCGGGGCCTACTCGTTGACCATGCAGGCGGTTCAACTCGGTTATCTGCCCAGGCAGAGGATCGACCACACCTCAGCCAAGGAATTCGGACAGATCTACGTCCCGGGAATCAACTGGATTCTGATGCTCGCGACTGTGGGGCTGGTCGTCGCCTTTGGCTCGACAAGCGAATTGGCTGCCGCATACGGAGTCGCAGTGACAACCACGATGGTTATCACCACAATTCTGGTCTATGTCGTGATGCGTCGGAGATGGCAATGGAGTCGGTTGTCGGCAGGTGGACTGATAGTCATGTTTCTCACCGTCGACCTGGTGTTCTTTGGCGCCAACCTTCTCAAGGTGCCTGAGGGTGGATGGTTCCCTCTCGTCATTGGGCTCGCGGTCTTCACGATGATGGTCACTTGGAAGAAAGGGAGATCGGTTCTCGCCAGTCGACTGCATCGAGCTGAGTTGCCCATTGAACGTTTCATCGGCTCGATCGTCGCACACCCACAACGCCGAGTCCCGGGAACCGCCGTGTACATGTTCCCCGAGTCCGGAGCCACCCCGCCTGCTCTTCTCACCAACCTCCAATACAACGAGGTGCTCCACGAGACGATTGTGTTGGTATCCGTGAATGTGCTGAGAAGGCCGCGAGTTCCCCAGGCCGAACGTGCCACGGTCTACCCGCTGGGCGAGGGCTTCTACCAGGTCGTCCTGACGTACGGATTCATGGACGAACCCGACGTCCCTCTCGCTTTGAGCAACATCGTCACCACCGATTTCGGGTTCGACCCCAGTGACGCCACCTACGTTCTGGGCAGGGAAACCATCCTCACCGGCAATGGCCCGGGCTTCGTACGCTGGCGTGAACATCTCTTTGCTGGCCTGCATCGCAACGCCGCGAGCGCATCCCAGTTCTTCGGGCTTCCGCCCGAGCGTGTCATCGAAGTAGGAGTCCATGTCCAGATCTGACTGTTCTGTGCCGTCGCGAGTCGTCCTCGCAGCTGCAGTGTTGCTTACGTCCTGTGGGACTGCCTCACTCACGTTGAATCAGTGGCAGCCACGGTGGCAGGAGGTGGTTGAGAGAGTCGAAGAGGTCACGACAGATCTGACCACCCAAGCCCAATGCGAACAGGCGCTCCGCTTTCTCCGTGAGCAGAGACCGAGGCTGACACCACCGCCACTCGAGGATCTGCAAGGTCCGGTGACATCCTGGTTCGACGAGGCTGAGGATGCTTTCTTCGAATGCAGGTTCGATATCAATGGCCGGCGCACCCGCGAGAGCTTGGCGGCTCTGGAGACCGAGGTTGAGACCGTGCTGAGCTTGGAGACTTGAAGCTCTCATAGCCGTATGCAGCTCTCATGCTCTTCTCACAGAGAGGGTGGCATGCTCGCGATATGGCTGTCTTAGTCCGCTCTCCGATCCGTGCGACGTCGTGGTTGTGGCTCGACCTTGGGGTGTTCGCCTCTCTGCAGAACCCTTCGGGTTTGCCCTGACCTGGGTTGCGATGTCGCCTCGGGCCGAGTTCCCCCGGTTGGCTCCTAAGCTTTGCGCCGATCCCCAATCGGGGGAACCGCTCGGTCATGAGGTCAGCTGATGAGCGCCCTCGGCGCGTT
>CAZSOF010000071.1:8622-10868 GCA_964607685.1 uncultured Acidimicrobiaceae bacterium | reverse complement strand
GTGATCGCCCGCAACATGCGTCGCTCCCACTCCGAGACCGCTCCGGTGACGCTGCACTCCACCGTGGATCTGGGGGACCAGGTGCCGGCACATATCACCGCCACCATCGTCAAGACCGTCGCCGAGACGCTGGCGGATCATCCAGGTCTCAACGGCTTGCGCGATGGTGACCTGTTCACACCCGCCGATGCGGTGGGCGTGTCCGTGGCCGTCCAAACCGGGGAGGGTCTGGTGGCCCCGGTGATCAAGGATGCTTCCTCGCTGTCAGTGGAAGAGATCGCCGCCCTTATCCAGGACATGGCGAAGCGGGCGGAAGGAGGGACACTGACGGCCGAGGACTACGAGGGTGGCACGTTTTCGGTGTCGAATCTCGGCGCCTACGGGGTCGACGGCTTCACCCCCATCATCAACCTCCCCCAGGTGGCGATCCTCGGTGTGGGCGCCATCCGACGGGTTCCGGTGGTCGACCAGGATGGCGCGTTCTCGACGAGCCATCAGATGGTGCTCTCTCTCACCTTCGATCACGCCTTCGTCGACGGCGCTCCCGCGGCCGCCTTCCTCCAACACCTTGGCGAGACGTTGTCAGGCTGAGCGGCCACTCGGATAGTCGCGCTGCATTGTCTTGGCCGCCGGCCTGATGGCTACGAACAGCCATCCGGGTCGGTTTGATCTCCGTTGAAGGGAGTGTTGTAGGTTCGGGGTGGTACGACCAGAGGAGAGAAGATGTCGAATCCAGCCCGAGAACTGCCCGACGTGTCAACTTTGTCCGAGACACTTGGCGGCAACCTGCTCGAGCCGGGCGACGGTCGATATGAAGAGGCCCGAAGCACATGGAACGTCCGTTTCGACCGACGTCCCGACGTGATTGCCCGATGCACGACCTCTGATGACGTCAGGGCATCGATCGGCTTCGCTCGCGACAACGATCTGAGACTTTCCGTGAAGGGGGGCGGGCACTCATACGCCGCCAACAGTGTTGCCGACGGCGGGTTGCTCATCGACCTGTCACCGATGGACTCGGTCGAGGTCGATGCAACGGGTCGCACCGTCACCGTTGGCCCTGGGGTCACGTGCGGACTACTCGACGCCGCCACCCAGCCGCACGGCCTCGCTGTTCCGCTGCCGACAGTTTCATCGGTCGGAGTCGTCGGGGCGGCGCTGGGAGGAGGTTCGGGGTACCTGGCTCGCAAGTTCGGCCTCACTCTGGACAATCTTGTCTCGGTCCGCCTTGTGACCGCAGAGGGTGGTCCGGTGACGGCCTCGGCAGAGGAGAACCCCGACCTGTTCTGGGCGGTGCGGGGCGGAGGTGGCAACTTCGGAGTAGTCACGAGTGCAGAGTTCCGCATTCACGAGGTGGGCCCTGAGGTGCTGAGAGGCCAGATCATCTACGACTTTGACCAGGCTGGAGCCCACCTCCGATATTTCCGTGAGTTCATGGACGGCGCACCCGACGAGTTCCAGTGCTATCCGTTCAGTTTCCGGGTGCCGCCTATCGATCTCTTCCCGGAAGACACGCATGGCAAGCCGGTCCTCGACTTCGTGCTCTGCCACCAAGATCCATCGGCCATCCACTTCGTTCAGCCGCTTCGCGAACTCGGCGCTCCCATTCTCGACCTGGTCGGTCCCGCTCCCTACCAGGAGACTCAGACCTCCTTCGATGCCAACCTGCCCAAGGGTCAACGCTATCTGTCCAAGGCGCATGATCTGGATGAGCTCTCCGACGGCGCAATCGACACCATGGTGGAGCACGTGCCCAGCATGGTCGGAGCCTTCACCGCCGCCTATTTCGACCCATTGGGCGGAGCCATCGGTCGTGTCCCCGACGACGCCACCGCCTATGCGGGCAGGGACAGCAAGTACGGCATTCACATCCTCGCCGGCTGGATTGACGCCGATGAGGACGAGACGGTGATTGGGTGGGCGTCGCGGTTTCACGATGCGATGGCACAACACGCCAACGGTGGCGTCTATGTCAATCTGATCGCAGACGACGAGGACGACCGGGTGCCCGACGCCTATGGGCAGAACTACGAACGGCTGCGCCAGCTCAAGCGGGAGTGGGACCCGACCAATCTGTTCACCAGCAACTACAACATACCGCCGGCTTGATTCGGGCCCCTAGGAGCCGATCGCTATTCGAGGCGTAGAATTGGGGTAAGAAGCCAAGGGGGACGTAGCTCAGTTGGAAGAGCACCGGCTTTGCAAGCCGGGGGTCGTGGGTTCGAGTCCCATCGTCTCCACCCATC
>CAZSOF010000071.1:4143-8522 GCA_964607685.1 uncultured Acidimicrobiaceae bacterium | reverse complement strand
GATGCGGTCCGGACCCCGGTGGGTCGCCGCAACGGGTACTTCAAGGACATCCACCCGGTGGATCTGGCCTCGATCCCCCTCCAGGCCATCGTGGAACGCAACGATCTCGACCCCGAGCTCATCGACGATGTGATCATGGGCAACGTCTCCCAGACCGGCGAGCAGGCCTACAACGTCGGTCGAAACGCGGTATTGGCGGCCGGCTTCCCCGAGTCGGTTCCCGGCGTCACCATCGATCGACAATGTGGGTCGTCCCAACAGTCGGCTCACTTCGCGGCGCAGGCGATAATGGCTGGAGCCCAGGACATCGTGATCGCCGCCGGTGTGGAGAACATGACACGTGTTCCGATGGGGATCACCGCCCAGAACGGCCCGGGGCTCCCCTTCGGGGCCAAGATGCTCGAGCGGTACGCCAATGGTCTGGTTCCCCAGGGCATCTCCGCGGAGATGATCGCCGAGAAGTGGGGCATTTCTCGTGAGGAGCTCGACGAGCTGTCTTTGGAGTCCCATCGGCGTGCGGCACGGGCCACCGAGGAGGGCCGTTTCGAGGGCCAGATCGTCCCTGTCGAGATCACCCGCGACGACGGCTCGACCGAGACCGTCACCAAGGACGAGGGGATTCGCTGGGACACTTCCCTGGAGAAGCTGGCCTCACTGCAACCCGCCTTCCAGAGCGATGGGAAGATCACAGCCGGCAACTCCTCGCAGATCTCCGACGGCGCAGTGGCCATCCTCATCATGAGCGAGGACACGGCGGAAGGACTCGATCTCACTCCCAAGGCTCGCTTTCACACTTTCTCCATGGCCGGTGTCGACCCGGTGCTGATGCTCACCGGCCCCATCCCCGCCACCAGCAAGGCCCTCGAGCGCGCCGGTCTGGGCATTGATGACATCGATCTCTTCGAGGTCAACGAGGCCTTCGCTTCGGTGACCGTCGCCTGGAGAATGGAGCACGGCGGCACCGATCCAATGGCGCTTTGGGATAGAACCAACGTCAATGGTGGGGCCATCGCCCTCGGACACCCGCTGGGGGCCTCCGGTGCCCGTCTCCTCACCGCGCTGGTCTGGGAATTGGAGCGGACCGGTGGCCACTACGGCCTGCAGACCATGTGTGAGGGTGGGGGTATGGCCAACGGCACGATCATCGAGCGTCTCTGACCGGGATCTTCTGGCTCGATATCCTTCTGGCCCTGGTTCTGGGGTTGGGGATCTGGGCGATCCTGGTGTGGTTCATCCGTATGCTGTCCACGCCGCCACCCGAGGTCGATCCGGAGGACATCGTGGTCGCGGACCAGGACTACAAGTGCGCAGTCTGTGGCGCCGAGTTGACTATGAGGGCCATCAACCCAGCCGAGGACAAGCCCCCGAAACACTGCCGTGAGGAGATGGTCCCGGTCTGGCGTCTGGATTAGTTACATCGATGTAGTTGTCCTCAGGGTTTTCCACAGGGTGTTGAGAATTACACGCGTGTAACCCTCCGGTTACCCCGGGGTGCCACCATGACGAAGCGACTACGCTCGCCGGCGGGATGCCCGAGTCGAAACGAAGGAAGCCAAAGAACCCGCCTCAGTCCCCGAAGGCCATCGAGGCGGCAGCCAAGGCGAAGGATCCCAGCCCGACCTGGTATGTGGCCCTGATGGCCGGTCTCATGGTGATCGGGGTTCTGTTGGTGCTCGTGCGTTTCATCTTTCAGTGGCCACAAGTCATCCTCCTCGTGGGGCTCGGCGCCATCGCCGCCGGTTTCCTCATGACCACCAACTATCGGTAGTCCGATCAACCCTGCCAGCAGCGATGGTCGCGTCGTCTGCGCAATACCAGATGGTGGATGCCTGGTGCTCGACGCCGGCGAGCCAGTCAGCTCGGGGTGGTCGCTGGTTACGGCGGCAGCGTGGTTGTGTCCGGCGGCGGTGTCGTGGTTGTGGTCGGGGGAGCGGTGTACTCACCCAGCGTGACCGTGACGGTGTCTCCCCGGCTGGCGGTGACCCCCGGGGCGGGAACCTGGTCAACGATGAAGCCGTTCTGGATCGGGTCGGCGACAGGTTGAGTGCTGGCAGAGACTCGGAGTACCAAGCCGGCGTCGTCGGCGATCGCGGTTGCCTCCGCCTCGGTCAGACCAATGAGACTGGGAACTTCAACGGGAGTCGAGCCCAGCGACACCACCAGCAGGACGGTGTCGCCCGACTCCCTCTCCTCCCCGGGCTCGGGATCTGTCCGTATCACCACCCCGACCGGCACCTCGTCGTCGTACTCGTCATTCACTGTCACCTGTAGCCCAAGCTCGGTGAGGGCGGCGGTGGCGTCGCGCTCGGTCATCTCGGTGACGTCCGGCATGACGACGATCTCAGGGCCCAGTGACACCACCAGGTCGACGGGAATGTCTGCGCTGATCTCGACACCCGACACCGGGCTCTGTGCGATGACGATGCCCTCCTCGAAATCAGAGTCGGGCTCTCGGCCCACCTCTCCCACGGTGAGACCGGCGTCCTCGATCGCTCGGCGCGCGGCGTCTTCCCCCATACCCACGACGGCCGGAACCGGGAACCTCTCCGAGCCCACCGATACGTAGACATCGACGGTGGAGCCGAATTCGGCTTCCGTGCCGGCAGCAGGATCGGTGCGGATCACGTTGCCGATCTCGACTTCATCGTCTTGTGTGAACTGCTCATTGACTCTGAAGCCGTCGGCCTCCAATTGCATCCTCGCCGCCTCGAGGGTGAGACCGGTCACGTCTCGAACCTCGATCAACTCCCCTTCGGTGCCATCCCCCCTGCCGAGGTTCCACATGACGAAGAAGAGAACCCCCAGCGTTATCAGCAGAGCGAACGCGGTGAGAATGAACGGGAGCTGGGATTGGGGCTCCTCCTCTATCTCGCGGTAGGTCTCGTCGGGCGGCACCGTGGGTGGAGGCATTGGGGACATGACGGTGGTGGCGGCGTCACCTCCTCCATCGCCTACGGCAACCGGCGCCATCACCGGCACTACAACCCTGTCGCCTTGGAGAACGGTGAGCAGATCGCGACGCATCTCCTCTGCCGACTGATAACGAGCGGCGGGGTCCTTGCGCAGCGCCTTGGTCACTACCGCGTCCAGCGACTCGGGCACATCCGGATTCAGGGATGACGGCGGTGGAGCCTCGGTGGATACGTGCTGGAAGGCGACCGACATCGGCGAGTCTCCAATGAACGGGGGCCTACCGGTCAGCATCTCGTAGAGGACCACGCCAAGTGAGTAGACGTCACTGCGGCCGTCGGCAGCTGCCCCTTGAGCCTGCTCAGGGCTGAAGTAGGTAGCGGTCCCGATGACGGCTCCGGTGCGGGTGAGCTCTTGGCTGTCATCCCAGGCACGGGCAATCCCGAAGTCGGTCACCTTGACCGTCCCGTCCTTGGCCAACAGGACATTGCCCGGCTTGACATCTCGGTGCACCAGTCCTGCTTGATGAGCTACCGACAGGGCCGCTGCAGTCTCGGCGGCTATCTCGGTCGCTCTCCGTGGAAGGAGGGCGCCCTCCGTTCTCAGAACGTCACGAAGAGACCGGCCCTCCACGATCTCCATGACGATGAAGTAGGTGCCGGCGGCCTGGCCCCAGTCGTAGATTCCAACGATGTTGGGGTGGCTCAGATTGGCTGCCGCCTGTGCCTCGCGACGGAACCTCTTGACGAATGCCTCGTCGGCGGAGAACTGAGAATGTAGGACCTTGATCGCCACCGAGCGGTTGAGCTCGTTGTCCCGACCCTCGAAGACGTCGGCCATCCCACCTCGGGCGAGGTGAGACGTGATCTCATAGCGATCGTTCAGGACAGAAGGGGATTCCATGGGGCTACCGGATTGTAGGAATGGCCTGGATGCAACTCATGGTCACGATGAGAGCCAGGTCTCGATCAGTTGCCTTGCGATCGGCGCCGCCAGTGATCCTCCCGTGGCCGATTCCCCGGAGACAGCACTGCCTTCGATGAACACAGCCACGGCGATGCTGGGGTTGCCCACGGGGGCGAACCCGATGAACCACGGGTTGGAGAAGCCCCCAGAACCTGTGGCAGTCCCCGTCTTGCCGGCGACTCGAACACCGGGCACGGCCGCCTGACGTCCGGTGCCCTCGGTGACCACCCGCTCCATCATCTGGGTGAGTGTCGTCGCCGTTGCCGACGACATCGCCCGTCCCAACTCATTCACCACGGTTTCCTCCACCGTGACCCCATCGGCATCAAATATCCTTCTCACAACGTAGGGACTCACTGTGACACCGTCGTTGGCGACGGCTGCGGCAATCATCGCCATATGCAACGGCGTGGCCCGCACGTCGCGTTCCCCGATCCCGCTCTGACCCAGAGCCGCGGGGTCCTGTGCCAGGCCGGCGGTGTCCCACACCGCCCGTGGGATGG
>CAZSOF010000071.1:2072-4043 GCA_964607685.1 uncultured Acidimicrobiaceae bacterium | reverse complement strand
TGCGACTCGTCGATCACCAATGCCTCGAATTGCGTGGCGGCGTCATCTCCGAGCAAGAGCTCCGGGTCGTAGCTCGGTGATGACACGGCGGCGAGAACGGCTCCCGTCCTCGGGTCGAGCGCCACCACGGCGCCCCGGTTGGCCCCCAACGCGGCCTGAGCGGCTCTGTGTAGCCCTGGGTCCGCAGTGATCTCCAGACTCTTGGGCCGCAGATCACTGCCGAGGATGGCGGCGATGAGGTCACTTATCGTCAGATCGCGCCGGGAACGCAGCTCGACCGTGTAGACGGCCTCGAGACCACTGCTGCCAACCAGAAATGAGGAGTAGCCGACGAGGTGGGCGAAGGTTGCTCCCTCCGGGTACTCACGCACGAACGAGCGGGGATCTTCCGGGTCCTCCACCGATCGGGCGAGCACCGTGCCGTCGAGGGCGACGATCAGGCCTCTCTCCTTGCCCCTCTCCGACAGCGCCGGGCGCGGGTTCCTGGGATCGGCTCGGAGCTCGTCGGCGCGGACCACCTGGTACCAGGTCACACCGACGACGAGCAGGGAGAGACAGACGAACACGCCAAACGCCACCTTGCGAATGGGGCCGTTCACGACGCCTCTTCGTGACTGATACGCAGCAGGAGCGCCAACAACACCAGGTTGCCCACGAGTGCCGATCCGCCGTATGACATGAAAGGCAGCGCGATTCCGGTCAGTGGAACGATTCGCAACACGCCGCCGATGATGAGAAACACCTGAGCCGCGAATACGAAAGTGAGACCGGCTGCGAGAAGCTTGCGGAAGGTGTCCCGGCTGCGAAAGGCGATCCCGAGGCCGACACTGATGACGAGGGCGTAGATGGCGATGATGGCGACGGTGCCCGCCAGACCGAGTTCCTCACCGACGGCGGCGAAGATGAAGTCGGTCGAGGCGTTGGGGATGAGATCGGGCCGCCCCAAACCGGGTCCAGAGCCGGAGAGGCTTCCCGTACCCAACCCGAACAGTCCCTGGGCGACCTGATATCCCTCATCCACATAGTTCTCGAAAGGAGCGATCCAGGCGACGATCCGTCGCTGCACGTGCTCGAACAGCAGGGCGGCTCCAACAGCACCGGTTACTGAAAGCAACGCACCGGTCACCAGATAGCCGGCGGAGCCGGTGGCCGCGTAGAGGAGAAGGACGAAGCCGGCGAACAGGAGCAGCGACGCCCCGAGGTCTCTCTGCCACACGAGAATGACGACGCTCCCGATCCACACCAGCAACAGAGGGATCAGCTGGCGTGGCTCCGGCAACCGGATGGGACCGAGACGTCGATGTGCCTCGCGCAGGGCCCGCTGATGATCTGCCAGGTAGGCCGCGAAGAAGGTGACCATGCCCAACTTGGCCAGCTCGGCTGGCTGAAACTGCATCCTGGTGAACCCCAGGTCGAGAACGATCCACAGCCTCGAGCCGTTGACCTCGAGACCTTTCAGTGGGAACACCCAATCGCTGGGCAGGTTGGGCAGCAGGAGCAGACCGATCGAGACGAAGAGGATGACATATCGATACCGCTTCAGCACCGACGTCGTTCCCTTCGACAACAGAAAGAGCACGAGTGTGGCGATGGCGGCTGCAATCAGGAGCCACCATCGCTGCAGACCGGCGCGGACTGTGTCCAAACGATAGATCTCGAAGAACCCCAGGCCCACCAGGGCTACGACGGGGGGGATCAGGAGCGGGGTGGCCCGGGGAGCAAAGGCCCGCACTGCCAGTGTGAGGGTGCCAAAGGCAAGCAGGAACACGAGGAAGGTGAGCCCGGTTTGGGCATCCACGCTGCCACCGCGGGCGAAATTGACCAACGCCACCGCGAACGCGGCGAGAAACGAAGCCGCGATGATGGTGACACCCTCTGCGGTTCGGCCCATTCTCAGTCGACTATTTCGACCACGACGACGGTGATGTTGTCCACTCCGCCGGCGTTGTTGGCCAACTCGACCAGTTCCCA
>CAZSOF010000071.1:0-1972 GCA_964607685.1 uncultured Acidimicrobiaceae bacterium | reverse complement strand
TTGGCTCGCGGGCAACCTCCTCCCGGATCGCCCGGTTGCCGGCCGCCACCCTGTCGCCCGCCTTGACATCGGCGGCTGCAGCCGCATTGACCGCGACCCGAGAGGCGACCTCACCCGCCACATGCCCACCCATGCCGTCGGCAACGATGAGGAGTGCAGACTCGGATGACTCACCCGACGACGTGGGAAACACTACGTCCTCGTTGTTGTCCCGGACCATCCCTTGGTGTGTTGCGCTAGCCCACAGGTACTTCATGCCCAAACCCGGTTCAGATCGCCGGCATAGGTTCGAATGGCGTCGCGGTATCCGATGATCGACTCGTCTGCGGTGGTCTCGATGAGCAAGGAGAGCAGCAGCTCGCAAGCGTCCTTGGCTTTGTCGTCGTTGTAGAGAGCCATTGCCTGGAACACCTGGAGGGGTCGGTCTTCAGGGAACATCTCCACCGCCCAAGTCAGAGTGTTTGCCGCCTTCTCGTATTCACCGAGTGCCCGATAGGTACTTCCCAGCCCGAGCATGGCATTCTTCTGGTCCTCGCCGTCGAGACCCAGCTCGAGTGCCCTCTCGTAGTAGCGAACTGCATCTCGCTCCAAACCCAGCCTGTCGTGAATCCAGGCGCATTGCAGATTCACGTTGGCATCGTCCGGATGTCCCCCATGGAGCTCGAGGAGCAGGTCTCGTGCCTCTTGGTCCTTCCCCTGCTCGCGAAGGGAGATGGCTCTGGCCAGTCGGTCCGACAGCGACCCCGACCCGCTCATCTGACTTCCATCACGGTCTTACCGACCTGAATGGTGTCCCCACGCCTGAGCTCGGTCGGCGCCGAGGCGCGTCGACCATTGACATAGGTTCCGTTGGTGCTGCCCAGGTCGTGGAGCATCATTCCGTTCTCCTGTGCCACCAGCCTCAGGTGGAACTCGGAAGCGTAGGGATCGTCCAGGACAACATCTGTCTCGTCGGATCTGCCGAGGACGACAACATCGTCGACCTCGAATTCCACCCCTTGTTGTGACTCCGACCTGACGAAGAGGACCCGTGTGCCTTCCTTCCGCTTTCGTCGCACGGATATCCCCAGGTGAGAGCCTATGGCGCGTGCCACCTGCCACACGAACAGATAGACCAGCCCAAGGAAGATGATGCGCAGCAACGCCAGGATCACATCCGGCATCAGCCCTCCACGAACCGGAAACGATGGCTGGCGAGGCCAACGACACTGCCCTGTTGGAGCAGGGTTGCCTGAGGCCCGGCAGCGACGCCATCCACGGTGGTGCCATTGGCGGAAGCGAGATCGCGGATCCAGGCCTGACCGGCCTCCCTGTGGACGATGGCGTGACGGCGACTGATGTCGTCGTAGGGGAGCACTAAGTCAGCATCGGCTGATCTGCCCACCAGGGCGCGATTGCGACCGATGTCAAACGACCCGGTGTTCGATTTGAGACGGGCCCAGACCACAGGGGGGCCGGGCTCCACCTCGACATGCACTTTGGTGTTGCCCGGCGAAGCGTCGTTGGTGGCCACGATCTGCACCCGAACCGGGCCTTCGAGCCGGAGGCCCTCCCCGGCCGTATGGGACGACATCTCCGCGGTCAGCAGTTGCTCGAGCTCGGTGGCGTCCATGGTCAGATCGCGAGGATGGACCTGAATGACGAACAAATTAGCCGTAGCCGGTCCGGTGGGGTGGTCGAAGCGGGCAAAGTCGGCCTCGCGGGCGAGCTTGCCCGCGAGCTCCGCCGGATGAATCCTCCCGGAGAACATGCGGCCCGCCACGCCCTCGATGAGTCTCTCCAGCCGTCTCTCCAGGCCTCGAGCAACGTTCACGTCGGCAGAGGTTAGGGATGCCGCCAGCACGGAGGACTACCGGAACAGGGGGTCCGACAGTACGATTCCCCTTCCCGGGCGAGTGGCGGAATTTGGCAGACGCGCAGGATTCAGGTTCCTGTGATCGCAAGATCGTGGGGGTTCAAGTCCCCCCTCGCC
>CAZSOF010000070.1:0-10980 GCA_964607685.1 uncultured Acidimicrobiaceae bacterium | reverse complement strand
ACTCCGAGACCCATCATCAACGCCGAGTCGGCCGGCGTGGCGATGCCACCGGCAGCGAAGTTGACCACCGGTAGCTTCCCGGTGCGGGCCACCTCTCTCACCAACTCATAGGGAGCCCCCATGTCACGAGCTGCTGACATGAGTTGCTCTTGTCCCATCGAGGAGACCATGCCGATCTCGTCGGTGACAGCTCTCATGTGTCGCACGGCCTCGACCACATTGCCCGTACCCGCCTCGCCCTTGGTGCGGATCATGGCCGCGCCCTCTCCGATTCTTCGCAGGGCCTCGCCCAGGTTCCGGGCCCCACATACAAAAGGCGTAGTGAAGGCCCACTTGTCGACGTGGTGCTCCTCATCGGCTGGAGTCAGCACCTCTGATTCGTCGATGTAGTCGATGCCCAGTGACTGGAGAACCGCCGCCTCGGCGAAATGTCCGATCCGGCATTTGGCCATGACCGGAATCGACACCGCGTTCTGGATCTCGGAGATCTTGCTCGGGTCCGACATGCGGGCCACGCCACCCTCTTTGCGGATGTCGGCAGGCACCCGCTCCAAGGCCATCACGGCCACGGCTCCGGCCTCTTCGGCGATCCGCGCCTGTTCGGCGTCGACGACGTCCATGACGACGCCGCCCTTCAACATCTCGGCTAGCCCACGCTTGACGCGATCGGTACCTGTCTCCACAGCTCTCCTTTCAGCCTTGAATGGTACTGCCCCCCCGGTCTACGGCATCGCGGTAGACATCTCGGTAGGCCTCGATCACCACCGACCAATCGAACCGGCGCGCCGCTTCACGGGCCCGTTGGCCCAGCTCACGTGTCTGTTCGGGTTGTCCGAGCAGGTCGGAGATGGTGTCTCCGAGATATTTGGCATCGCCCGGGGGGACGAGGACACCGTCGTCGCCCACGACATCACGGAAGGCATCTATGTCGGAGGCCACCACGGCACAGCCGGATGCCATCCCCTCGATGAGCACCACTCCAAAGCTCTCACCGCCGAGATTCGGAGCTACGAGTACTTGGCTGGATATCAGGATCTCCCGCTTCCTCTGCTCACCGGTCGGTCCATGAAAGGTGACGCCCGGGATGGACACATCGCGACTGGCTCCCATCACCGCCAACTCGGCGCCCGGATGACTCTCCACGACCGATGGCCACGCGTCCAGCAGCACTGACAGTCCCTTGCGGGGCTCGTCGCGACCGAGGAACGCCACCTGGTTCACTCTTCTGTCCACGTTCATGCCATAGGAGTCGACATCGATGGCATTGGGGATGATCCGTGGGACAGCCCAGGATCTAGGCACGGCCGAAGCCGCCACCGGGCTCACGGCCGTGGTGGTCACTTCGCCCAGCGCACGTCTTGCGACCGAGCCGAGGAGCCTGTACAGACCTTGCGCCCAACGCGGAGCGTCGGCGTGAAAGGTGACGACGGTGGGATGGGAGCGCCACAGAGCCGCGGCCCATCCGGTGAGGGGAACGAACGGCTCGTGAATGTGGACGATATCTAGGTTGTCGAGGGCCAGACGGGTCCGGGCCCACGCGAACGGATTGAGCGCAATCGGAGCAATGGAACGGTTGGCCGGCACTCGCATCGAGCCCCCAACCGATATGAACGACACTGCAGACCCCCTTGGCGGGGCCCCAGGACCGACCACCAGAACATCGTCTCCGCCATCTTGCAGATGTCGGGCGAGTTCGACCACCACCTTCTGCACCCCGCCTGGAAGACCCAGGTCGTATGGACACACCAGACCGACACGCACTCAGCTCACTCCTGGTCAGAGGGCCAGTTGGGCACCACGAGATGCCACTGCTCCGGAGCCTCGCTGATTATCGACTCCAACTTCTCGGCGAGGGCCTGGGTCATGGAGATCACCTTGTCGGTGCGTGATCCAGACTCGGGCACGGGAATAGCAGGGTGGACGACCACTCGATAGCCGCCGTCGGAGAAATAGCAGCCCACGGGGAGCAACGGCGCACCCGTGCGGAGCGCCAGAGTGGCCGGACCGGGTGGGAGAGTGGTGTTCTCCCCGAAGAACCTGACCTCGACGCCCTTTCCCTTGAGATCTCGATCGGATAGCAGAGCGACTGCCTTGTTCTCAGCGATCGCCTGCTCCAGACGACGCATCACCTCGGCCCGACCCGTCGCCAACACGATCTCAATGCCGAATTCGCCCCGCATCCGGGTGAACCAGTCGGTGATGCGCTCGTTGGCCAGCACCTCGGCGACGGCGACCACCGGGACTCCAAGACTGATGGCAATGGGCGCAGCCGCCTCCCAGTTACCCATGTGGGGCAACGCGTAGATCATGCCGGTTCCGGCATCGCGAGCTGCGATGATGTTCTCCAGCCCGGCGGAATCGGTGTCCTCGATCATGCCCTCGACACGTCGTGCCCTCGCCCACAGGGCCTCGGCGTAATAGCGTCCGTATGAGCCCAACATCCTCCTGGACCCGCTCTCGACATCGAAGCCGTCGCCGAGTACTCGGTTCAGATGTCGTTTGGCCATGGAACGACGATCTCGGTCGACACTCGCCCAGATCCTGCCCACACTCTCACCCAAACTCCTCACCACCGCACCGGGCAGCGCCCCGATGAGCCCGACGCCGGCACGCAGACCGAGATACGCCAGATAGCCCTTCACTGGATGGAACGGTAAGACCTGATGAAGCGGGTCAAGGCCGTGAGCCAGACGAGGACGACAAAGAGCCAGAGCATTACCTCGACGAAGCCGAGGACAAGCCCGGAGCAGAAGAGGATCAGGCGCTCAGTGCGCCCCATGAGCCCGCCGGTCCCCTCCAGACCCTCCGCCTCGGCCCGTGCCCTCATGTAGGGGACGAGCATCGCGCCACCGGTCGCCAACACGATCAACAGCAGAACGCGGGCATTGCCCTCCATGGCAAACGCGAGGCCGGCAAATGCGGCCACCTCTCCCACGCGGTCGAAGGCCGCGTCCAGGAACGCACCCCGGGCCGAGACCTTGTCCGACGCCCGGGCAACCGCGCCGTCCAGGCCATCCAACAGCGATCCCACGGCAATGATCCACCCACCGGACACCAATCGGCCGGTGGCCACCAACACGGAGCCGGTCAGCACCATGGCCAGGCCGAGTGCCGTCATCGCTGCCGGGGTCATGCCGATCGCCGCCAGGACCCTCCCCATGGCGTCCAGGTAGCGGGTCACATGTGGTCGGACCCGGGAATCGATCACGAGCGGAAAGTAGCACTCACCCGAATGCTTCGCCCCGATCCAGGGTTAGGATCGGAGTTTTCCGCAAGGAGGTCGCGTGGTTCCCGAGAAAGTCCGTAACATCGCTCTCGTTGGCCACGGCGGGAGCGGGAAGACCACTCTTGGCGAGGCGTTGCTGTTCGTGGGTGGCGCCATCAAGCGCATGGGCTCAGTGGAGCAAGGCACGACTATCTTCGATCACGAGCCGGAGGAGATCGATCGTGGCATCTCGCTCGGACTCTCGGTGGCCACCGTCGACTGGGCGGGCACCCGGGTGAACATCATCGACACCCCCGGCGCCACGGAGTTCTCAGGAGACGCCCGCACCGCCCTCCGTGCCGCCGACCTGGCGCTATTCGCGGTCTCAGCCGTGGACGGCGTCGAGGTGCAGACCGAGGTTCTGTGGAGGGCCGCAGAGGAAGAGGGAATCCCCCGAGCGATCGTCATCACCAAGCTCGACCGGGAACGGGCCTCGTACGAGAGGGTCCTGCAACAACTGCGTGACAGCTTTGGAAAATCAGTGGCCCCAATCCAGGTGCCGATCGGTGCCGAGGAGAACCTCCAGGGACTGGTGAGGGTGGCCACCGAACGAGCCTATGTGTACGAAGAAGGCTCATCGAAGGGGAAAGTCGTCGACCTGCCCGATGACGTCGCCGAGCTCGTGCACGACGCGCACACCAGCCTCATCGAGACAGTGGTCGAGACTGATGACAGGATGATGGAGGCCTACTTCGAGGGCAAGGAGCCGAGTCGGGACCAAATCGTCGATACCGTCCACGAAGGCATCATCAAAGGCGAGATCCATCCCGTCCTGGTCACATCCGCCGGGAAGCAGGTGGGCATCGACCTCCTTCTCGAGTTCATCCTCGACTACGGGCCGAATCCACTGGAGAGGTCGATTCCGTCGCTCGCACACGGTGACTCCCTGGAGCCGTCTGTCGACGATCCCGTCTTGGCGTATGTCTTCAAGACCTTCTCCGACCCGTTCGTGGGCAGGATCTCGTTGTTCAGGATCTACTCGGGAACCGCCAAAGCGGATCAGGATCTCGAGTTGGCCCGGGGTGGGAAGATCAGGCTGCACAACCTGTTCAAGCTTCAGGGCAAAGAGCATCACGACGTCACCGAGTTGCCTGTTGGAGGTATCGGCGCTGTGGCCAAGGTCGAAGACCTGCATCCCGGCGACACCCTCCGCTCAACCGGCCTCAACGCGGTGATCGAGCCGGTGGGCTACCCCAAGCCAGTCGCCGAGCTGGCCATCGCCCCACGCTCCCATCACGACGATGAGAAGATGTCCACCGCACTCCACCGGATCGAGGAGGGAGATCCCACCATCAGGGTGGAACGCCGAGCCGACACCGGTGAGACCATTCTCGCCGGGCTCGGGGACACACACCTGGAGGTCACACTGGCCCGAATCAAGCGGATGTTCGGAGTCGAGATCGATGCCTCTATTCCCAAGGTCCCCTACCGGGAATCCATTCAGGCCACAACCGAGGCCGAGGGAAAGCACAAGAAGCAGTCCGGAGGTCGGGGTCAATTCGGTGTGGCGCAGGTGCGTTTCTCACCGCGCCCTCGAGGCAGTGGCTACGAGTTCATCGACTCGGTGAAGGGCGGCGCCATCCCGCGGGGCCTGATCCCGGCCGTCGACAAGGGGATCCAGGAGGCATTAGAGCGAGGGATCATTGCCGGCTACCCGGTGGTTGACGTGGCCGCCGAGGTCTATGACGGGAAATACCATGCTGTCGACTCCGACGAGATGTCGTTCCGGATGGCCGGTATCCAGGCTGTCAGGGCGGCGGGCGACAAACTGCGTCCGGTGTTGCTGGAGCCGATCATGAAGGTCGCCGTGACCGTGCCCGAGGACTACCTCGGTGACGTGATGGGAGACATCAACTCCAAACGGGGCCGTGTGCTCGGCATGGAAGGTGAAGGGAGCCTGCGCACCGTGAACGCCGAGGTCCCGATGGCCGAGATGCAGCAGTACGCAGCCGAGCTACGCTCCTTTACCTCCGGTCGCGGCACCTTCGAGATGGAGTTCGACCACTATGAGGAAGTGCCCCAGAACGAGGCGCAGGCCGTGATCGCGGCCGCCGCCAAGGACGAGTAGCAGGAAGGGATCGGAATGCCAAACGCCGTTGTCCGCTATGGAGAGCAAGAGTTGGCCCTCCCCGTCCATGAGGGAACCGAAGGAGATGGAGCCGTCGATATCTCCAAGCTGCGCTCTTCTCTGGGGTTGGTGACCCTCGACCGCGGTTTCGGTAACACGGCTGAAGGCACATCCGATGTCACCTACATAAACGGAGAGGAAGGGATTCTGCGATACCGCGGCTATCCGATCGAACAACTCGCGGAGCAAGCCTCCTTCCTCGAAGTCGCCTATCTGCTGCAGTACAGCGAATTGCCGACAAAGGCCGAGTTGGAGGCCTACGAGGAGTCGATCACCTATCACACCCTGCTTCGGGAGGACATGAAGCACCTCTTCGAAGCCTTCCCTCACCGGGCCCATCCGATGCAGATCCTGGCGTCGGCCACGTCGGCGCTGGCGACCTACTACCCCGATGCACTCGACCCGCTGGACGCAGATGCCGTTGACGTCAGCTCGCGCCGTCTCATCGCCAAGACACCGACCATGATCGCCTGGTCCTACAAGTACGGGGTGCACCAACCCTATGCGTACCCGGACAACAACCTGGACTATGCGGCCAACTTCCTGCGAATGATGTTTGCAGTGCCGGCAGAGGACTACCGACCAGATCCGGTGGTAGCCAGAGCCTTGAATCTACTTCTCATACTTCATGCGGACCATGGTCAAAACTGCTCCTCTTCGGCCGTGCGTCTGGTCGGGTCGGGCCACGCCAACATCTTCAGCTCGATAGCCTCCGGCATCCACGCCCTCTCCGGGCCTCTGCATGGGGGTGCAAATCAGGCTGTTCTGGAGATGCTCGACAACATCGTGGAGTCGGGTGACGACCTGGACACGGTGATCAGGAGGGCCAAGGACAAGGAAGATCCCTTCCGGCTGATGGGTTTCGGCCATCGGGTGTACAAGAACTTCGACCCTCGGGCACGAATCATCAAACAGGCCGCGGAGGACGTTCTCGATGCCCTCGGGGTCGACGATCCGCTTCTCGACCTGGCCCGACAGCTGGAAGATGTCGCCCTTTCCGACGACTACTTCGTCGAACGCAAGCTCTATCCGAACGTCGACTTCTATTCGGGGATCATCTACCGGGCGATGGGGTTCCCCACCGACATGTTCACCGTGCTCTTCGCCCTGGGGCGTCTCCCCGGATGGTTGGCGCAGTGGCGGGAGTTGGCCGCCGACCCGGCTGCACGGATCTTCCGACCGCGTCAGCTGTACACCGGGTCACCGACACGGGACATGGCCCCCATCGACGAGCGCTGACATCCCCCCCTTGCGTTAGCCGCTCCCTGAGCGAAAGGTGATTGCACACGCTCTCGTTCGAGTTCTTCTAGATCGGCGAGATCGGCTCCACGTAGGGAGTCTCCGCGATCTCGCCATTGATCGCGTCGACAACCACCAGCGCACGTTGGTCGGGGGGCTCGGCGGCCGAGTAGAGCACCACCGACCACCGAGGGCGGGATCGCCAGCCGGTGAACCGCACCGCCGCCGAGGAGTGGCCGATCGGGAACTCAACGGCGCCTGCCGCAGTGGCCAATGCCTCGTGCTCGTCGACCTGCAGCGGCCAGGAGGAGAGGAAGTGCCAGGCGGCAATCAAACCCAAGGCAATGGTGACGACCCAACCGTCCTGGATGACGAATGCCGCGATCACTCCGGCAACCAGATAGACCCAGGCCGCGATCCGACGCCGAGTGGGTGACGGAAACCGATATTCGCTCGTGACGTTGGCATCGAGGTCCTCTTCGATCGCAACCCTTTCAGCCAACTCGCGCTCGATGTGGATGCCTTCGCGATCGACGCGAGGCGTTTCCTCCGTCATGAGGGGTGTTGCGCCATAGCGACGAGACGGTTGATGGCCTCGATCAAAGGCACCCCCCGGGTGTCGCGGTCTTCCCCGTAGAACCTGAGGCCGACGGTGGTGTTCTCCACGTCGTCGTCCCCGACCACGATCACAGCCGGATGTTTTTGGGTCAACGCCTTGCGGATCTTGTCGCCAACGGTTTCATTGGAAAGATCGACCTCCACCCGTAGCTCTGCATCGCGCAGCCTTTCCGCCACCTGAGCCGCGTATCCGTCGTGGCGATCCGCCACCGGGATGATCGAAACCTGCACCGGTGCCAGCCATGCGGGAAAGGCTCCGGCGTAGTGCTCCACGAGTATCCCAATGAATCGTTCCATCGACCCGGCCTTGGCACAGTGAATCATGTATGGCTTTTCAGGGGTGTTGCCCGGCCCGATGTACTCGAGCTCGAAGCGATCGGGCAGGTTGAAGTCGAGCTGAATCGTTGAGCATTGCCAGCTACGGCCGATGGCGTCCTCGACGTGGACGTCGATCTTGGGTCCGTAGAAGGCCCCTTCCCCCACCGCAACGCGATATGACAGGCCACTGTCGTCGAGCACGTCAGCCAAGGCCTTCTCGGCCAGAACCCAACGCTCGGTCTCGCCAACGGACTTCTCGGGCTGGGTGCTCAGCTCGGCCTCGAACTCGGTGAATCCGAAGTCCCGAAACCACTCGAGAACGAAGTCGAGGTGCATCTTCAACTCGTCCCTGACCTGATCCCCGGTGCAGAAGACGTGTGAATCGTCCTGGGTGAAGCCTCGGGCCCGCAACAGCCCATGGATCACGCCCGACTGCTCATATCGATACACCCCCCCGAGCTCGCCGAGCCTGATCGGCAGCTCGCGGTAGGACCGTCCCTGGCTCCGGTAGACGAGGACATGGAAAGGACAGTTCATCGGCTTGACGTGATATGACGGATCATCGCCGTGCTTCATGGCCGGGTACATGAGGTCGGCGTAGTAATCGAGGTGCCCCGATGTCTGCCACAGATCCGACCTCCCCAGGTGGGGCGTGAACACGTAGTCAAAATCGAAGCGGGCGTGCAGTTTCCTGCTGTGGTCTTCGATCACCTTGCGCAGCAAGCCACCCTTGGGATGCCAAACCGCGAGCCCGGAACCGAGCTCGGGGGGGAAGCTGTACAGGTCCAGCTCAGGCCCAAGACGACGGTGATCGCGCTTCTCCGCCTCTTCCAGCCGCTCCAGGTAGGCGTCGAGGTCCTTACGCGATGCCCATGCGGTGCCATAGATGCGCTGCAACTGCTCGCGATTCTCATCGCCACGCCAATAGGCGCCCGAGCTCCTCAGAACCTTGAAGGCAGGAATGCCGCCAGTGGAGGGTAGGTGGGGACCACGACACAGGTCGATGAAGTCGAGATTCCTGTAAGCGGTTACCGCTTCTCCGCCGGGGACCTCGCTGGGATCGACGTTCTCGATGATCTCCAGCTTGAACTTGTGGTCGGAGAAGACCTCGAGTGCCTCCTCACGCCCCATCGAGACCCGCTCGAAGGGCTGATCCTCGGCGATGATCTCGGACATTCGGGTTTCGATGGCCGCCAGGTCATCCACGGTGAAAGGATCGGAGACATCGAAGTCGTAGTAGAAACCGTCCTCGATGGGCGGCCCGATGGCAAATGTCGACCCGGGGAACAAATCGAGCACGGCCTGCGCCATGACGTGGGCCGCCGAATGCCGAAGAATGTGAAGGCCTTCCTCGCCATCCAGGGTGACCACCTCGAATTCGCCACCCGACTCGATGGGCCGCGCCAGGTCTCGTTGCTCACCATTCACCTTCACCGCCACCGCAGATCGGGCCAGACCAGGCCCGATGGCAGCTGCCACTTCGAGTCCGGTGATTCCGGGGTCGTATGACAAGACCTTGTTGTCTGGGAGCCGAAGATCCACTGAAATGCCTAGCGTCGCGGTACCCTGCGGCAGGGTAATTCGGTGACTAGAAATAGTCGCCGCCATATCTGACAGGGTTCGAACGGAAATGACAACACGGGGACTCGTGGAGCGGCTCTATCCGTCGGCACGTATCCGTGAGCTGGCAGCAGGCGCCAACTCGGTGTTTCGGATCACCGAGAACGAGGTCGAGACATCGATCGTCAAGGTCTATGCGGTTCCCTCTCGGGAGAAGAGGGAGCGTCACGCTCTCGAAGCGCTGGCGGGAATCGAGGGAATCCCGACGGTTCAGAACCACGGAATCGATGGAGACATGGCGTGGCTCAAGATGAGCGATGGCGGGAGCTGGAATCTGTCGAGTCTCCCCAAGAACCTGGAGGTGGTCGAGTCTGCGGGGAGAACCCTGCGCAATGTCCACAACGCCAAGGCCGAGATCACCAATCTCGTGGTGGGGATCGACAGCGAGTACGTCAAGAGCCACTACAGGTCGACCATCGAGCGTTTGGGGCGTTTTCGACGTCGTTTTGGCATGCAACAGGTGGTGCTCGACCGCGCCCTCGATATCGATCCCCCGATGGCCACCGACCCGGTGCCCTCACATACCCGTCCCACACCGTCCAAGTTCGTCGTCAACGACACCGGAGCCGTGACTCTCGTCGATTGGGAATGGGCCACACTGGGACCTCCCGAATGGGATCTCACCCTGGCGGTATGGCAGTTCGCGGTGAACCACGGAGAGGATGCCGCCGCAGCCTTTCGACAGGGTTATGCCGCCGAACTTCCGGAGAGCAGGTATCGCTCATGGGTCGCCTACCACTCAGCGATGATGATGCTCGACGCGGCCGAGGTCCGCGAGGGTCGTCTCGGAGACCTTCACTACCTCGTGGATGATCTCACCGAGGCGGTGATGGGGGCCTGATTCGCCCGGGGAAATCCACGTAATCGGCATGTTCCGCTCTTAGCCTCTCCTTGCTCAGCAAGGAGGACGGACGATGATCGAAGCTCTGGTAGTGGCCACGGCAACGACTGGTCTGTTCGTGCTCGCCAGAGGGATCAAGGGCAACGAGCGGTTCAAGATCGAGCCGCGTCGAGTGTCATGGGCGGACGATGAGCGGGGCGACGACCTTCCATGCCCGTGGTGCTACGCGCCCACCGAGGAGACCGACAGCAGATGTCGCGGATGCGGCAGGAGATTCGGCTGAACCCACGTATCCGCAGTCGATGAGTCTCTTGCTCCTCTTGAAACTTCTCCTGACAGGACGGTTGACGAATGAGCCGTCTGAACCCTGGATAGAGGCTTTCGGCGCTATATGGTGAAAGCAGTGAGCAGGGTAGGACTGGTCCTCGGAGGCGGGGGGATCACCGGCGCCGCCTATGAGATGGCGGCTCTCATGGCGATCCGAGCTGCCACAGATTGGGACCCAAACGAAGCGGACGTGGTGGTCGGCACCTCGTCGGGCGCATTCGTCGCGACCCTCGTTCGTCATCGAGTCCTGGGCCTCGATTCACTAGTCCTGGCGACCGACGATCGCAATGATGTCGCCGAGCGGATACGGTCTCACGTCTATTCGAAGGGACCGTCGGCAAACGTGGCCAAGTGGGTCCGGTATGGGCTCGTCCCCGGCGTGCGCAACCCGGGGCTGACCATGTTTCTCGGCTCACCGGCCCCCTACAGCGCATCCGGCATAGCAGACTGGGTGGCCACTCACATCGGCGGGCGTGCCGCCAGCTCCTGGCCGACCGAGCCGACCGCAATTCTCGCCTACGACCTAAAGAAGGGGATGCGGGCACCCTTTGGCACCGATACCGCGCCGGACGTCGGTATCGCCGACGCGGTCGCCGCATCATCAGCCGTTCCCCTGGTGTTTCG
>CAZSOF010000069.1:5283-11009 GCA_964607685.1 uncultured Acidimicrobiaceae bacterium | reverse complement strand
CCGTCACCACGACGTGTACCCCTCGGGCCTTTCCCGGCCCGGCGTGCTCGGTGGCCGCTGCATGCACGAGCGAGGCCATGTCGACCGGCCCTCCTTCCCCTTGGATGGCGAGCTGACCATGTCCCGCCAGGTCATCGACGGTGCGCGCCAGACGATCCACTGCCCGGCGGGCGGCGTCTATGTACCCCTTCCTCGCTCCACCTTCGGCTTCATCGGCGGCCAGCTCCAGGTTGGTGCCCATCACCGCCAGTGGGGTTCGCAGCTCATGCACCACTTCCTGGAGATGACGTTGGCGTTCGTCATCTGCCCTCTCGACCTCGGCGCTCGCCCGGTCGACCGTGTGTTGCACTCGAACGGCCATGAGCCAGGCCACCCCGGTGGCGGGTAGGAGCGCGAGCACTGGCGCAACCAGCCCCCAATTGAGCACCAGGCTTCGCGTCCCCTCACCGTCGACGCCGTCGGTGACGATGACCAGAGCGAGATCGTTGCCCACGCGGGCCAGCCCGGCCTCGGCGTTCCCGACATCGGTGGCATCGAGATGGGACAAGACCACGAGTGATACAACCACCGCGATGACCACCACCAGCACCGCCGGGGAGATGAGGAGAAGAGCCAAACGGGCCCGTCCCGGTGAGCGGGGGATCATGTCACTCGTGTCCCGGCTAGCAGCATGTACCCACGACCGGGCAGAGTGATGATGGGCTCGTCGGCGCCGGCACCGGCCAGTTTCTTGCGCAGGTTGGACAGGGTCATTCTCACCGTATTGGTGAAGGGGTCGGCGTGTTCGTCCCAGACATGCTCCAGCAGACGCTCGGCGCTGTGCACCTCACCCGGATGCAGCAGAAACCACCGGAGGAGAGCGAACTCCTTGACCGTGAGTTGGACCTGACGGCCCCGATAGGCCACCTCGTGGCGAGCCGTGTCCATCTCGATGTCCGCGATCGATATGACAGAGCTACCGACGCTGGTGTCCCGCCGAAGCAAGGCTCGGACCCGGGCCACCAGTTCGGCTAGCGAGAACGGTTTCACCAGATAGTCGTCGGCTCCCTCGTCAAGACCACGGATGCGATCGTCGACCCCACCGCGGGCAGTGAGCATGATGATCTTGGGCCCTGGCCGCGGATCGAAGGAGTGGACAGGTCCGGATGCCACTTGTCGACAGATCTCGATTCCGTCGCCGTCAGGCAGATTGAGATCCAGGCAAACCAGGTCGTAGCTGTTCACCGAGGCGAGACCCACCGCCGCGTTGGCCGTGGGCGCCATGTCGATCGCATAGCCTTCACGGCGCAGGCTGTCGGCGATCGCCGATGCCAGGTCGTGTTCGTCTTCAACTACGAGAATGCGCATCGTAGGAGTGGTTTCGGGCGGGTGGTTGGACGTGTTTGGACAAGTTGGGGACAGGGCTCGATGAGTCATGGACCTGGTGTCTTCGAATAAGACGTCGCGACCCGTCGTTTGGGTTCCCGACTCCTGGCGACTCCTGCCTGAATGCAACACACTCGCGGGCTATCGGAAATGCGGAAGTCCGTCGAAAGGATCGATCCAGTTCCTGATCTTGACACGACGGCCCGCAGTCGGGTAGATGGACTTCGTGGATTTCGAACTGAGGCTCGGAGGCGTGGCACTCCTGGCTTCGGTGGTTGTCCTTGCAGTCGTCTTCTCGATCATCGCGGCGCGGGGCTAGTTTCGGGGAGTCGCCGCATCCTTCCTGGGAGTGGAGGGGATCGGACGAGATGCGGCTGCGCTATCCACCCTCATGTGGGCGCTGATCGCATATGGAATCCTCGGTGTGGCTGGTTTCGGGGTCCTCACTGCCGCGTTGACCGAGGCGGGAGAGCGAGCACTTGCATTCGTCTCCTACGGGCTGTGGGTCTTCGCCTCGGCCACCGCCGTGATCAGAGCGGTCTTCGATGGGACCATGACCGTTTGGGCGGGCGAGCGATGGGCCGACAGCGGGAGTGTTCCTGACGTGTACGAGCCCCTGAGCTCATTTGCCCACAACAGCTTCTTGTACGCCGAAGGAGCCTGGCTCCTGGCAGCCGCCGGCTTCGGTTGGGCCGTCGTCCGTTCCGGGGTTCTCCCTCCGTGGGTGGGGTATGCGGCCATAGGGTGGAGCGCACTGTGGCTGGTCGCTCCCCTGCTCCTCAGGTTCGACCTACCGGCGGTTCTGGTCGTGTTTCCGATCTTGTTCGGCACCGGAATGCTGTTGGCCTGAGTCCTCCGCGGGACCGATGTCTCAGCCAGCCTCAGACCCAGGTCGAGATACCGCCGTCTCCCTTCGGATATCGACCGTCCCCGCGCTCCCATCCACCACGAGTGTCTGCCCGGCGGATATCTCCGCCGTCGCCTTTCCCGTACCCAACACCGCGGGTATCCCGTACTCCCGCGCCACGATGGACCCGTGACTCAGGGGTCCTCCGACATCGGTGACGATCCCTGCAGCCCTGGCAAACAGAGGGGTCCACGCCGGTGTCGTGAGGGGTGCCACCAGGATGTCACCTCGAGACATGCGGCCGAAGTCCTGGGGGCCATGCATGACTGCCGCCGGACCCTTCACTCTCCCGGGGCTGGCACCGACGCCCTTCAGCGTGTGACCGGATCGGGTCTTCTGAATCAGGCTCTTCAGCCAGACCGGCCTGATGTCGGGGATCTTGAGACGCGGCAGCATCACGGGAGGCGTCGCCTTCCGCGCGGACAGCCACTCTGCCTTCCTGTGAGCGATCACCTCACCCATCCCCTCCACCGCGGGCTCGCCGCGGTCCAACCCGTCGGCCGCTGACTCGACGTCTTCACTGTCCAGCCAGAAGATGTCTGCGGGGGCCTCGATGACTCCCACCTCTACCAGGCGGTGGCCCAACGTCAGCAACATCCTCCGAAGCAGGGGGTAGCTCAGGCCGACGTCGGCCAGGCCATCCTCTCGCAGAGGCGCATACCTCTGTGCGCGCTGCAAGCTGCTGCGAAAGAGGCTCCGACGCAAGCCCCCAAGGCGCTCCTCCATCGTCCCAGTCGCCGCTTCCCGGCGGGCGACGGCCTCTGCCTGCCGGGCATGAGGGTCTGCACCTTCGCCCGCCATGTACATCCTCAAGGTGTCCACGGCGGGGCCCGGGTCATCCAAGAGCACCGAGTTGGAGAAATCGAGGTTGTAGATCATGTGGCCGAACTCGCTCAGATACGCCTGCCAGCGCAGCCGCCATTCGTGCCACGATTCGGCCTCCACTCCTGCCGGGGGCTCATCGTCGGCGAGCCTGGTGACCGGCTGGCCTGACGGGTTGGTCGTCAGAAATTCGGCGAGACCCCGGTGCTGTCTGGCCCAACTGGAGAGGTCATACAGGGACTTCTCGGAGCGTATCGGAGCGCTTTCGAATCCAAGCAGATATACGGGCGCCTGCGGATCGTCCGGCCTCCTGAAGAGCCGATAGACGAGGGTGAACCAGGCCTCGCTCATCCACGCACCCGGTATGACCCCTGACACCAGGGCGACGTAGGCCTCGATGGCCGCTTCCTCCAATCCCCTGACGACGGCCAATATCTCTCGATTGGGGAGGTCGCGCCAATCGCGAGCGTCCCAGTCCTCCACTTTCCGGCGATATCGGGGCAGCCCCTCATCGGTCCACCGTTCCACCGCGCCCTTGAACATCTGCTTCAGGATCCTCCGGCTGCCGAGGATCAGCCTGACTATCTGCCCGAACCTGAGGGAACCGTTGTAGTAGGCGTAGTGGTTGACCACGATGATCGGATCGCCAGGCAACACATCGCCCCGCCCCAGGAGCTCACTCATGATCCGTCTCATCGTGACGTTGACGGCCTCCAGGCCCAGCGTCTCGAACAGGGGCGTCAGCGGATCCGCCATGAGTTCGACGATGTTGTTCCGCATGGCCGTATATGCACCTGCGGGCAGATTCCATTCGGTCGGGACGGAGGCCTCCGGAATGGGAAGAGCCGTGATGGGTCGAGCCTGCAGGATGGCGAATTCATTTTCCGCGATGGCCCACTCGATATCCATGGGCATTCCATACAGCTCAGAAATCCGTATGCCGAGATCGACGAGCCTCCTGGCTTCCTGCTCGCTGAGTACCGGCCGATCCCGAAGGTTCGCCGGGACGGGCCGCTCTGCGGTGCCTCCCGGCACCTGGACGGTCCTGATCTCCTTTCGAACAGTCTCACGGCTGATCAGCCTTCGGGATTCCCTGTCAACGGTGAGAGTGTCCGGTGTGACCTGGCCGCCGACCACGGCCTCGCCCAGACCCCACGAGGCGTTGATGACAAGCTGGTCTCGGCGTCCGCTCACAGGGTTCGCCGTGAAGAGGACCCCGGCAGCGTCGGCCGGGAACAGGCGCTGCACCACCACCCCCATCGCAACCCGATCATCCGGAATCCCCACTCGAGCCCGATACGCGATGGACCGTGGGGCCCAGAGACTCGCCCAACATCCTCGGACTGCGTCCAGTAGGTCTTCGTCGCCGGCAACGTTCAGGTAGGTCTCCTGCTGACCGGCAAAAGACGCCTCGGGCAGGTCCTCGGCCGTGGCCGACGAGCGAACGGCCACGGATGGTGCAGTGCCGGGCATGGCCATGTAGGCCTCTCTTATCTGGTTCTCGATCTCGGAGGCAATGGGGGCCGTGACAAAGACGTCACGGATGGGCTTGGAGGCGATGTCCAAGGTCTCGACGTCCGAATCCGTCAGTGAGCCCAGTGCCTGTTTGATTACCTCGAGCAGGTCGTTCTCTTCCACAAACCTGAGGTAGGCGGCGGTTGTCACATGGAAGCCGTCCGGAATCGGAAGACCGGACCTCGACATCGCGGCCAGGGAAGCACCCTTGCCACCAACCACTTCCAGCGTCGCCCGGTGATCGTCCAGGGGAAGAGTGAATTCAATGCCCACGCCAGCTCCTGTCGGCAGATTCCATAATCGGAAACGCACTCTCTGGAGACCAGGGAACAGGCGTCTCCGCCATGAGATCGAGTCAAACGCGATCTACCCATCCGGATAGAGGCCAACGTCCCTTCGTGCTCCGGTGGCGAAGGCGGCGAACGCCGCATCGCCCGAGCCCACCAACCTCGTGGTCACGGAGCCGTCGCCGAAGAGGTGCCGGGCGCGGTTTCCGGCGGCTCCGGCGGCCACATTGCCTCGTCGACGATCACGAGATATACAGCTACCCGCTGCGGAACCGGCAATTCCTCGAATGGCCGGACGTACTCGAACCGGAGAATCCCTGCTCCCTCATCAGCAGCCTGGTATGTGAGCACCCGGATGCCGGGGACCCCCACCAGATCGGTGTCGGGCTCGACGTACTCGTCGGATCGAAGGACCAACATGTCGGGAACGACGGTCGGGTCCCATCGATAGCCGGTGCCGGGGTTGGATTCCAAGCTGACTTCGATGCGGTCGCCGGTGTCGAGGTCGACCTGGCTGCCGCTATCGGCGTAGCTGAGTCGTGTCACCCCGCCACATGAAGCCAGGACCAGTAACAATGCCGCGGGAAGAAATGTCTTTTGCATCACGGCCAGCTCCCTCGGCCTCATCGTGTCGCTTCCCTGGTGGGGTGACCAGAGGAAGAAGGCTCTTCGTGGCCTGGCGCGACCCCTGGACCCGTTCTGTGAGTGGAATCGCGGTATAGCTCACCAATCATCCTCACAGAAGCGGATCGGTCTGGTCGTCGTAGCGGATCCTGAAGATCGGGTAGTAGTCGACGATGGGTCGGATGTCGTCTATCGACGGATCGGGG
>CAZSOF010000069.1:3792-5183 GCA_964607685.1 uncultured Acidimicrobiaceae bacterium | reverse complement strand
GAAGATCGGGTAGTAGTCGACGATGGGTCGGATGTCGTCTATCGACGGATCGGGGCCGAGGCCGAAGTAGTACTTGGCCTGCTTGGCGGCTGCCTTGGCTCCGTTGCGCCTATCTCCGGCATGGAGGTACGCGGCGATGATCCCGGCTCGTTCCGCCGATGCCAGCTCCTCCAGATGGACTCGTTGTTTCCTGCCCCGATGAATCACTGCGTCCCCGCCGGCAGCACGCACGTTCTTCACCCATTGGGCCTCACCGGCGAGGGCCACCAGATAGTCACTGCCCTCATGACGGGTCCGCAGGATAGGGAGGCGACGGGGTTCACCCGTCTTGCGGCCACGCACCTCCAGGATGACGGCGTCGTGTGGTGCGAGTCCCATCGAGATCAGAGGGACACCAATCCGGTTGAGACGTTGATACCAGCCTGCCGGGGGACGATAGGAGGTGCGCTCGGCATAGCTCTGGGGGTTCATCTGCTCTGCGGGTGTCTCGATTCGGAATCTTCATGACCCAGAGGCGAGCCCGCTGATCTGGGTCGTGAGAATGATCCGTCTCCGTGCAAGAGGCGTCTAGAGCCTTAGGTCAGGAACCCGCCGGGCCGGGAGACTCGTCTCGAGTCGTTCCCATTCGCTGCTGATGCCCAAAGGGATATCCGGGGTAGAGCCCGAGGACAAGGACAATGAGGGAATGAACTGGTTGCGCCGGGTCGGATCACACCCCTGGACGGTGTGGGTGATCAAGCACGTGGTCAGCCCCCTGGACCGGGCCGTTGTCCGGGTTTCGCGTGGACGGCTGCGCCCGCCGAGCAGTCTCGTGGTCCCGACGCTGCTGCTGACGACGGTTGGCCACCGCTCCGGTCGGGAACGCACCATCCCTCTGGTCTACGTCAGCGACGACGTCTCCTTCATCGTGGCCAACGCCCGGCCGGCCGGAGAACGCCCCAACCCGTGGGTGACCAACGTTCGCGCGGCTGGAAGAGCACGCGTCAACCTGGGTCGGAGGACGATCGCCGTCGAGGCCCAAGAACTCGGTGGACCCGAGATCGAGCAGTGGTGGCCCACCTTGGTCGAGCTCTGGCCCGCCTTCGGCGAGCACTATCGCTCGACCGGAGAACGTGCCGTCTTCGCTCTCCACCCCATCGACGCATGAGACAGGCAGCCGACCGACGACCCGGTCAGCTCCCCTCGAGTTTCTTTCCAACGGATGTCGATCCGACCGATTTCGTTCGTAGAGGAGGTGAAGGTCCCGCTGAGCGGGCACCACTACCGTCCATCATGGAGGAACGCAACATGGCTCAGTATCTGCTCTCGGTGTGGCATGACGACACCTACGAGGTCGACTTCGAAGGCGAGGAGATGCAGCGCATCGTTGCCCAGGTCGATGAATACAACTC
>CAZSOF010000069.1:0-3692 GCA_964607685.1 uncultured Acidimicrobiaceae bacterium | reverse complement strand
CAGGGTGAGTGACGATCTCGAAGCTGTCTTCCGGCGTGAGGCCGGCCGTTGTACCGCAACGCTGATCCGTGTCCTCGGCGACATCGACCTCGCCGAGGACGCGGTGGCCGAGGCCTTCGCCATCGCCGCCCGGCGGTGGCCGGTTCACGGGACACCGCCCAACCCGGGGGGCTGGATCACCACCACGGCACGCAATCGTGCCATCGACCGGTTGCGACGCGAATCCACCCGCATCGATCGCTACGTCGCCGCCCACCGGCTCCACAACCCTTCCATGGAACCTGAGGATCATTCAGAGCACGGCGCACTCGATGACTTCGTCGACGTCGTACCCGACGACCAGCTGAGATTGATGTTCCTCTGTTGTCACCCGGCGCTGTCGCCCGACGCCCAGGTGGCACTCACCCTTCGGTTGCTCGGTGGTCTGGAGACAGCGGAGATCGCACGCGCCTTCCTGGTGCCCGAGGCAACGATCGCGCAACGGATCGTCCGAGCCAAGCGCAAGCTCCGCGACAACCACGCCCCATATCGCGTTCCCTCGACGCACGAATTGCCCGATCGTCTCCACTTCGTTCTCGCAGCGGTGGCCCTGATCTTCACCGAAGGCCACACCGCCACCTCAGGAGACCGGCTCGTCCGCACCGAGCTCTCCAGCGAGGCGATCCGGCTCGGGCGCCTACTGGTCGAGCTGATGCCCGACGAGCCCGAGGCCGTGGGGTTGTTGGCTCTCATGCTGCTCACCGACGCCCGACGACCTGCCCGGGTCTCCGCTGACGGCTGGATGGTGCGTCTCGCCGATCAAGATCGCACGCTTTGGAACCGGCCGCTGATCACCGAAGGCCAGGACCTGGTGCGATCATGTCTCCGTCGCAACCAGCCCGGGCCGTTTCAGATCCAGGCGGCCATAGCGGCGGTCCACGCCGAGGCCCCCACGGCCGAAGCCACCGACTGGGCCCAGATCCTCGCGCTCTACGATCAGCTCCAAGCATTTCGACTCGATCCTGTCGTCGGTGTGAACCGGGCGGTGGCGGTTGGAGAGCTGCACGGACCCGACTCAGGCCTGGCAGCTCTCGCCGCAGTCGACGTCAGCCTGTTGGACGGATACCAGCCGTATCACGCCGTGAAAGCCGACCTGCTGGCCCGTGCCGGGCGCCAAGGCGATGCGGCAATCGCCTACGACCGTGCAATCGAGCTCACCACCAACCCGGTGGAGAGGCGTTTTCTCCAAGCCCAACGCGCCGACGCCATTCAGTCTCGGCGGACTGTATGACGATCCGTTAGCTGAGAGCCACCTCCAGCACCTCGTCGGCGGTGTCGACGATGTGGAAGGTCAGGTCTTCACGCACCTGCCCGGGCACGTCATCGATGTCCTGTTCGTTCCTCCTGGGGAGAATCACTTCCTCGAGTCCGGCTCGATGTGCCGCCAGGACCTTCTGCCTGACCCCACCGATCGGCAGCACCTTTCCTTGAAGGGTGACCTCGCCGGTCATGCCGACGCTGCTCTTCACCTTTCTCCCCGAGAGCAGTGACACCAGGGCAGTCACCATGGTGATGCCCGCGGACGGTCCGTCCTTGGGGATGGCACCGGCCGGCACATGCAGGTGATATCGGCCTTCATTCAGCCTTCCCGGGTCGATGCCCAGGTCCTCGGCGTGCGCCTCAACATACGAGAGCGCGATCTGCGCCGACTCCTTCATCACATCGCCGAGCTGTCCGGTCAGGGTGAGACCGCGTTCCCCTTCCATATTGGCCGCTTCGACGAACAGCACTTCACCGCCGGCACCGGTAACGGCGAGGCCGGTGGCCACACCCGGTACGTCGGTGCGGTCCGAGGCCTCGTCCTTCCACACCTTGGGCTTGCCCAGATACTCGACGACATCGGGCTCGTCGATGACGACCCTCCCGTCGGCCTTGTTGCCGGTGATGCGGGTGGCGACCTTTCGGGTCAGCTTCCCCAACTCACGCTCGAGGTTGCGGACACCCGCTTCCCTGGTGTAGCGGTCGACCACCGAGGCCAGAGCCTCCTCGGTTACCTCCAGCTCCTCGGGCTCGAGCCCTGTATTGCGTAGCTGGCGGGGAAGCAGGTGATCACGGGCGATCTCCACTTTCTCCCGGTCGGTGTAACCGTCGATGCGGATCATCTCCGTCCTGTCGAGGAGCGGGCCGGGGATAGTCTCGACGACGTTGGCCGTGGCGATGAAGAGAACATCGCTGAGGTTGAGATCGACCTCGAGGTAGTGGTCACGGAAAGTGTGGTTCTGTGCCGGGTCCAGCACCTCGAGCAGCGCCGACGACGGATCGCCTCTCCAGTCTGCGCCGACTTTGTCCATCTCGTCGAACAAGAACACGGGATTCATGGTCCCCGCTTCGGTGAGGGCGCGCGCCACTCGCCCGGGGCGGGCACCGACGTAGGTGCGGCGATGGCCGCGTATCTCGGCCTCGTCGCGGACACCGCCGAGAGCCACCCGGACGAACTGCCTGCCCAAGGCCCGGGCCACCGACTCTCCGAGAGATGTCTTCCCCACCCCGGGGGGACCGACCAGGAGGAGGATTGCGCCGCCATCCCTGGCTGTCTCGTCGGACAAGCCACGTTCCCTGCGCAGTTTGCGGACTGCCAGGTGCTCGACGATGCGCTCCTTGACATCATGCAGACCCGTGTGGTCGGCGTCGAGCACGGTCCAGGCCTCGTCGAGGTCGAGACGGTCCTCCGATGTCTCATTCCACGGGATGTCGAACATCGTGTCCAGCCATGTGCGGATCCAGGAATGCTCCGGGGACTGGTCGCTCATCCGCTCGAGACGGTCGATCTCCTTGCCGATGGCCGCGGTCACAGCCTCGGGCAGTTCTCGCTCCCCCAGCTTGGCCCGATACTCGGATGCGACGTCGCCCTCCTCGCCCAGCTCTCTCTTGATGGCTTCGAGCTGTTGGCGAAGGATGTAGTCCCTCTGGCTCTTCTCGATGCTCTCGCTGGCGTCGTCGCGCACTTTGCGTCTCAGTTCCTGGTCGGCGAGCACCTCCCTCATCCACTCGAGGAGCAGACCGAGACGGTGACGAATGTCCAGGGCCTCGAGGAGCTCGACCTTCTGCTCGAGCGTCAGGTCGGGTGAGTAGACAGCGAGATCGGCGAGCTGTGAAGGATCGTCCATGTCCAGAAGCCGCTCGGCTACCCGGCTCAACCCGCGGTTCTCCAGCACGGCGCTGACCACGGCCCGGTACTCGGCGACCAGCTCGTCGAGCCCCTCGTCGCTCAGATCTACCTCGGGATACTCCTCGACCTCGACCCACAGGGCGCCTTTCTCGTCCACCGAGCCCGACCCGACCCGGGCCCGGCTCTCGCCCGAGACCACGGCATTGCCATCGTCGTCACTCTGGACACGGGCGATGGTTCCGACCGCGGCGTAACGACCCTGAAGACGGGGAACGAGAAGAAGACGGCCCCCTGCGTTGGCCGCGGCATCCAATGCGGCCTTGCCTTCATCGCTTGACACCTGAATGGTGACCGCCATGTTGGGGAAGACCACACCATTGTGCAGTGGGAGCACGGGAAGAGTCAGTTGAGTAGTGCCTGGCATGATTGATGTTTCCCTGAGAACTCGGGGAATGTGCAAACGATCACGATCGCCAGCATATTCCAAAGTTGAGCATGTCAGACGCAGGTTTTCCTAGTCGGATTCAGTGGACCGTCACCCATC
>CAZSOF010000068.1:3495-11022 GCA_964607685.1 uncultured Acidimicrobiaceae bacterium | reverse complement strand
CTCGATGTCCGATGCCGTCTTGCGGATGGCATCATCCAGATGTGTCTCAGTGGCAGTCGCCATCGGAATGACCAATCATCGGACAAGGTTACGGTGGATAGACATGGTGTCTGATCGCATGCTTGGAGTCGTGTGATGGCCCTGGAAGAGCTTTACCGAGAGGTCATCCTCGACCATTACCGCAACCCCCGGAACAGGGGGCATCTGGAGTCTCCGGATGCCACCGCGCAGGGGGTCAACCCTTTGTGTGGCGACGAGATCAACATCGAGATCAGGTTCTCCGACGGTGCGGTCTCCGAGATTGCGATGGAAGGGCAGGGTTGTTCCATCAGTCAGTCATCGGCTTCGATGATGACCGAGGCGATCAAGGGCAAGAACCGTCAGCAGATCGAGGAGCTCGTGACCCGTTTTCGCAAGATGATGTCACTCGACGAGTCCGCCGAGTCTGACGAATCGAGCGACATCGGTCTCGACCCGGAGCGGCCCGGCTCGGTCCTCGGCGACATCGAAGCCCTGCAGGGCGTTCGTCAGTACCCGGTGCGCATCAAGTGCGCCAGTCTCGGGTGGAACACGTTGCTGGAGGCGCTGGAGGGCTCTTAGCCCCCTGTCAACCGGCGCTCAGCGAAGTCCGCCCTGGGTCATCCCCTTGATATCGAGGGCTTCATCCAGCTCCTCCTCCGACATCAACCCGGCCTCGAGGACCAGCTCCCTCACCGAGCGCCCGGTGGCGACCGCTTCTTTGGCGATCTTGGCCCCGTTGTCGTAACCGATGTGAGGGTTGAGAGCGGTGACGATGATGGCGTTCTTCTCCACCAGCTCCCTTGCCCGCTGCTCGTTGGCCTCCAACCCGTCCACGCACTTCTCGGCAAAGACGTCGGCGGCGTTGGACAGCAGGTCGATCGACTCCAAGAGATTGTGAGCTATCACCGGCATCATCACGTTGAGCTCGAAGTTGCCGTTGGCGCCACCCCAGGTCACTGTGACGTCGTTACCCACAACCTGAGCCGCGACCATCATCATCATCTCCGACATCACCGGGTTCACCTTGCCCGGCATGATCGATGAGCCGGGCTGGAGCGCCGGTATTCGAAGCTCGGAGATCCCCGAGGTGGGGCCGGAGCCCAGAAATCGGATGTCGTTGGCGATCTTGAAGAACGTGTTGGCAATGGTCTTGAGCACACCGGAGGCAATCACCGTCGCATCCTTTGCTCCCTGTGCCTCGAAGTGGTCGTCGGCCTCCCTGTAGGGGAATCCGGATCGCTCGGCCATCAGCCCGATCACCGCGGCCGCGTAACCCTCGGGGGCATTGATCCCGGTGCCCACCGCGGTGCCACCCAGAGCCAGCTCCTCCAGTTCGGGGAGCACCTTCTCCACACGCTCCGCGCCCTTCCGCACCTGGGCTGCATACCCCCCGAATTCCTGACCGAGTGTCACCGGTGTGGCATCCATGAGATGGGTCCGCCCCGACTTCACCACCTCCGAGAACTCGTCGGCCTTGGCCTCGAGGGACGTGGCCAGTTTGTTCAGGCCGGTCAGGAGAGTCTCCCGCATGGCGGCCACCGCCGCCACGTGGATGGCTGTTGGGATGACATCGTTGGACGATTGGCCGAAATTCACGTCGTCGTTGGGATGAACGGCTTCGTCTCCGAGGATCTGGTTGGCCCTCGCCGCGATCACCTCGTTGGCGTTGGTGTTGGTGGAGGTGCCGGACCCCGTTTGGAAGATGTCGAGCACGAACTGATCGTCGAGTGCCCCATCCATCACCTCATCCGCAGCCTGGCGTATGGCCTCTGCTTTGGTCGCTTCGATGTGCCCCATTTCGGCGGCCACCGTCGCCGACGAGCCCTTCTGAAGGCCGAGAGCCCAGATGAAACGTCGGCTGAAGCGTTGATCGGATATGGGGAAGTTGTCGACGGCCCGTTGGGTGGAGGCGCCGTACAAGGCGTCCGCCGGGACTTTCACTTCACCCATCGAGTCCTTCTCGATGCGGTATTCCATGGTTTGAAACCTAACCGAGGTAGTGGCCGTTTGACTCATAGACCCGGTCGAGAGAGTCGATGAGAGCGACTTCCGAGTCGACGGCCCAAGCCGCCACCAGGAGCAGGTCGATGAGACCGTGGAAGTCGCGTAGGGAGATCTCTTCCAGCTTGGGGACGGCGGCGTGGACGTTGCCGGCTTCGACCTCATCGAGGTTGCCCCGGTTGTGCCAGTTGCCCAATGCGAGACAGAGACCAGTCGCCTCATAGCCATAGACACCGAAGGCCGTGGCCTCACATCTCCCGCCGTCCATCAGTCTTCGTCGGTGGTCGAGACTCGCGTTCTCGGCGGCTTGGGCGATGCGGTTGGACAGCTCACTGTCGAAGACGGTGGAGCGGTCGCCGATGCGGATAATCGGCCCGTCACCGATCCGGGCATCGGGCAGTTCTCGCGAAGTCTCGACGGAGAGCAACCGCGCTTCGGTCGAAATCGTCCGATTCTTGGCGGCATGGATGGCGCCTATCAGGCCCACCTCTTCTGCCCTGGTGAGCAGCACACCGAAGTGGCGGAGATGGGGTTGGGACCGGGTCTCGTCCAACGCGGCCAGCGCGGCCGCGGCACCGGCCAGATCGTCACATGCAGGCGCACGGAACAGCCCCTTCTTCTGCCGACGGTCTCGAAAACGCCACATGGCGATGTCGCCGGCGGAGACCTCCCCTTCGAAGCTGGCTGTCCCCCGGTTGCTCTCGGGGTCGTAGGCGTTCACCTCCCCTCCCGGGCCATCGGAACGCGACACCACCTCGATCCGAGCCCTGCCGAAATATGCCGCTTCGACCCCACCGCGGAACTCGAATGAGCCGTCGGCGCCGAGGATGACGAACGCCGGATGATCCATGTGGGCCACGGCCAAGACCGGAGCGCGTCGCTTACGGCCTTTCTGGGTGATGATGAGATTCCCCCCGGAGTCACTCGTCAACTCGAGGTCCGGTCGGCGGCTGACCCACCTCTCGACCCATGCCACCACGGCGTCCTCGATCCCGGCGGCGGTCGGCAGATTTGCCAACTGCGCCAACCACTTCTCGGCGGTCGCCCGACTAGCCATCTACACCCTCTCTGTGAATAGAAATGTGAGCTATACCGCGGCGGTTTCTACTCACAGAACGGGTTTGTCGCAGGAATCAGACGTCGAACGGGGTGTCGGTGAAGAAGTCGGACGGTTTCCGCGCCGGGCCCTCGCTGGACGGCTTTTCGATGCCCAGGCGCGCGCGGACCGCCTCGTAGCCACCGGCCTCCAGCTCGTCGGCCAACTCACTCCCCCCGCTGTCCACGATTCGACCGTCGATCATGACGTGAATGCGATCCGGGGTGACGTAGCGGAGGATCCGGCTGTAGTGGGTGATCATGACCACCCCGAGGTCGGGGGAGCGCATGTCTTCAACCGCCAGGGCCACCTGCTTCACGGCGTCGATGTCGAGCCCGGAGTCGATCTCGTCGAGGAGGGCGACTCTGGGCTGGAGCACTGTCATCTGGAAGATCTCAGACTTCTTCTTCTCACCGCCGGACAGGTCGGCGTTGAGCGAACGGTCGAGGAATCGCTTCAGGTCAAATCGCCTGCTCCCCGACTCGACTCGGGCAGCTATATCGTCGACGTCGAGTCCTCGTTCGTCGGCCGCCTCCAGGAGGAACTCACGCAGGCGGACACCGGGGATCTCGGTCGGATATTGAAAGCTCTGCAGCAGTCCCAGACGTGAGCGCTCATCGACCGCGAGGGAGAGAAGGTCCTCGCCATTGATCGAAGCCGAACCCCTCACCTGGTAGTCGGGGTGACCGGTGAGGACGTGACAGAGTGTCGACTTGCCCGACCCGTTCGGCCCCATGATGGCGTGAATCTCGCCAAAGGGGACCTGGAGCGACAGGTCGTCGAGGATCTGCTTGCCGTCGATGGCGGCGGACAGCCCGGAGACCTCGAGTGCGATCGTCATGCGGGCTCCAACTCGAGATACACGGTTCCGTCCTCGATCGACACCTCGTAGACCGGCACCGGCACCGTCGCCGGGAGCGAATTGGGCTCACCGGTCTTCAGATCGAACTCCGACCCGTGACGGGGGCATTCAACGGCGCCGTCCCAGATCTCACCTTCGGAGAGGGAGGCCTCGGCATGCGAGCATCGGTCACCGATCGCATAGACATGGTCCTCAACACGGAACATCGCGATGGTGTGCTCGCCGACCTTGACCCTGACCCCCCGATCCCGGGGAAGCTTCTCCAATTGGGTTATCTCGACCTTCACGCCACCCTTCCCTCCTCCTGAGCCTGAGCGAAGCGGCTGAACACCTCGGTCGACACCGGGTCGGCCACACCGTCGATGGGGAGACGGTCGATGATCTCGGTGAAGAACCCCTTGATCAGGAGTCGCTCCGCACGCTCCTTGCGCAGACCCCGACTCTGCAGGTAGTAGAGCTGGTCCTCCTCGAGGGGGCCGACCGAAGACCCGTGTCCGCACACGACGTCGTCGCAGAGGATCTCCAGGTTGGGAACCGAGTGGGCCTTGGCGTTCTCGGAGAGAACCAAGTTGCGATTGGTCTCAAAAGTGGACGTCTTCTGCGCGTTCTTCTCGATCCGGAGCAGACCGGTGAACACGCTCTGGGCGTCGTCCTCCACGGCACCCTTGAGAAAGATGTCCGACGTGGTTCCCCGCCCGACGTGGTCGATCAACATCCGGTAGTCGAGGGTCTGTGAGCCCTCACCGAAGTAGAGGCCAACCACGTTCGATGAAGAACCGTCGCCTTCCAAGGTCACCCCGAGGTCCAGCCGGCCCAGGTCACCGCCAAGTCCCACCTCACCAACCCGGGAAGCGGCGTCGCGGCCCAACCTCACCCGCTGGTGAACCACGATGGAAGCGGCATGGTCCAGGCTCTGCACGCTGAGGAACCGCAGATTCCCCCCGTCGGCGACGTCGAGAGAGACCTCGGGGACCATCAGGAGGCGCTCGTCCTTCGCGCTGCGATAGACCACCAGGATCCGGGCCTCGGCGTTGGTCCCCACCCGCACCGAAACATGAGGAAACGAAGCGGTGCCCCCGGTCACACTCTGGACCTCCACCACCAGAGGGGCCTCGACCGCCAGCCCATCGGGCACCTCGACGAAGATGCCGTCGCTGGCGAAGGCAGTGTGGGCCGCAGCCAGCTTGTTGTGATCGGGGGGGACCACGGTGGTCTGCTCCGGCGCCTCTGCCAGACGGGTGAGGAGCGCACCGTCGGAATCTGCATCCAACACTCGGCCATCGACGATCAGCACGTGGCCAGATCGGTCACCGAGCGACTCGATGAACGGTCCAGACTCGAGTTGCGGCCCGGCATCGAAGACCGGTGTGAGTGAGGCGAATGGGAGGTCGTACTCCACGTAGCGCCAGTCTTCCTCGGCGCCCGTGGGCTCCTCCAGCGCTTCAAACACCTCGAGTGCGGCATCCATCTGCGATGCCCGCCAAGCGGGAACCGAGGTCTTCAGTTGGGTGAGGGTCTCAGCGTCAAACGCGACCAAGTAGAGCTCCGTTGAGGGATGGGCAAATCGTATTTCACCTATCTGGATAGTGCGAATTACTCAGCCGGGAGCAGGGCATCGACGGTGATATTCGACCTGGCATTCCACAACATCCACCCAAGTCCGTAGTCCTCTGTGGATGAGATCTGCTCCCTCACCTGCGACGCGTTGTAGCCGAAGTCCTGGAGCCAGGGTCGGATCACTACCTGCCGGGGCAATCTCTCCATTCCATCCCGGAGGGCGCGGTCGACCATCGGCCCCGGATGGGCATTGGGATCCTCGAATCCGAAGAACCCGGCGTCGTAGTGAGATGGATAGAGCATGGGCGACACCACGTCGACGATCTGGGCGACGTCCTCCCAGCGTTGCCCGATGCCACCGTCGTCGGGTGCGGTGGTCAGGTAGCCGAAGATGTCGGCGGCCACCGCACATCCCAGCGGCCGCAGGGTGGCCACGGCCTCGGTGAGAAAGCCGCTGATCGTCGACAGGCGGACGTCGGGGCTGATACCCCCGTCGAAAACCGCCGAGTCACTTCGCTCGTCGGGAAACCGCACATAGTCGAACTGGATCTCATCGACGCCGGCGCTACATGACTCGACCGCGAGCTCCATGGCGTACTGACGCGTCACGGTATCGGTTGGGTCGAGGAAGTACTGGCCGTTGGCACTGTATGGGGCGTCGATGGACGAGTCCCACACCGCGATCTCGGGCTTCCGGATGGAGGCCACCGGGTCGTTGAAGAGAACGAGTCTGCCGATGACATAGAGATCCGCGTTGTGAGCGCTGGTGACGGTGGTGGAAAGGTCGTAGGCGTTGAAATCGGCGCCCACCTCTTGGGCGATGGGGCTCTGTGTGTTGTACCAGACGAGCCCCGTCTCATCCTTGAGATCGATCATCAAGGCGTTGAGCTCGGTGTCCATCGCCATCTGGATGAAATCGCTCAATCCGTCCCGTACCGACTCGCCGGTGATGTGGACGGCCCGGGCGATGAACGGATGAAGCTCGACAACGGTGTCCCCGGTGCCACCGTCCCAGATGAATGACACCGGGAGCCAGGCCGGGCGATTCACCTCCACGGCACCCTCTTCGGCCCCCCTGATCTGGAAGTAGCCGTCCTCGTCCGAGGTTGCCTGGGCCGAGCCGGCGGTGACAGTTGCGCTCTCGACGGCGTTGCCCTCGGCATCGACCACCCGTCCTCGCAGCACCCGAGCCTTCAGCACCACGTCGAATTGATCCTCAGGACGATCGGCAAGCGTCAGCATCTGAGGCACATGGCCGGGTGCGCTGACCTCCAGGACCTTACTGGAGCGATTCCAGACCATATCGATCCTGCCGTCACGGCCTGAAGTGCCGACCTGTGATCCCTCGACGTCGACGATCGCCGAGGCGACCGGAGCACCGAGATCGTCGAGAACCCGGAGCTGATATGGGTGGGATCGACCGAGCAGAGTCCACCCGGCCCAGGCGAGCCATACGATGGTGAGCGCAACCAGCAAACGAAACTGAGTTCGGCGGGTCACGGTTTTCGCAGGATACCTGGGGTAATGCGGTAGCGAATGTTCCAGTTGCCAGATTCACCCAGGGTCGTTAGGTTTTCCACAGGGGTTGTTAGGAGGCTGCTGTGGGTAAGGCCATCAAGGCCAGACAACCGAGACCCGAGCGTGGCGCCAGCCCCTCCGACACAGTAGGTCTTTACCTCGACGAAGTATCCGAACACGAACTCCTGACCGCCGAAGACGAGGTGCACCTCGCCCGCGCCATGGAACAGGGCAAGAAGGCCCTTGCCATGTTGGACAGCGGCGACTTCACCCGCACCGAGCGAATCAAGCTCATGCGAGCGGTGGCAGCCGGCGAAGAGGCCAAGATGACCTTCATCCGCTGCAACCTGCGGTTGGTCATATCCATCGCCAAGCGATACACCGGACGTGGCCTCGATCTCCTCGACCTGATCCAGGAAGGCAACCTGGGTCTGATCCGGGCTGTGGAGAAGTTCGACTGGCGCAAGGGATT
>CAZSOF010000068.1:0-3395 GCA_964607685.1 uncultured Acidimicrobiaceae bacterium | reverse complement strand
GGTGAGGATGGCGACGCCTCGTTGCAGGACTTCGTCGAGGATGCCGAGGCGATCGACCCCGAGGACCGGGCGGCGTCGGCGTGGCGCCGCGACCGGTTGATCGAGGCCCTCGCCTTCCTCGACCACGAGGAGCAACAGGTCCTGTGGCTCCGCTTCGGTCTGGACGGGGACGAGCCGTGGACCCTGTCCGACGTGGGCAAGGTGATCAACGCCACCCGCGAGCGGGTGCGTCAGATAGAGGCCCGTGGCCTAGCCAAACTGCGCCACCCCTCCTGCGAGATAGACCTGAAGGGCCTCGTATGACAGCCACCCGGCTGCTCACACCGGTATGGGCCAAACTCGCACGTCCACAGCCGGTTCAGGATCGTACGTAGCGCAAGAAGAGCGAGCGCTCACCGTACAACACCCGGTCGAGACGCATCTCGACAGGTGGATCGGCGTTTGCACCGTGGGCCATGCGTGGAGAGTCACCAGAGGCCAGTAGCGGGGCCACCGTCCAAGCCAACTCGTCCACGAGATCGGCAGAGACGAATTGACCCATGAGGTTCGGCCCGCCTTCGCACAACACCACCTTCGCCATCCTTAGGTAATGAACGATCCCCAATGCGCTCAGATCCCCCAGTCTCACCACGTCGGCCACCTCCGATAGATCGGCAAAGCGTGGAGCGGGGCCGTCGTCACCGGTGAGCACGGTCGCCCGATGTTCGGGATCGGAAAACACCCTGGCACCGGGGTCGAGATTCATGGATCCGGAGATGATCACCAGGTGGGGTGTCGCTTCCAGACCGGCCTCTAGACGACGTTGCCGGCGAGATTCGTCGAGAACGACGGGACCGTATGTCTCGGCCCGGACCGTCCCTGCCCCGACAACGATGAAGTCGGCGACCGCACGGATGGCGCGGAACATCGCCATGTCGTCCTCGTCGTTGATGGCCGTCGAACTGCCGTTCACCGCGGTGGCGCCGTCCACCGTGGTGACGAAGTTGGCCATGACCCAGGGTCGATCCGCATGGCCGCGTGGGTAGCCGAACTGCAAGTCGAGCGGGTCTACCGGCTCGCTCTGGGGCTCGGTCCGAATCACAGCCCGAACCTAATCGGCCACGGTTCGGTGAGGGTTGGTCACGCGTGACGCGTACCAACTTTCACGGGATTGGCTAGGAGCCCTGCCCGCTGTCTTCCACCAGACCGACCAGATTGCCCGCCGGGTCGTTGAAGAGAGCGAAGGTCACCACGTCGGGTATCTCGGTGCGCGGGACCGCGGTGGAGCCACCATTGGCCTCGATCTCGGCCAGCTTGGCGTTGATGTCATCTACAGACACATATATCGCCTGATAGGTCGGCATCTGTTCACTTCCCTGTCCCACAGCGCCGTTGATGCCCATGTCGTCGCCTTCGGTCATGTGATAGTTCTCGAAGCCCTCCGGTGAGTTGAAACTCCAATCGAAGATCGCCGAATAGAACTTCTTCTGAGCGTCACCATCGGCTCCCATGAGCTCCCAGTGCACGATCGGATTGGCTGACATGACATCTCCTTTGTCCTCGGGTCGGAGCTCGCCCGACTCATTCAAATGTGACGATCGAACTCCGCCTAAATCGACACCGTGCATAACTTCCCGGCGATGAGGCGTCTTCTCGCCATCATTGCACTCCTGGTGGTCGCCTGTTCCCCGACCGACGTAGGCGAGGAGACAACGCAAGCCGAGCTAGCGTCGACGACCTCCAGCACGACGACCTCCAGCACGACGACCTCCAGCACAACGACAACAGCACCCGTGTCGACGACGAGCACCGAGCCCCCCGACCTGGCTATCACCTCACCGACATTCAACGAAGGAGAGAGGATTCCAGCCGAGTTCACCTGTGATGGATTGGATATCAACCCCGAGCTGAAGATCGTCGGACTCCCTGAGGGAACGATCTCCATCGTGCTCATAGTGGACGACCCGGACGCACCGGCTGGCACATGGGACCACTGGGTCGAATTCGATATCGAAGCGGGGCCGGGCTCGCACGACATCGCCCGTGACTCGGGTCAGATCGGTGTCGAGGCGGTCAACAGCTGGCACGTGGGCGGATACGGAGGTCCTTGTCCACCTGTGGGTGAGAACCACCGTTACTTCTTCACCGTGTACGCAATCGACGGCCTGCTCGGCCTGCCCGAGGGTGTGGACTCGGAGACCGTGCGCGGCGCTATGTCGGGACGCGTTCTGGGCACAGCCCAGCTGATGGGGACGTACGACCGCTGAGCGAAAGGGGCTGGGGGGCAATTACCCGTCTGGAGGCGAGTGCCTCCGTGAGCCTGTCTTTGCGCGAAGACCTTTTCTCGAGGCAGTTAACCCCGTATACGGGGCGAACTACCTGAGGTTTACCCGTCGATCGTCACTGTGGGGGATTCAGTGACCGCGATCTCGTCGAACCCACCCGTCGACGCCCACCATGCCACTATGGCGATGGTTATCACCACCAGCACGGTCATGATGCGACTCGAACCCCGCTTTTGTTCTGCCTGATAGGTCAATGCGCTCCTCGGGACAACCTGACACCCTACACGCAGAGTGGTCGCCAACAACCCTGAGCGATTGGATGAATGGGTTCAGTCGCTCACAACCGAATCCACGGCCTCGCTCACCTGATCGGCGGCCTCTTTGGCCTTGTCGGCAACTTCCGCCGCCGCTTCGGTCGCCATATCCGCCGGATCGGCCTTGATCAAACCCTTCTCTTTGAGCTTGGGGATCACCTGGTCGGCGATCTCGCTGGCGGTGTCCTCGCCGACACGGGAACCGATCGTCTGGACCAGCTTGTCCCTTACCTGCGATTCGGTGAGGTCGGCGTATTCGGCCTTCTTCTGAGCGACGAACCGCCCGGCCACATAGACCAAGCCGAGGAACAACGCCAGTCTCAACACCGTGCGAAAGATGTGCCGTTCCGAGACTTCTATCTCGTTCTCCATTCTTCACCTCCTGGAGTTGCGCACTGTACAGATCCTGACAAGACAGGTTTTCGCGGCCCGACTCGTAGCTCTTCACTGGGAGTGGTCGATGCCGTAGGTTCGCCTATGTGATCAGAAAAGTGATCACCGCCCTGGTCGTTGCAGGTGTTGCCACGGGAGTGGTTCTGCTTTGGCCGAAGGCGTCCGCCGATGACCCAGTCACCACCGAGGCGTTGGTCACGACCACCACTGGGCGCTCCGCTGACACAACCACCACCACGGCCGTGGTCCATGCCACCACTGCGGTCGAGTCACACGTGGTGACTACGGCCGAAGAGGCTGAGGAGATCCTCCGCGAGTTGTGGTATGGGTGGTTCGAAGGGATCTACAACCAGGACGAGGAGCGGATTCGTGAGGTCGTGGCTACCAACCAGATGCTCGATGCCGGAGTGGCAGCCTTCGGAGC
>CAZSOF010000067.1:8071-11155 GCA_964607685.1 uncultured Acidimicrobiaceae bacterium | reverse complement strand
ACAGTCGCCATCAGCTCGATCATTCCCTCCCGGTCGTATTTCTCGCCCGAGCTCCCGATCTCGGAGAAGTGGGGATGCAGCAGCTCTTCGAGATGAGTCCGGGAGCGACGCACTCCGGGATCAGCCAACGCGACCTCAGCCTCATAGAGGACGTCTTCCACAGAAACCGCCGTTGACTTGCGCAAGAGGTTCATGCGGCTGTATCGGAGCGCGAAGCCTCGGCCTGACTGGGCCTGAGGACTCAGAGGCGGACGCATACGCCGGCCAGTGGGATCTTGCCTCCCGCAAGCATGTCGGCAGGGACTGCTTCGGTCCCAAAGACTCCTCGTCTAGGTCACGGTCAGCCCGGCCGTACCCGGTATCAGCTGAAAGCCATCGGCACGGCGAATCAACTCGTCGTGGACGTCGTCCAGCATTCCGTCATCGTGGGAGGGGTCGTGATGAAAGGTAACGACGGAGCCCACCTCACAAAGGGCCGCAAAGTCGAGGAGCTGGGAGTGGGAGGTGTGACCCCAACCTGGCTTCGCCTCGTATTCCTCGTCGGTGTACTGAGAATCGTGGATGAGCACATCGGCGCCCCGAGCCAGGGCATACCCAGACACCCAATCGCCTCGCTTCGAGATCGATGAGCGACCCAGCGCAGGCTCGTGGTCGGGCATATAGGTGATGACGCGGCTCGACTCCTCGAGGCGATAACCGACAGTGGACCCGGGATGACAGATCAGGTCGGTAGTCACCTTGACGGACCCGAGCATGAAGCTCCCGGGCGAGACGTCGTGAAACTCGACGTGCGGAAGGTCCCTGACCCGCACGGGGAACAGCGGAGGCGACAGGTAGCGAGCCAGACGGTCCTTGAGAGATTGAGTGGTGGACCCCGGTCCCCAAACGTGGATCTCATATCGGGGATCAAGAAATGGCCCCAGGAAAGGAAGCCCCTGCACATGGTCCATGTGCAGGTGCGTGAGAAGTACGTCGACTCGACCTTCTATGCGGGTGGCGGCGCCGAGAGCCCGGATGCCGCTGCCGGCGTCGAGTGCGATGAGACCGCCGTCCGAGGTGCGCACTTCGACACAGGCGGTGTCGCCCCCGTAGGCGACTGTCTGCGGTCCCGCACAGGCAATGGAGCCTCGAGTGCCCCAGAGACGGGCAATCAACCCTCCGCCTCCCAGAACGTGGCGAACGCCCCGAGAAAGCGCGCGCCCTGTCCCTCGAGCGGGATGGCAGATGCTTCGATGCTCCTCCACACGCCATCCAGGCCCCGGATGCGCACCTTCCTGTGGTACGGCGCGCGGTCGGTCAAGGCGCGCACGATGGGAACATCAGAATGGGACAGCGGATTGCCCTCTTCGTCGCAAACCTCGAAGACCTCGCCCACCTGCTCGGCACGGATCGGGCCCACTGCGTCGAACTCGACTCCGAGCAGCCGTTCGGCAGGCTCGTTGTAGAAGACCAGGTTGCCTTCGGCATCCATCATCCAAATCGCAATCGCCAGATAGCTCGCTAGCTGGCGCAGCATGATCATCTCCAGGGGCTGCTGGGCAACCATGACACAAAGCTAGCTGGATGGCTCCGATCGGCCGGAGGAGTGGATCATCGGGGGTCCGTTCGTTGACGTCCGAGTATCGGGAAACCGTCAGATGTCAGAGGGCTGGCTGACCCCGACCGGGTCGGAAACGTCGGTGATGCTGAACAGCCTGATGGGCCGGCTCACGCCCTTGAGGGTTCGCTCCCCGGCAGGCTCCGCAATGACCAGATCGTCCGGCAATAACGCCAGGGTCCTTTCCGAGACGAGGATCTCACCGGGTGCCGCTTCGTCGGCGAGCCGGGACGCGAGGTTCACATGGTTGCCGATCACCGTGTATTCCATCCGGTTTGGAGAGCCGAAGTTGCCCACGGTGACGTATCCGGTGGAGATCCCGATTCCGGCCGTTATCTCACCCAGGGCCGCGCGGCTGAGCCGGCGGCACAGCTCATCGAGCACCACCCGCATCTTCAGCGCCATCAGAACGGCTCGCTCCGCGTGGTCGTCCTGGGGGAGGGGGTCGTTGAAGAACACCATGATGGCGTCTCCCACGTATTTGTCGAGGGTTCCCCCGAACTCGAAGACGATCTCGGTCATGGCGGTGAGGAAGCCATTCAGGCTGGCCGCAACCTCCTCCGGCTCAGATTGCTCGGAGAGGGCGGTGAAGCCCCGGATGTCGACGAACACGATGGAGAGCTCGTCCCGACGGGTCGCCCCAAGCTCGGCTCCCCGGGTCACTATGGACTCGGCGATCTGGGGTGACAGGTAGCGTCGAAGAGTCGAGGTCTTCTCCAGCATGGCCACCTGCTCGTCCACTTGTGCCTGGAGATCTCGGTTGACGGTCTCCAGCCTGCCGTAGAGGACTTCCAGTTGCTCGCTGGCTCGATTCACGTTCTCGGACAGCTTCCCGAACTCATCTCGGTTCGGCACCTCGATCCGAGTGGTGAAATCTCCGCTGGCCAGCGTGTCGAGAGCACCGTCGATCCTCCTGACGGGAAGAATGACCGTCCAGAGATGACGGCACCGACTGCTACCGCGCCAACGAGGCTCATTGCGGAGAAGATGGCGAGAGCCACGGTGAGGAACCCGCGGAATCCTCCGAAGCTCTCGATTTCGGTTGTCGCCCCGGCTTCAGTGTCGCGGATGAATTCGTTGAGCAAGTCCTCCAGCTCATGACTGATCTCATGCTCCGATTGGACGTGAACCTGCAACGCACCGTCGATGTCCCCCGCAGCTTGGAACGCCTCGACTCGCTGTCCTGCAACGGCGTAGCGCTCATCGATCGCGGTGAGGTCGTCGAAGAAGCCGCCACGATCGGATAGAGCGCTCGATTCGGTTTCGGCGAGAAGCGCCGTGAAGTCATCCTTGGCGGCGATGATCTTCTCATCCCACACTGGTTCTCCGGTGAGCAGTGCCATCGTCCGGAAGTGCGACTGAGAGGTGATGCTGTAGAGCATCTCCTGGGCGCGGTCCCGCTGGTCGACAAGTGTGGAGAGCCGGTCGACCTGGCTGTCCATGCGATAGACCACGAACAGGCTCACCACCCCCAGAGCCAGCATGAG
>CAZSOF010000067.1:0-7971 GCA_964607685.1 uncultured Acidimicrobiaceae bacterium | reverse complement strand
AGACCGCTGAGGGGCCGACCGATGTTGTGATTGGTGCCGGAGAGGAGGCGGGCCCTCACATAGACGCGACCGGATCCCGGGAAGGTCGCCCCGCGGCGCCCAATTGGGTCATGCTTTGGACGAAACACCAATGTCCATTGGCGATTCCAGGCCGCCGATTGCAGTCCGGGCCGAACGGATGTCGAACCCGCCGGCTACTGGAGCCGAGAACCTGTCATGCGCGGATTGCAGGGGCCGGGAGCCGCATCTGAGCAGTCCTGATCGATCGTCCGATGACAACCCAGGCGAGCGCCATCATCCCAAGGATCACCGAACTGCCAATCGTCTCCACCGTGTCTTCGAACAAGCCTCCGTAGACCAGGAGAAGGGGCAGCAGGGGTGCTTCAACCCATAGGGCAACCGTTCCCCAGACTGGGAGAACCGCTCGTCTCCTCGCACCGACAGCAGTGACCACCAGCGCAGGCGTCATGCTGATGATGCCAAACGCCATGGCTATCACCGGTAGCCACGCCAGAAAACCCGCCGACTCCTCGTCGATGCCCAGAGCTCCCCCAACGCCAATGGCAAGGAACGCCCCGGCCACCCCGCAGAACGCCAGAGCAATCCACCAACTCCCCACCAACACCCAACCTCCTGGATCGGGCGAGTGGACGGCCAGCAGGCCCATATAGCAGACTACGAAGCACAGCCCCGCCAACGCGAACAGCCAAGAGAACGCGCCCTTCCTCATGTCCCCTGTCTCCGTCGTGATCTGCGCCACAACAACCACCACCAAGGCGATGATCGGGGCAACGGCTGCCACTCCGGCGCCGACCCCGAACCCCGACCTCTAGCCACGCATGACCGGACAAACTAGGCCACGCCGTCAGCCAGGTTTCACCCATTCGAGCGCCGATGGAGACCAAGAAACACAGTGCCTACGATGACCGCGTGACGCAAAGGAGATCAGCCAGGTGCACCTAGGCGTCGCCGAGGCCGTCGTCGGCGACCAGGTGGTACCCGGTGACGTGGAGGTGGTCGACGGCCGAGTCCAGGCGGTGGGTATCAGCGGAGCCGACGGCTCGGGTATGGCGGTCCCCGGGTTCGTCGACCTGCACGTGCACGGGCATGGAGGCGTCGACTTCGTCGAGGCCACCGTCGAGGACCACCGCCGCATCGCCCGGCAGCTCACGTCAACCGGAGTCACGGCCTACCACCCCACCCTGATGTCAATGCCGATCGAAGATATGATCGAGGCGCTGGGGCACCACCCCGGGTCGATGGAGTCCGGCGCCAGGGTCCTCGGCTTCCATCTCGAGGGACCCTTTCTCTCTCCGTCCCGGCCAGGGGCACACCGAAGCGACGCCCTCATCGAACCGACGCCCGACCTCATCAGGCAACTCGTCGAATCGGGGCCGGTGTCACACATCACGCTGGCCCCCGAGTTGGCCGGAGGGTTGGAGGCGATCGACCTCCTCATCGAGGCCGGTGTGGTCGTTTCCTTGGGTCATTCGGTTGCCACCAGCAACCTGACGCATGAAGCCGTGGATCGAGGAGCCAAGGTGTTCACCCACCTTTTCAACGCCATGGGACCCTTCAACCATCGCGGGCCCGGGATGATCGGGGTGGCCCTCAGCCGGGACGATGTCTATCTCAGCGTCATATTCGATGGCGTCCATCTCTCGGCTGAAGCCGCTCAGATCGCCGTCCGTTGCGCCGGCCGCCGTCTCGTGGCCATCACCGACGGTACGGCCGCCATCAACGCTGCGAGCGGCCGAACCGTCCTTGGGGACGCCAAGGTCGAGATCATCGACGGAGCACCCCGCCTCCCCGACGGCACGATTGCCGGCAGCATTCTCACCATGGACGGTGCCTTCAGGAATCTGGTGTCGCTCGGGCTCTCGGTCGCCAGCGCCTCCCAGGCGACTTCCACCACGCCCGCCCGACTGGCCGGGCTCCAAGGTGTCGGGCCTCTCGAGCCGGGTTCGGTGGCCGACATCACCATCCTCGACACCGAATACAGGGTCGTACGGACGCTGGTCGACGGGAAAGAGGTGTTCTCCGCATGATCCCGTCCGTTGCAGGCTGATAGGTTGTATAGACAAGTCGAGGAGGTGGGCCGTGAGCTCTCATAACGTCGCAATGTTGGGCACCGGGCTGATCGGGGAGTTCTACACGATGACGCTCCACTCCCAGCGTGGCCGGGACCGGGTGACGGTCTGCTACTCGCGCTCGGAGGAGCGGGGTGAGGCTTTCGCGGAACGGTGGGACATACCGCACCACACGACCTCGGTGATAGAGGCCATCAACCACGACACCGTGGACACGGTCGTAGTGGGCCTGCCAAACTTCCTTCACGAGGAAGTCATAACGGCTGCTGCGGGCGCGGGTAAGCCGGTCCTGTGCACCAAGCCCTTAGCGCGCAACGGCGAGGAAGCAAGACGGATACTGGACAAAGTGGAGTCGGCCGGTGTGTTCGCCGGGTATTTGGAGGACCTCGCCTACACGCCGAAGGCCCTCAAGGCGATGGCCGCGGTGGACAGTGGCAGCATCGGCGATGTCACCTGGGTGAGGTCCCGGGAGACCCATCCGGGGCCACACAGCGCCTGGTTCTGGGACAAGGACAAGGCCGGGGGCGGCGCCATAGTGGACCTTGGCTGTCACTGCATAGAGATCATCCGCGGCTTCGTCGGAAAGGACAACCGGCCCATCGAGGTGATGGCTTGGGCCGACACCCTCGTTCACCCGATCAAGGCGGAGGACAATGCCGTGGCGCTCATCAAGTTCGAGTCGGGCGCCCTGGGCCAGTTCGAGGTGAGTTGGACTTTTCGTGGCGGCATGGACCTTCGGGACGAGGTTGCGGGGACCGAAGGCACGATCTGGCTCAACCACTTCCTGCGCACGGGTTATGAGATGTACACCTCGGGTGGCGGAAATGGCTATGTCGCAGAGAAGTTGGAGTCCTCCGAGGGCTGGCTTTTCCCCGTCGGAGACGAGGTCGCCGAGTTGGGCTATGTCGACATGTTCACCGACATGTTCGACTCGATCGACGAGGGACGAGAGCCGCGTGAGACTTTCTACGATGGGTACGTGGTCAACACCATCATGGACGCCGCCTACAAGTCCGCGGAGTCCAGACAATGGGAACCGGTCGATGTGGAGTGGCGGGGTGGCAGCACGCCACGGATCACGAAGGCCGTCTCCACCCACGAGGGGCATGCGATCGTCAAAGAGGAGATTCTCCCGGACGGCCGGCGCAAACTGATGCTGAGCAACAAGGACACCGGAGAGGTGTTCGACCTCGTTACGCAGGGTTGAGCCCGAAGCTGGAGGTCATACCCGACGGAGATTGGCCCCGGCGTGTCGCCGAACGGTTCGCCTCTTTCGTGGCGAGGACTCCAGACGCCCGTATCTGCTTGCCCACTGGAGACACCGTCGTCCGTCTCTACTCCACCATCGCCGAGATCGTCGACTTTGGTGGGCTGACCGTCTTCCTCCTCGACGAATTCGGTGGCCTGCCCGAGAATGATCCGGGTCGATGTCAATCGATGATCGAGCGGCATCTCCTCCGGATGGTCCGGGAGCGTCCCAAGCTGCACCTGCCCCCAGTGGACCCACCGGAGCCTGCCCGATATGAGGCACTCGTCGATGACGGTGGCCTCGATCTCGCCCTCGTCGGCCTCGGGCCAAACGGACACATCGGCATGAATGAACCCGGTTCGAGAGTGGACTCACCAACCCGGGTCGTGGAGCTGGCGAGGACAACCAGGGAGCAGGCGACGGGTTACGGGGCGACAGAGCCACCGACTTGGGGTGTGACCCTGGGCTTGCGACCTCTCCTCGAGGCCCGTGAGATCTGGCTGCTGGTCACCGGCGCCCACAAACGCGGAATCCTGCACCGAACACTCGAGGGCCCCATCGGCTCTGATGTGCCCGCCACCTTTCTCAGACGCCATCCCAATTTGGTCGTCTACGCAGACGAATCTGCTGCCGGCTAGAAGCCCATTCGGCGATGTAGGTCACCCAGATGACTCCTCGGGAGTGAGGGTCAGCCAACGCCCGGGGTTGTCCACGAACAGAATCTCAGGCGATGCCTCGATCAGGCCCTTCAGACCGGTGTACAGGTGCGCCAGACCGGGCGACCCACCGAGACTCGACCACAGACTCCGACGTGCTCCGTCGGTGCCCAGCATGATCTGGCGCTCGAACCCCTCGCCCGCCATCTGATTGACAAGCCGGGCGGTCGCCTCCGGATCGCGCAGCCCCTGGTCATAACTGAGCCGAACGCCGCTGGAGAGCAACTCTCGGTGGTAGCCGAGGTCCTTGACCTTGTCTGTGTGGGAGATTGCTATGCGATCCGTTTTCACGCCGAGCCTCGTGAGCTCCTCGATCTGGGTCATGCCACCTTCGCCGCCCTCGACGTGAGTGAGGATCGGCGCACCGGTTCGCCGATGGGCAACGGCTGCTGCCTCGAACATCTCCCGATCGCGTCCTGTCAACACCGCAGTGAGGGAAGCGACCTTGATCACACCTGCCCGAACCTCCACTCTTTCCACGACGTCGCCTCGATAGTCGTGGGCGTCAATGCCCTCCTCTATGTCGGCGATGAATCTCTCGGCCAATAGATCGGCCGGTTCGTTCCGTGCCCAATCCACGTCGTCGTAGAACTTCGAGGTATGGAGCCCGGTCGTGGCCACGATCCTCATGCCCGATCTGATACTGACTTCGGCCAGCTTCCGTGGATCACGACCCGACCCGGCGGGCATCGCGTCCACCATCATCCGGACGCCGGCGGCCACGCACAGCCCGACTTCGGAGATTGCGTCCTCGACGGAGTGGAGATGGATGTGTGGCATCGTCTCGGCCACGAGAGGCGAATCGATTATCAGGTGTTCGTGAGTGAAGACCGGGCCAGCCTCAGTTGCCTCGATATCGCCCCCGAGAGTCCGGATGAAACCGGTCAACCGGCACCCTGCTCAACGATGGCCCCCTCGAAGCAGAGACGGTCGATGATCTTGGCGAATGGCACTTCTCGTACCCGGCCGTCGCCGGCGGCGGCCAGACCGGCTGCAGCGCCAGCCGCATGCCCCATGGCCATGCACTGGGCCATCGACCGAATCGAGGCTTGAGCATCGTGAGTGGCCGAAAAACACCTCCCAGGCGTCAGGACATTGACACCGTCGATCGGAATGAGGCTCCGCAACGGGATCCCCACGGCCCGGCCTTCCGGCTGATACTCCCATCTGGTGTCGGTACCCGGAGAATGATCCTCTATGGGAGCGCCACACAGCCCGATCTGATCCTCGAACTGGCGGGCAGAGAGCACGTCGTCTCGCGTGACCCGGTAGTCGCCGTACACCCGCCTCGTCTCCCGCATCCCGATCTGGCTGCTCAGCGCAATCAGTGAGGCATTTTCATAGCCGGGGACCCGGTCGACCAGGAATCTGGCGTATTCCAGCGCTTGACGTCGACCCGCCATCTCAGCAAGGCTGAGCACATCCGGATCGGTGGCGTTGACCAGCTTGCCGTCGACCATCCCGACATGGTCGAGCCGGGTCATCACGGTCGCTGTCATCCCATCGATCGGCGTGATGTGATCACTCCCCTCACGACGGGGCAGGTCATAGTCCCCCGACGTCGCTGCCTCCTCCATGAGGCGGTGCAGCTCGTCCTTGCTGATCGTACGTCGAAGTTCGAGGTCGACATTCGCCATGCGGAAGGTCGTGGTGAGTGTCTGGGCCGGGTCGATCTCGCCGGCCAGCTCGTAGGAGAACCCGGCGTGATGGGAGACGTCCGCATCTCCGGTGGCATCGACCACCACCCTTGCCTGAACCGACCGCAGCCCGGCCTTGGTGGCGACGACCAGACTCGAGATCCGCCCATCATCGACCTTGGCGTCCTGGAGGAACGCATGTAACAGCACACGAGCCCCCATGCTCGTCACCAGCGACTCCCAGACGACCTTGAGATGCTCGGCGAGATAGGTGACGCCGGTACCCGCCCCGTACGTGTTGGGGCGCATCACGACGGGCCCCAGCTCCCGTAGACCTGCGACTACATCGTCGCCGATGCCCCCTACGACCTTCTGCGGAGACTCCCCGGGCGTGTAGAAGCCGTAGAAGGTGTCGAGGACTGCCGTCGAGTTGCCACCAAGGAACGGGAGCTTCTCGATGAGCAGGGTGCGGGCACCGGTACGGGAAGCTCCGATTGCGGCGCTGGAACCGGCGGCACCAGAGCCCACGACGACGACGTCGAAGGACCCGATGCTGTCGGCCATGTCAGTGGACGTAGGGCTGGAGAACGTCCCGGGCGAGGAGGAAGCCTCGCTTCACCAAATCGTCCGTCTTCTCGAAATCGCGGTCCTCGTGCTCGATGATGAGGGCTCCGCCGTACCCCACTCGGTGCAGGGCGGAGAACACGGTTCCCCAATCGACATGACCCAGCCCGGGAAGTCGTGGGATCTGCCAGCCGATCCCCGACGACAACGTCCCGTGCTCGTAGAGGCCCTCGTAGTCGATCATCACGTCCTTGGCCTGGAAGTGATAGAAGCGCTCGCCGAACTCGTAGATGGCGCTCTCGATGTCGATCATTAGCCAAATCAGATGGGATGGGTCGAAGTTGAGACCGATCGTCTCCCCGAACTCCTCGAACATGCGACGCCAGATCCTGGGGTTGTAGGCCAGGTTGTGCCCCGATGGCCACTCGTCCTTGGAGAAGATCATCGGACAATTCTCGATTGCCATCCTGACGCCGTGGTCTTCGGCGGCCGAGATGATCTCCGGCCACACCGTCGTTGCCTTCTCCCAATTCTCGTCCTGGGTCAGCGAGGCGTCGGCGCCAATGAAGGTGTTGACCACCGGAACGTTCATCTTCCCGGCGGCGATGATCACCTTCTTCAAGTGGTCGATGACCATTCGCGCGTGCGCATCGTCGGGGTGAAGCGGATTGGGGTAGTAGCCCAGCCCGGAGATCTCGAGGCCTTTCTCGGTCATGCCTCCCACGATCTCGGATGCCTGTTGATCTGATATCCCGTCGACATCGATATGGCTCGTGCCGGCATACCGCCTGGTGTCATCGCTCGAGGCGGGCCAGCAGGCTATCTCGATGGTCTCGAACCCGTTGTCCGACGTCCACTGTGCCACCTCGTCCAGCGGGGTCTCGGGAAAGGGTGCGGTCAGTAGCCCTAGCTTCACTGGTACCTCCTCATCGTTGCACGGTTGTCCACCGTTGCTCTTGGTGACTGTTGGCGACGGCGTCGGTCACCAGGACCGCGTCATGACCGTCGGCGAATGTCGGGTAGGAAGGGCTGTCGGCCGGGGAGCCTTTGGCCACGTCCTCATAAACCTGGGAGAACAGTGCCCGAAAGGTGTCGGGGAACCCTTCCACGTGTCCACCAGGGTAGGCGATCAGGCGCGCCGCCTCTTCTGCGTAGAGGCCGGGGTCGCGGCTGAGAATCTCGTTGGGACGCCCCCGATGACCGATGAAGAGGTCGTCGGGCCGAGCGGAGAACCAGCGCAGCGCCGCCCCACTGCCAGCTATCTCGTAGCGAAGCGAGTTCTTCTGCCCAGCGGAGACCTGGGAGATGGTGACCGCACCCCGGGCACCGTCCTCGAAACGAAGGAGAATGCCGGCGGCGTCGTCGCTGCTCATCTTCTCCTCGACGAGCTCCTCGTCTTCTGCCACAGCGGCGAACGTCTCCACCGGGCCGGCGGGGTGGCGTCGGATCGGCACCAGGGTATGAAGGTCGGCCATGACCTCGACGACCGAAAGGCCCGAGATGAACCGGGTCAGATCGAGCCAATGGGACCCGATGTCGGCCACCGCCCGCAACTGTCCCGCCTCCTCCGGCTGGAGACGCCAGTTCCAGTCGGTCTCGAGGAGAAGCCAGTCCTGGTGATAAGAGCCTGTGATGAATCGGGGCTCGCCTATCTCACCTGCCTTCACCATCGCCATCGCCTGATGGTTCGCCGGGTAGAAGCGGATGTTGAAACA
>CAZSOF010000066.1:1320-11441 GCA_964607685.1 uncultured Acidimicrobiaceae bacterium | reverse complement strand
CTGTCCGTGTTTGGCCACCAGATGCGGTTCGACCTGTCGGATGGCTTCCCGGTCGTGACCACGAAGAAGGTCCATCTGCGCTCCGTCGTAGCCGAGCTGTTCTGGTTCCTTCGTGGCTCGACCAACGTGGGTTGGTTGCAGGATCGGGGGGTGAGTATCTGGGACGAATGGGCCGACGAGCACGGTGAGCTGGGCCCGGTGTACGGCTATCAATGGCGCTCCTGGCCAACGCCGGACGGCGCCTGTATCGATCAGATTGCCCGGGTGGTCGACGCCATCAGAGAGCAACCGGACTCGCGCCGTCACATAGTCAGCGCCTGGAACGTGGCCGACGTCGACGAAATGGCTCTGCCGCCCTGCCACACGCTGTTCCAGTTCTACGTCGCGAAGGGCAAGCTGAGCTGTCAGCTCTATCAGCGCTCGGCCGACACCTTTCTCGGTGTGCCCTTCAATATCGCCTCATACGCCCTGCTCACCCATATGGTCGCTCAGGTGGTCGACCTGGAGGTCGGTGACTTCGTTCACACGCTGGGAGACGCCCATCTGTATCTCAATCACATCGAACAGGCACGTCTGCAACTGCAACGAGAGACCCGGCCCCTCCCCGTCCTGCGGCTCAATCCGGAGCGACGAGCTCTCGACTCCTTCGAAATCGAGGACGTCGAGGTCGTGGGTTACGACCCGCACCCCTTGATTCGCGCCCCAATCGCCGTCTGATGCGCACTGTCATCGTTGCCGCCGTAGGGCGCAACGGCGTGATCGGCGTCGGCGGTCATCTCCCCTGGCGGATTCCCGAAGACCTGTCGCGCTTCAAGCAGCTCACCATGGGCCACCCCGTGGTGATGGGCAGGGGGACGTTCGAGTCGATAGGCCGGCCGCTGGCAGGCCGGACCAACATCGTTCTGACCCGTCGTCCCGACCAGACCTACGACGGGGTGACGATTGCCGGCTCGTTCGAGGACGCAATGGCGATCGCCTCCTCTCGAGGAGAGGACGTCTTCGTGATCGGAGGCGCCGAGGTGTACCGCACCGCGCTGAGAACGGCCGACCGGATCGAACTGACCGAGGTCGACGCCGAGCCCGAAGGCGACACCTGGTTCCCGACCGTCGACTGGTCCCAATGGCAGGAGACCTCCCGTCGTTCCCATCAGGGCTTCGCCTTCGTGACCTACGACCGGGTGTGAGCGACGAGTACCCAGCAGCTGGTGTATTCGTCAGATTCCCGCCGGATGCTGTCTACCTTGTAGACGTTGTGGCCGTTTTCATGGTGAGACTCGCCGCCTTCGTGCTCATGATTGCCGCCGTCGCCATCGGCACCGTGCCCATCCTGGTGCTGATCGACCTGCTGGACGGTGGTACCGGCTTTGGCCTCTGTCCCGGCGGCTTGGAGGCATGTGACAAGCCATACTCCACCGGAGCGGAGTTGGTCATCATCCTGACCCTCGCCCTGTTTCTGACAGTGCTCGGTATACGGCTCCTGATGAGACTGGCTCGACGTTTGCGGGACGACTCGTATCAGGTGACTCAATGAGCGGGAGTGACCGCCTCCGCCTCTCGTGAGGTCTCGTCGCGTTGTTTGGTGATCACCAGGTAGATCGCCCCCACGATGAGCAATGCACCTATCCAGCCGCCTAGCGTCAGACGCTCGCCCAGGACTACCCATGCCGTGGCCACGCCGAACGCCGACTCGGCCGCCAGGACCACAGCCGTCGTGGCGGGGCCCACCACTGTCTGCGCCCAGATCTGAAGGAGATAGGCACCGGCGCTGACTCCGATCCCGGTGAGGGCGATCGCTCCCCAAACATTGCGATCGGGGATGGTGACTCCCGACTCGGCTGCCCAGGCGCCGACGAAGGCCAGCGCTGCGGTGACCACCAATTGAACCGTGGTGAACGGGACCACCGGGTGCTGATGCGCGTACCGGGCGAGGACGACGATGTGCAGAGCGAAGGCGAGAGCACAACCAATCGTCAGCAGGTCGCCGGTCTCCAGGCTCAAACCGTCGATTCCGGTGAGCAGGACCACGCCAGCAAAGGCAACGGCAGCTGCGGCCACCACCCATGGGCTCGGCGGCCGACGGCTGAAAACGGCGGCCAGGAACGGGGTGATCACTATGTAGAGGCCCGTGATCAATGCCGAATTGCTGGCAGATGTGAACACCAGCCCGCCCGTCTGCAGTCCGTAGCCGGCAAAGAGAGCCATCCCGGCCAGAAGACCATGCCACCAGATCTTCCGTCCCCGGGGAATGGCAAAGGTGGCGAGAACCCCGGCTCCGAGCGTGAATCGCCATGCGATGAAGCTCAGAGGCTCGATGGTCTCCATGGCAGCCTTCACCACCACGAAGGTCGCCCCAAAAAGGAAAGACGCCCCGATGAGGGCGAAGACGGCGCGATTCTCCCTGGCTGTTGACACCTGATCCGGAAGCCTATATCGGCCCGATAGCCTGCCCCGAATGCCAGGATCCAAGGCCGACGGATCGGTACCGAGTTCTGCAGAGCGGGGAAAGGCGCGCGTCATCCTCAACCGACTTCGCGCCAGGTATCCGAACATCGGGACAGCCCTCGATTACATCGACGCCTGGCAACTCCTGGTGGTGACGGTGCTCTCGGCACAGACCACCGACGAGAACGTCAACAAGGTGGCACCGGTCCTGTTCGAGCGTTACCCGACCCCCTCGGATCTGGCAGAGGCAGATCCCGACGAGGTGGAGCAGATCGTCTTCTCCACGGGTTTCTACCGGCAGAAGACCAAATCGATCATCCGCATGGCTCAGGACGTCGAGGACTTGTACGACGGAGAGGTGCCCGCCGACCTAGACAAACTCGTGAAGCTCCGGGGCGTCGGCCGCAAGACAGCATCGGTAGTCCTGGCAGAGGTCTGGGACGTCCCGGCGATTGCCGTCGACACCCACGTGAAGAGAGTCACAGGCCGACTGGGGCTGACCAGCGAGACCGACCCGGCCAAGATCGAAAGCGATCTCAAAGCCCTCTACCCCAAGAGCCAATGGTCCGGGATATCCATGCGCTACATCCAGTTTGGGCGGGACACCTGCGACGCGCGGCGTCCCGACTGTGGGAATTGTGAGATGTTCGACCTCTGCGAGTGGCCGGACCGTTTTCGATTCGCCGAGAAGCCGAGGTGACCAACCGGCTCAGCTCAACCGACAGAGAGATACTCGGGCTGGCGTTCCCCGCCCTCGGCGCCCTGGCAATCGATCCCCTCTTGACGCTTGCGGACACAGCTTTCGTCGCCCGTCTCGGCACCACCGATCTCGCCGCGCTGGGAGTGGACGCCGCGATCCTCACCCTGGCCTTCTTCGCCTTCAACTTCCTGGCGTTCGTTACCACCCCGCTGGTCGCCAAGGCTTTGGGGAAGGGTGAGATCGAAGATGCCCGTCAATACGTGGGCACGGCTGTGTTGTTGGCCGTGTCCCTGGGAATCGTGATGACACTGCTGATAGAGATCCTTGCACCGGGATTGGTCGACCTCATGGGAGCCGAGGGCGTGGTGGCGGCGGACGCTGTCGGCTATCTGCGAATCCGCGGTCTTGCCACCGTGGCCGTCTTGTTGGTGACTGCCGGGCACGGAGCCTTCCGGGGGCACAGGGACACCCGAACGCCGTTCGTGGTCGCCCTCGGGGTCAACGGCCTGAATCTCGCCCTCGACCCGCTGCTCATCTTCGGCTTGGGCTTCGGCTTGACTGGGGCGGCGTGGGCAACGGTCTTCGCCCAGTGGGTGGGAGCCGTGTGGTTCCTCAGCCTGATCCGGTCGCGAGACATGGCGAAACGGCCCCGGCGGCTGGCGGAGAGTCTGCCCGTCCTCATGACACTTGGTCGCAACGGTGGCCTGCTGATGATCCGCACCGCATTCCTGCTGGCGGCCTTCACCTTTGCCGCCTCCACCGCGACCCGCCTGGGCCCTACAGAGATCGCCGCACACCAGTTGGTGGCCCAGCTCTTCTTCCTGTCCGCCATGCTCGCCGACGCTCTCGAGGTGGCGGCCCAGGCCATGATCGCCAATGAGACTGGTCACGGCGACAGAACGGTGCTGCAGGCCCTGGCCAGACGTCTACTCGGCTGGGGATTGTTGGTCGGAGTGGCGCTGGCATTGTTCGTGGGCCTCGGTCGCCATCTCTTGGCTCTCCTTGCGAGCGAGGCAGAGGTCGGGGAGCTTGCGGTCGAGGCTGCGGGCGTGGCCGCGGTGTGGGAGCCGGTGGCTGCCCTCGTGTTCGTATCCGATGGGATCTTCGTCGGTCTCTTGGCGATCGGCACCATGGCCCTGTCGACCGCCACCGGGGCGACCGCTGCCATCGCCCTCATGGCATGGTCGCCTCTTGGGGACAGCCTCACCGGCATTTGGTGGGCGCTGGGGTTGTTCCTCTTGCTGCGGGGGATGGTGTTCGTGTTCGGCTATCGAAGGTCGCTGGAGACCGCAGTGAGGTCCTGACCACGGGTCTCCGCCAGGGTCGCGGTGAGCAGGGCCGCGATGACGACTCCGGCGGCCAGCACGTAGACCGTGTTGGAGAGACCGAGCGTGTCGATGGTAAAGATCCCAGCGATGAGCCCCAGCGCCGATCCCGCCATTCCCGAGTTGGTGGCTGCGGTGTTGGCACTCGCCCGAAGGTGCGTTGGAAACAACTCCGCGCGGTGGGAGCCTCCGGAGGGTACGAATGCGAAAGTCCCGAACGCGGAGACCATGGCCCCGATGACAATGACCGGTATCGAGGTGGATGAGTACAGCGCAACCCCTCCCACGACAGTGAGTAGCAGGCTGACGATCGAGGTGCCTCGGCGTCCCCATCGATCGGACAAATGACCACCGACGAAGAAACCGATCCCTCCCAGGGTCCCACCCACCAAGAGAATGAGCACCGTATTTCCGGTGCTCACGCCCACGTAGGCGATGAGTCGCTCCGTCGAGAAGGCGGCTCCCACCGCTCCGTAGGCAGCCGACAGCAGATTGATGAGTATCACGGTCCAGAATCGACGAGCCCAGACCCCCGAGGTCAGCTCCCGCCAATGACCGCCTTGGGGGTCCCGCCGGTAGACGGTGCTCTCCGGCACCCGTTTGATGAGGAAGGGCAGCAACACCAGCCCGATACCGATCAGCAGATGAGGAATTCTCCAGGCGTCGCCTCCACCGTCGGCCAGAGGAAGCACCATCAGAGCGAGACCACTTCCGAACGAGACCGCAGCTCCGAAGAACGAGATCGCATAGGCGCGGATGGGGACGCTCACCGATTCGGCGAGGATGACGATCGCCAACGCCGATGCCGCCGCGGTCCCTGTTCTCAGCAATGCGTGCAGCAGCCCGAACTGCCATGCCTCGTAGCTGAGGCCTGCCAATGCCCCGCCGGCAACGACCAGGGTCATGGCAATCAGGAACGGACGACGCCGGCCGCGGTGATCGCCGGCCCAGCCGAGCGGGAGAGCTGCAAACGCAGCGAGACGGGCCAGGCCGAGCAAGAGGCTCATCTCGCCCTCGGAAAGCTCCAGCCCGGCCCGCGTGAAAGGGAGGCTGGCGCTGGCCTGGGATTGGGCGAAGCCCTGGATCACACCAGCCACCCAGATGATCAAGACGATCCGCTTGTCTCGAGATGTGAACCGGCCCACCGGGAGGAGGGGTTCGAGAGCCCGACGGACCGCGGAGCGCATTTAGCGAGGGTAAACCGGGTGTGTGGGAAGATCGGGACAGCTCTCCCACCGGAAGACAGCAATGTTCGACAACGTGAGTGATGCCGCCTACATAGTCCAGATCGTGATCGCGTTCGGCGCCGGAGTCGTCTCGTTCATCTCGCCTTGTGTCCTTCCGCTGTTGCCGGGGTACCTGTCGATGATGTCCGGCTACTCGGCCTCACAACTCGAGCAGGGGCAAGTGTCGACCCGTCGCATGACCCGGGTCATCCTGCTGTTCGTCTTGGGATTCACCATCGTTTTCGCCGCCCTGGGTGCGGCAGCGAGCGGGTTGGGCGTCTTCCTACGTCAAAACCTCGGGACGTTCACAAGGGTGGCGGGGGTGATAATCATCCTGTTCGGGATCCTGATAGTTGCCATGGCAGTCTCCAATCGCGGGTTCCTGGCCACCGTCGGTCAGGAGAGAAGGGTTCACGTGCGCCCCTCGCGACTGGGGAAGTGGGCGCCACCGCTCATGGGCGCCGCCTTCGCATTCGGATGGACGCCCTGCATCGGTCCGGTGCTGACCGTCATCCTGGCCACCGCCTCCGTTCAGGAGACCCTGGTCCAGGGAATCCTGTTGTTGGTTGCCTACTCGCTCGGGCTCGGAGTCCCCTTTTTGCTGGCAGGCCTCGGTCTCTTCAAGTTCTTCGGTCGACTCAAGCCCTACCTGAGAGGCATCAACATCGCATCGGGTGTCTTCCTGGCCCTGTTCGGGATAGTGATGGTGACCGGCAACCTCAACGCGATATCACGATGGTTCGTAGGTATCTTCGACGCCGTACCCTGGTTGCGTGACCTCGCAAACATCTGACATGGCATGGCTCGCCCCCGAGTCACAGGATGTTGTCTGGTTCAGCGGAACGGACTCGGTGCGGTTTCTCAACGATCTGATCAGCCAGGAGATCTCCGACATGGAGAGCGGCGAGGCCAGGCGGGCCCTTCTGCTTGGGCCTCAGGGCAAGCTCGAGTTCATCCTGTGGGTCATCTCGGAAGACGACCGGATCGGCCTGGTGACCGACGAGGGTCGAGGAGCAGACTTGGCCGCCACCCTGGGCCGTTACAAGATTCGCGTCGACGTGGACATCACCGAGGAGTCGGGTGGGATCTGGTTGGTGATGGGGGACTGGGACGGCTATGACGTTTCCTGGCCCGGGGTGCCGCGGCATCTGGTGCTGGGGGACGAGCCACAACTCCGCATCGGTTCCATGCAAGAGTACGAGAGGGCACGGGTGTCGGCCGGTGAGCCGAGATGGGGTGTGGATGTGGACGACACAACGATCCCCCATTCATCGGGACTCGTCCCCACCAGTGTCGACTTCAACAAAGGGTGCTTTCTCGGACAGGAGTTGGTGGCCCGTATCGATAGCAGGGGCGCCAACGTCCCCAGACATCTCCGGATCATCGAGTTCCATGGAGCGGCCGTGGTCGGTGACACGCTGTCCTCCGGAGACCAGGAGGTGGGGGTGATCACCTCTGCGGCCAACGGTCTGGCCCTGGCGATGGTGCGTCGTGGGGTGGAAGTGGGGGACACGGTCGGCGTCGGTGGGCTGACCGCGATTGTCAAGGACCTTCCCATCGATACACGCGGATAGTTCACCGCTTCTTTACAAGTGCAAGACCAGACTGGAGGATGATGTCCTCTCCAGCCCGATCCGTGCTCCTCGTCGAGGACGACGACGCCATCGCCGACATGCTCCGCTCCTTCTTCGAGCGTGACGGATACCGCTTTCTCCACGCCCTCACCGGCGAGGAAGCAGTGGAGCGTCTCCGGATTCGGCCGGTGTCGGCAATCCTGTTGGATCTCAATCTCCACGGCATCGACGGCGTGGAGACCTGTCGCCGGATACGCGAGTTCGCCAAGACCCCGGTGATCATGCTCACCGCTCGCGACTCCGAGGTCGACAAGGTGCTCGGGCTGGAGATGGGTGCCGATGACTATGTCACCAAGCCGTTCTCGCCCCGAGAGTTGCTGGCCAGGGTCAAAGCGGTGCTGAGGCGGTCGGAGGAGTCACCGGTCAAGCCGCGGATCCTGGAGATCGCGGGCTACGAGATCGATGGCGGCAGACGCTCGGTGACAACGCCGTCGTCCGAGTCCGTGGAGCCAACCGCCAAGGAGTTCGACCTGCTGTGGTTTCTGGCCGAGAACGCAGGTCTGGCGATGAGCCGGAGCCAGATCCTGGAGGCAGTGTGGGGATACGAGTATTTCGGCGAGACACGGACCGTAGACGTCCACATTCGACAACTCCGTAAGAAGATCGAGGGCATCCCGATCGAGACCGTTTGGGGCGTGGGTTACCGGTTGGCGAGCTGACCGTGATCTGGCAGACAGGCGAATGAGACGTCGGCTTTTCTGGACCATTGCCGGAGTGGCGACAGTCACCGGTCTCCTGGTTCTGGTCGGGGCCGTGGTTGCCTCCCAACGCGCCGCGGTGGACGCCACGTATCGGGAGATGAAGCAGTCGTCGGACGAGGCGGTAGCCATCATCAACGGCCTGGCCGGCCGCAACGTGCGCCCGGTGGCGGCGATTGAGATCCTCCGTCTGTTGGAGGATGACCAGCTCGGTCCACTGTTTGCCCGTATCCGACGAACCGCAGGGGGCTCGGAGATCGGTTTCGCCACCCTGGGGAGTGACGGGTCGGTGGGCACCAACTCGGCGTTGTTCGACCGGGTCGACGTCGACACCACGACTTTGAGTCGAGGTCTCACCCAGTACGACCGCTCCGACACCGGGGAGCTGGTGGTGGTGACACCCAGCGTGGTCGAGTTCGTCAACCGCGACATCACGGTCCTGGTTGGTCTGGCGCGTGAGGCTCCCATCGTGCGGCTCGGTGATCAGATGGGAGGCCTGATGCTATTGGTTCTGGGCATCGCGGCCCTGGCCGCCTTGCTGGCCCGGCTGTTGTCCACCCAGCTCGCCGATCGTCTCGGACCGCTGGCAGAGGCTTCGCGACGGGTGGCCGGTGGCGATATGAGGGCCCGCGTCCCCGACCTGGGAGACCCGGAGCTGGATGAGGTGGCGACCGCCTTCAACGAGATGGCGACCGAGCTGCAGGCGACTCGGGAGAGGGAGCGAGAGTTCATCCTGGGAGTGGGTCATGACCTGAGAACCCCACTGACCACGATCGGTGGGTATGCAGAGGCTTTGGAGACGGGCAAGATGGGCAAGGACGAGCTGAAGAGGATCGGGTCGGTCCTCGGAGTCCAGAGTGCGCAGATGGGGCGCTTGATCGAGGACTTGTCGATGTTGGCCCGATTGGAACAGCCCGAGTTCAGCCTGCGATTGGAGCGCGTCGATGTCGGTGCTCACGTCACCGAGGTGGTGGAGGGCTTCAGGCGTCACGCCGACGAGCTGGGAGTGTCGCTGAAGGTCGACGCCGATGATGGTGTGTATCTGGAGACCGACCCGGACCGGCTGGGCCAGATCGCACAGAACCTGGTGGAGAACGCCCTTCGTCACACCCCCGAGGCGGGAAGCGTCGCGGTGACGGTGGCCGATGGCGAAGCGGGAGTCGAGATCGGGGTGGTGGACTCCGGATCCGGGATCGACGAGGGCGACCTCGCCCATGTCTTCGATCGACACTTCGTCGGCCGCCAACGCTCGGTGCGCAAGGAGGGAAGCGGTCTCGGACTCTCCATCGTCAAGGGTCTGGTGGATCGGATGGGGGGATCGGTCACCGCCGAGTCGAAGATCGGCGTGGGGACGACGATCACGGTCACGCTCGACCGGGCTCGGTGACCCAGACGCCCCCCTTCATCACTCGGGACACGGTGCGCAACAGATCGATGTCCTGCAGTGGATTGCCCTCGACAACCACCAGATCGGCATGAGTACCGGGCTGAAGTGAGCCGACCCGGTCCTCCCGGCCCATCAACTCGGCGGCCCATCGGGTCGCCGACTGGATCGCCTGTGCCGGCGTGAGCCCGTGCTTCACGTAGTAGCCGAACTGGATGGCGTTGTCGCCGTGGGGGTACACCGCGGCATCGGTGCCAAACGCAATCCGCACTCCGGCTGCTACTGCGGCGCCGAATCCGCGGCGCTGCACATCGTTTGTCATCTCTGTCTTGGCCAGAACCTCGGCCGTGTATCCCATTCCGGGTCCCACCTCGAGGATGTAGTCGCCGTCGTAGAGGTCGGCCACCAGGTAAGTGCCCCGCTCCAACATCAACTCGATGGCCTCGTCGTCAAGCATCGATCCGTGCTCGATTGATCTCACCCCGGCACGCACTGCCCTCTTGATGCCTTCGGTCCCGTGGGCATGTGCCGCCACATGCGTGCCCGATTCACTCGCGGTCTCGACCGCCGCCCTGATCTCGTCCTCGGTGAGCTCGGGGGCACCAGGGTTGGTCCCCGACGTGAGCACCGCCCCCGTAGCCAGGACCTTTATGAAATCGGCGCCGTATCTCAGGATCTGACGAACGTTGGATCGCATTTGATCGACTCCGGA
>CAZSOF010000066.1:0-1220 GCA_964607685.1 uncultured Acidimicrobiaceae bacterium | reverse complement strand
GGCGAGGCGAGATGGGTGTGGACGTCGATCAGGCCGGGGAGGATGGTCGTGCCCTCCAGTCGGGTGCCTTCGTCGCTGCCCGGCTCGACGGCGGCGATGCGATCGCCCTCGATCACAACCTGGTGGTCGTCGAGCATGGTCCCGCTGACAGAGTCGAAGACACGGTCGGGGAGGAGAACTCGACGTGTCATGACAGGAGGCTATGCGAATGGTGCCGGAGGTGGGATTCGAACCCACACGCCACTAAGGGCACGGCATTTTGAGTGCCGCATGTCTGCCGTGTTCCATCACTCCGGCGGCGTCGTCGAAGTCTATCGGTCAGCGTTTGGGACCGACAAAGGTGTCAGGCAATGCGACGTCCTCCCTCCGGGCCACTGAGATGACTCGGGGCGTCGACTGAGTCCAGTGGATTCCGAGAAGGTCGAGGGCGTCACCGAAGATGGCATGGATGTCTCTCGAGGCGTTGGTGAACATATACCGCGGGTAGCGATAGCCCCTGGGACCGGATGAGAGTTGCCTAGTGATCGGGTTGATATGGCGGTTACCGTCCGAGTGGATCAGGCCTCGGATCAGGGCTCTTCGTTGGGCCGCCACAATACCTGCTACCAAGGAAGCAATTCGATAGCCCGTTCATGCTTGCGAACCGGACCGTGCTGGGGGAAGAGACAAATCCAATGCTTCCAATAAGAAGAGACATCCACGCAGCCCTCCCTCAACACGAATCCAACCGACTCCCTCCCGCGAGCCATGATGACATGAGTCGCGATCTCGTTCACGATGTCCGGATACCTGATGTCACAAGTGATACGTAGGCGATACACACCCCTGGGCGAAAGCGAGAGATAGCCATCGCCCAGGTAGGCCCCGAGCAGGTAGGCATATCCCTCCTCATCGGTCCACCCTCCACTACATCGGAAACAAGAGCCTGCCGGCCGTCGGGACCAGAACTCGGTACGTCCGCCGCTCGACACGTCCAAGCCGCGTCGCCAACTCCTGACCGTGGTGCGAGGGATTCCGAGCTTGCGTCCGATTTCGGAGTCGTTGAATCCCGCCTTGATCAGACGTAGTGCTTCCTGGTACTCCTCTTCCGACCTCATGGTTTCAACTCTGGTTCGACCGTAGAGGCCGGGAGTGACAAGAATCGTGTGTGAGCATGAAAGGCGCAAGCGACCCCTGGAGATACGTCAAGCCCGGCTTGACGCGTCTCCACCGACGGCTGT
>CAZSOF010000065.1:6859-11454 GCA_964607685.1 uncultured Acidimicrobiaceae bacterium | reverse complement strand
GCCCGACGCACCAGGATGTTCGCCTCCTCGACCGCTTCGGCGACGATGTTGGTGTCGGCCACCAGCGCATCGGCCTCGCTGCGTGCCCTGCCGACGATCTCGCGCGCCTTCTCGTTGGTGCGGGCGATGAATGCCTCCCGCTCCCGGACCATCCATCGGGCCGCTCTCAGTTCATCGGGGAGGCTGGCGCGCAGGGTCTCCAGCCGGGAGAGGAAGAACTCCCGGTCGACGAGGGCATTGGATGAGAGAGGCATGGTCTTGGCCTCGTGGAGATGGACGATGAGATCGTCCACGAGGTCGAGAATGTCGTCCAACTCCGGGGCACTCGCAGTGATGTCGGCCGATTCCGTGACGTCGACGATCACCTCCGGTTCTGTCTTGGCGTCCTGGCTCATGACAGCTTCTCCTTCAGTACTTTCTCCACCACATCGGGGACCAGACCGCCCACCGATCCGCCCAACCTCGCGACTTCCTTCACCAGCGACGACGAGATGAAGTCGAGCTCGGGTCGAGTTGTCATGAACAACGTTTCCATCCCCGACATGTGACGATTCATCTGAGCCATCTGCTTCTCGTATTCATAGTCCTCGATGGTCCGTAGACCCTTGATGACGGTGTCGGCACCCACCTCCCTCGCATGGTCCACCAGGAGACCATCGAAGCTCGTGACTTCGATGGCATCACCGAAGATCTCGGTGAGCAATGCCGACCTCTCGGCGGCGCTGAGCATGGGGCTCTTGGATGGGTTCTCGATGACCGCAACGACCACCCTGTCGAATAGGGCCAAGGCCCTGCCGATCACATCGACATGACCGTTCGTCGGAGGGTCAAAGCTCCCCGGGCACAGTGCCGTCGTCACTCGTCTTCCACCTTCTCGTATCTGAGGATTCTTGTATCCCCATAGCGCTTATCGGTGGCAACCCGCCAGGTTTCGGGTGGCTGTGGGACGTGATCCGAGTGACGACGGGAGACGACCACCTCACCACCTGGAAGCAACAGGGGGTCGAGCGCCTGCAGCTCGGAGGTCATCTGTTCGCTCGGCTGTGGCCACGGGGGATCCATGAACACTAGGTGGAATCGATCGTCGGAGCGGCGGAGGAAGTCTTGCACGCTACCGTCGATCACGGTCCCACCCAGCCCCACGGTCTCGATGTTCATACGCAGTGCCCGCAGTGCCTTCCGTCCGTTCTCGACGAAGACCGCGGAGCTGGCGCCACGGGACAGGGCCTCCAGCCCGAATGATCCAGACCCTGCGTAGAGATCGGCGACCGCCGAGTCCACGACCCAACTGCCGATACTGGAGAAGACGGCCTCTCGGACCCGGTCGGTCACGGGCCTGGTGCCGCTGGTGGCAGGCGACTTGAGTCTCCTCCCCCGGGCCCTGCCAGCGATGATCCTCATCTCAACTCACGAAGAGCCAGGAGACGTCGTCACCCAGCATGGCACTCACCTCGTCTCGCAACTCGGGATGGTCGGCCAGCACTGGGTCTGCGTCTACCAGGGCGAATGCGTCATGTCGGGCCGCGGTCAGGATCTCGAAGTCGGCAAGGACATCGGCCAGCTTGAGGTCTTTGACCCCCGACTGCCGGGTTCCAAACACCGTGCCCTGACCGCGAATCCGCAGATCCTCCTCGGCGAGGCGGAATCCGTCATGGGTTCCAACCATGGCGGTGAGACGCTCCTCACCCTCGGTGGTGGTGGGGTCGGCGACTAGCAGGCAGACGCCGGGGTGCTCCCCCCTGCCGACACGGCCTCGCAGTTGGTGGAGTTGGCTCAGCCCGAATCGGTGTGCGTCCTCGATGACCATCACCGTGGCATTGGGAACATCGATACCCACCTCGATGACCGTGGTGGAGACCAGGACATCGAGGTCGCCAGCTCGAAAATCGGCCATGACCCGCTCCTTCTCCGCCGACGGGAGCTGACCGTGGATCAACCCGACGCGAAGGCCCGACATCGACGCCGCGAGTCGCTCATGCTCGGCGGTGGCCGAGGCAGCCTCCACCTTGGGGCTGTCCTCGACCAACGGGCAAACCACGAATGCCTGGTGCCCCGCCCCGACCTCGGTCTCGATCACCTCCCAGGCGGTCGCTTCCTCGATCTTGGAGATCAGCCTGGTCGCAACCGGTGTGCGTCCCGGCGGCATCTCATCGATGATCGACACATCGAGATCCCCGTATAGGGTCATCGACAGGGTCCTGGGGATGGGAGTGGCGGTCATGATCAGCAAGTCGGGCTCAGCCACGTCGGCCTTCTCCTTGAGCTGCACCCGTTGCGCCACGCCAAATCGGTGCTGCTCATCGACCACAGCCACTCCGAGACGGGAGAAGGACACGCCCTCCTGAATGAGGGCATGAGTCCCCACCACCAGATCGACTTGACCGCTGGCGATGTCGTCGGTGAGCCGTTGTCTGCTGATGCCCGCTTCGTAGTTGGACGATGCGGTGGACCCGGTCAGCAGGGCCAGGTGAACTGCGGGCCCGTCCTCGCCGAAGAGACTGTCCATCCCCAGGTGGGAGCCGGCCAGTCCCGGGGAAAGACCTGCATCGGCAAGCAGCTCGCGAACACCCAGATAGTGCTGCTCGGCGAGAACCTCGGTTGGTGCCATCAGGGCACCCTGCCAGCCGCCTTCGATCCCCCGCAGGAGTGTGGCCACGGCGACCACAGTCTTGCCCGAGCCCACTTCTCCTTGGAGAAGACGATGCATCGGGTGGGGAGCACGGAGATCGCCCTCGATCTCGGACAGCGCTCGGCTCTGTGCCCGTGTCAGCTCGTAGGGCAGACCATCGCAGAATCTGTCGGCCAAGCCACCATCGAGCTCATGCGAGATCCCAATCGAGCTCTCCATCTGGTGACGCTTCTGCAGCGCCAGAGACAACTCGAGCCGGAAGAGCTCGTCGTACACCAGCCTCCTGCGGGCGGGAACGACGTCGTCAACCGTCTCCGGGAAGTGGAGCGAGCCAAATGCCCTGTCCCGCGCCATCAGGCCGTTGCCCGCCCTGAATTCGGTCGGCAACGTGTCGTCGATGGGCTGGGATCGGCCAAGTGCATTGTGGATCGCCCTCCTCATGTGCCCGGGCCCCACCCCCCCCACGCTGGGGTGCACCGGCACAACCCTGCCCACGGTCAGACCCTCCAGGTCTGAGGCGAGCACGTCCACCGCAGGTGTCTTCATCTGCAACGAGCCCCGATAGGCCTCCACCACACCGGAGAGTGCTACCTCGCTCGCGTTGTTCAAGAGCCGGACCAGATAGCCCTGGTTGAACCAGACCGCCTTGATCCGGGCGCTGTCGTCCTCGATGAGAGCCTCGATGATGTGGAGGTTGCGACGTGGCCTGCGGTCCCTGACCCACTGCACATTGCCGATGATCGTCACCTCCTCGCCGATTGGGACCTCGGCGATCGGCGATTTCTGGGACCGGTCGATGTAGCGACGGGGCGCGTGATACAGCAGATCGGCCACGGTGCGGATCCCGGCCTGCTCCAACCTCTGGGCGCGTTTGCCGCCTAGACCCTTCACCTGGTCGACTTCGATGGTGGCGAGACGGCTCAACGAGGCCACGGCGACAACTTACAACCCGAATGGGACTTGGATGCTCAGCCGGCTAGGATCAGGCACGGTCTGCGTGATCCCCGTCCATTCACTGACCGCTCCAGGAGTATCCGTCATGTCCTACAGGTGCGAGATCTGCGGCAAGGAGCCCAGCTACGGCAAGTCCGTCAGCTTCTCCCACAAGCGAAACAACAGACGCTGGCTTCCCAACATCCAGAGAGTCCGGGTCAAGCATGGCTCCAACACCCGTCGCGCCCGGGTCTGCACCTCGTGCATCAGGGCCGGCAAGGTGGTCAAGGCCTGAGCCGTGGACCAGGGAGTCGTCAAGACCTACGATCCGGTGACCGGAGTCGGCATCGTCGTGCGCGAGGACGACCGCTCCGAGGTCTTCCTTCGCCCCGGCTCTCTTCGGGGCTCGGCCTTCCGCACGCTGCGTCAAGGGCAACGCATCATCTTCGACACCGTCGACGAGGAAGGACGCACCTTCATAACTTCCGTGCGACTCGGTCAGGACGGCTACTAGCGCCATACCCTATGGTCAGAGACGCCGACCTGCATGCCCATGGACGCCGGAAACGTGGTGGATCACCTGGCCAGTCGGGACCGAGCCGAATCCACTAGGGTCGCATCGCCCTAGAGCGATAGGAGGCTCACTTGGTCCAGGCGTATGTCCTGATCCAGACGGAGGTCGGCAAGGCCGCCGTCGTTGCAGAGGAAGTGCGAAACATCCCCGGTGTCGACAGTGCCGACGACGTCACCGGGCCCTACGACGTGATCGTGCGGGCAAGCAGTGACGACGTCGACTCACTGGGCAAGCTCGTCGTCGCCAAGATCCAGGCGGTAGACGGCATCACCCGCACCCTCACCTGCCCCGTAGTTCACCTCTAGTACGGCCAATACCGGGCGTTGAGCCACGCCCGGCCGTATTCGATTGTGCAGTTGAGCCTGCCCGCCATGCCCAGATGCACAGTCGATCCCTGACGGCCTGTAGCTAACCCAGCTTGGAGGCGATGGTCCCCGCACTCCGCAGCGCCGTCCCATC
>CAZSOF010000065.1:0-6759 GCA_964607685.1 uncultured Acidimicrobiaceae bacterium | reverse complement strand
GTAGCTAACCCAGCTTGGAGGCGATGGTCCCCGCACTCCGCAGCGCCGTCCCATCGCTGCCTGCGGTCGAGAACATCCTGGTCGGGCGGGTCAGAGCCTCGTCGAGCATGTCTCGGAACAACCGGGCGCGGCTGATTGGCGGGTCGACCCACAGATAGACGGCCATTGACCCGGGGATGGTGTTGACCTCGTTGACGAAAAGCTCACCGTCCTTGTGCAGGAAGTCGATGCGGGCGATCCCACGCAGGCCTGCGACTTCGGTCACCCGCATCGACAGGTCGTGGATTCCCTTCTCGGTGGACTCGTCGAGCGTGGCCGGCAGCTCCCGACCCTCACTCACCTCACCACCCCAGGCCAGGTACTTCTGGTCGTAGCTGTAGATGCCCTCCGTCGACCGGGCCGGAGCCTCCACCGCCGAGAGCTGCCACTCGGGGTAAGTGCGCACTGCCACTTGAAGGTCACGGCTACCGCCCAGGAACGGCTCGACCACCGCCCCCTGGTCGAGAAATCGCGAAGATGACTTGAGCGCCAACACGGTTGTCCAGTCATCGGCCACCTCGATGCCTATCGACGACCCACCGAAACGTGGTTTGACGATGTATGGGCCCTCGAAGGCGGGCGGCGCTTCTGCTCCGGTGGCCACCAGCGTCCGGGGCAGGGTGGGCAGACCGGCGGCGGCCATGGCGGAGCCGAACGCCAGCTTGTCCATCCCCAGCGCCGAGGCGGCCTGACCCGGGCCGGTGTAGCGGATCCCGGCCAGGTCGAGCATGCCCTGCAACGTCCCATCCTCACCGGGGCCCCCATGACAGGCGATCAGCGCGGCATCGATTCCCAGAGGCTTCCTCTTGAAGATGAGACCCTGGCCCGGAGAAGCGATGTAGGACAACTCCTTCGACTTCGCCGGCGGGCCATCGATGAAGTCGGAAGCCTCGAGTGCAGGGTCGACCTGATACCACTCCCCCGCCTTCGACCAATAGATCGAGGCAATCCCGGCCAGCGCCCTCGTCACCTGGAGACCGGTGAGGATCGAGATGTCGTGCTCATCCGACGGCCCACCGAATATCACTGCTGAGGTGGTCATGTCGTCATGGATAATGGTCTGGAAGATCGTTTTCGTAGAGGACCGCATCGCCTGGGCCCAGATTGGCCCGGGCCCAGCCCACCGCTTCGTCCCGTGATTCGACGACCGTAACCGAAGCCCTGCCGCCGGCGGAGCCCTCGACGAGCGCTTTGCGGTTGGTCTTGCCAACGATCACGAGATGGTCGACGCTCGAGGCCACATCTCGGGCAAAGAGCCAATTCTCGACGTCCTGGACCGGGCCCAGCTCGACCATGCCCGGGGTGATGACGACGGTCTTCCCCGACGATCCCACTCGTTCCAGGACCCCCAATGCCGACCGGGCCCCCGCCGGATTGGAGTTGTATGTGTCGTCGACGATGGTGAAGCCCGACTCGGCGGTGCTCACCGACTGCCGGTGTTCGGTCACGGGCAAGTCGGATATGCGTTTCACCAGATCACCGAGCCCCACACCCAGCGCCACCCCAATTCCCAGTGCCACCGCGAGATTGGCCGGGAATACACCATCCGGGTTGTCCATGACCCATTCCCCGTTGACCATGATGCCGTCGCCAGCCGCGACTTCGATGATGTCCATCGACGACACCCGCTCCCTCGCCAGGTCGGCCAACAATGGGTGATCCACACAGATCACCCCGAACTCGGCTCGATCCAGGATCTCGGATTTGGCCCGAACCACGTTCTCCAAGGTGCGGAACCGCTGGAGGTGCACCGGGCCAACGGAGACCATCGCCGCCACATCGGGGGGAATCCACTCACACAACTCGGAGATCTCACCTTCGCCGTAGGTGCCCATCTCGGCGATGAAGACCTCGGCGTCCGGTGTCAGGTGCTCGTTGATGGCCCTCGACAGACCCATCCGGTTGTTGAACGACGCCGGGCTGGCCACCACCCGCTTGAAACCGGAGAGGAGGTGGGCCGCATAGTTCTTGGTGGTGGTCTTGCCGTAGGAACCGGTGATGGCGACCACCCTTGCGCCAACCGCATCGAGCTTGGCGGCCGCCTTCTTCACCCACCGGCTGCCGAGGCGCCTCTCGAGAGGGCCCAGCAGCCAGAGTGCCAAGTCGATGAGTGGGGGCAGCAGCAAGAGAGGGACGACGACGATCAAGGGCCGGTCGATAAGGGCCCCCACCACATATCCGATGCCGAGTGTCGTCCCGGTCAAAGCGGCCAGCCGCTTCAGGCGCGGCGTCCACGACAAAGGTGAGCTGACCCCCTTGATCGACAGCCCGATGGGCCCGATCTGAGCAACGGCCACCAGGACCCCCCAGCGCGCGTCGAAGACCGCTCCCACCGCACCCACCGAGGCCATCACGAGGAGGGCGACGTTCACCATGGAGCTGACCCACCAACGGCGGGCAAAGCGAGATACCTCGGACGGGAGGTAGTGCTCACGTTGTGCCACCCGAAGCCAGCGAAGACCCGCCGGCACAGACCCTGTCACACAGGCGGCAACGAGGAGCCAGGTCATCTCAGAGCGCTCTTGACCGCCGATTGCAGGGCGGAAGGAGCTTGTGTTGGTAGATGGTGACCCACACCGGGAACCACCTCGAGAGTGGCGTCCTCCAGCAGCTCCAGGGCCATCTCGGCGACCCGTACCGGTACTTCGGCGTCATCGGCACCCCAGAGAAGGTGTACGGGGTCGGTTATCCGCCGAAGTTGCTCCTCGTAGGTCTCATGGATCACCTTGACCAGGATGTCTCGCATGACACCACTCGCCGCCCGATAGTCGACCGATCCCCGACTCCGCTTCAGACGCTCCATTCGCTGGTCGGAGAGGGCCCCGATGTGGTTCAACCAGCGGGCGAGGCGATATGCCGCCGGGGTACGCGGCACCGGCCCCAGACGCAGGAGTGGGACACCGGTCAGCACCAGACCGCCGATCATCTCGGGACGTTTCGCAGCAAGACACACCGCTATCCGGCCACCAAAAGAGTGTCCGACCAGGACTGGGGGCCTATCGAAGGAATCGAGGACTCCTGCCACGATGTCGGCATAAGCGTCTGCGCCGATCACCTCGTCGGGCGTGGGCGAGGCACCAAAGCCAGGGAGGTCCGGGGCGAGCGCAGGAAGCCCTTCGAGAGCTGCTGCAAAGTCGATCCCACGTCGTCCCCAGCCATGAAGTGCGAGGACGCTTGGTGGGCCCGAGCCGTACACCTCGGCGAAGAGCGCGCCGTCAAGAAATGAGCGCAGAACCAATAACAACCCTCGATAAGACCGGGAGACACGCCGACAATACTTCTGTAAGGCCCGATTCCCATGACTAGCGAGAGCATCAACGTCAGCGTGCACGAGTCGATGGCTCGTTTTCGCTCGTCACTTCTGCGACGAGCCTCAGCCGTCGCCTGGGTGGTGATGATCATCATCGGCTACCAGGCGGTGCGCAGCCCGCTACCCGATGGGACTCAACTGTTCACCCAGCCCAGGTTCTTCCTCCCCATGGCCGGTCTGGCCGCTCTCCTCATCGTCGCCACCGCCACTCGGTGGGACAGGCTGATGAGGAGCTGGGCCGCACCTTGGGCCGCGGCCGCCTGGTTGCTGGCCATGATCCTGGGGATCACCGCCCTGGCCGTGATCCCGGACCTGAACGCCACGACGGAGCCAATCCTGTTCGGCATTGCCGCAGTGTCGGGCCTCCTGCTGGCCTGGTGGGCTCATGCCTTCATCACCGTGATCATCGGGATATCGATCGGCTTCCTGGCCTTCTCTCTCGGCGAGGCCAACGTGATCGCCGACGTGCTGGCCCCGGTGGTCGTCGTGGTCGTGGTGGCCGCGGCCACGGCACTGGTCGGATTCGAATTCGAGAAGGAAGCCATGACCTCCTTCAGCAAGGAAGCGATGTTGGAAGAGCAGCGGCTCGATTTCGAGCGCCTCTACGCCGTGAGCGCCACCCTGGCCCGAGCCGAGTCACTGGCCGAGATAGTGCCTCACCTGGTGGGAACGATCTGCAAATACCTCGACGCCCAGGTGGGCGTGGTATTGCTCCACGACGGCGAGATGCAACGGTTGGAGGTGATGAGCCCGATCTGGGTCAACGGCTATCCGCTGGACACCGATCCGATCTCGGTGGAGATCAACGCACCCAGCGTGGTCGCCCAGACCTACCGGGCCGCAAAGCCGATATACGTGAGAAGGGTCGACGAGGAGACGGAATCCCACATCCTCCTCAAGGATCTCGGGCTGAAACAGGCCCTGGTGGCCCCGCTCAAGGTGGAGTCCATGCGTGTGGGTGCCATCGTCGTCGGGGATCCCTACGAGGGGGACTTCACCGAGGACCAACTCGAGCAGCTGGGGTCATTGTCGGCACCCGCCGGTCTGGTGTTGTCCCAGATCGGGCGTTACGAGGCGCAAGCCGAGATGACGCGACGTCTCGAGGAGGTAGCCCAGATGAAGACCGATTTCGTCTCCACCGTCAGCCACGAGCTGCGCAGCCCGCTGACCTCGATCATCGGCTCGCTGGACACCGTGAACCGTCCCGAGCTCGCCCCCGCGGAGCCCACCTCACAGCAATTGTTGATCAGCGCCCGTCGTCAGGCCGGCCGTCTGCAACGCCTGATCGAGGACCTTCTCGTCGTGTCGAGGATCGATCGCGGGGCGATCCCGGTCCACCCCGAGACCGTGGAGGTCAAGGACATATTCGACGAGATCAACCGGGTGGTGTCCCTCGAGCCTTCGATGACGGTGGAGCCGGAGAACCTCGCTGTCAATGCCGACCGCGACCACTTCGCCCGCATCCTGATCAACCTGGTGGAGAATGCGGCGAAATACGCTCCCGACTCCCCCGTGGAGCTATATGCGTGGCAGAAGGGTCAGCGGGTTATGGTCGCCGTCGTCGACCACGGTCCCGGGATCCCGGACGCTGCCCGGGAGACGATCTTCGAGCGTTTCACCCAGCTCGATCAGTCTGACACCCGTTCCAGAGGCGGCACCGGTCTCGGCCTGTCCATAGTCAAGAGCTTGACCGAGGTGATGCAGGGGACGGTCCGGGTGGAGGCAACCGAGGGTGGTGGCGCCACGTTCGTGCTCGAGCTCCCCGCGGCCGCCACCATGCCGGCGCAGGCCTGAGAGCCCGGCGGGGTCCTAGTCGGAGTCGACTCCGGCCGCGACTGCGTGGAACCCACCGTCGACGTGGACGATCTCCCCCGAGGTCATCGGTGCCCAATCACTGAGCAGGACACACACCATCCGTGCCACCGGGTCCGGGTTGGCGGTGTCCCAGGCCAGCGGGGAGCGTTTCCCCCAGACTTCGTCGAACTTGTCGAACCCGGGGATCGACTTGGCGGCGACAGTGCTCAAGGGCCCCGCAGACACCGCGTTGACCCGCACCCCGTGGCGGCCCAGGTCACGAGCGAGGTATCGAGTGACACTCTGCAACGCGGACTTGGCCACTCCCATCCAGTCGTAGGCCGGCCATGCCTGAGTGTTGTCGAAGTCCATCGCCACCAAGGACCCGCCACCCGCCTTCTGCATCAGTGGGAGCAGGGCGACGGCGAGTGTCTTGTAGGAGAACGCGGAGACGCTGAAGGCCGTTTGAGCCGACTCCATCGGGGTGTTGAGGAAGTTGCCACCCAGGGCATCATCGGGGGCGAAGGCTATGGCATGGAGTGCTCCGTCCACTTTGCCCCACCTGGAGTCGAGTTCGTCGACCACCGACTCGACCTGCCCCGGATCGTTTATGTCCATCTCCAGCACGTCGCACCGCTGGGGAAGACGTTGCACCGAGCGCTGGGTCAGTCGGAGCCCACGACCGAAACCGGTGCACACGATCTCGGCACCCTCCTCTTGGGCCACACGCGCCGAGTGCCATGCGATGGAGTCGTCGGTGAGGACACCGGTGATGAGCAGTCTCTTGTCTTCGAGGAGCATCAGAAGCTCTGTCCAAAGGTCATGATCCCTCGTATGCCTAGACCCATCGTGAACAGTAGAAGCAGTCCGTAGTACAGCGCGGGTCGTTTCCTGAACTGGGCTCGATAGATGTAGGCCAAGGCAAACGTAACGACCACGACCACCCCGTAGAAGACGTGCTGGTTCCCGGGGTCCATGTTCTCCACGGACATGGCCAGGACCCCCAGCGTCACCTGGACCAGGAGACTGACGATGGCGAGCCCCACAGCCCAGTAGAAGAGCTTGGGGAGGGTTTCCCGACGCGTCATGAGCACACCCCAGAGCCCGACGACACCACTGATCCCGACCGCGATCTCGCCCCAGAAGGTGTGGACAGCACTCACCGAATCGAGACTAGAGAACCACCTCACTGAGCGTGAGGTCATCGATGATCCGGAGTGGAGGAACGACATGTTCGAGGCGGTGCAGTTCATCGAGTTGCGCGCCGAGCCGGAGCCGCGGGAGACGGTGCTCGGCGTTTTCGCCGAGGAGATGGAGGCAGTCAACGCGACCCGGGCCGCCAGACACGCACTCTCCTCGACGGGATCGGATGATTACGCATGGTGGATCGTCCGTGAAAAGGGGGCGCAGTTTGCCAACTTCATCGCCGACTCGAAGAGCAGCAAGGAGTTCGTCCTCGACCTGAGCTCTGGTGAGATGGTGGAGGTCCCGACATAGCCAGAACCAGAGGTTCTTGATCACTGAGAGTGGCCGAGAAGTGCGGTGGGTGTGGTCAGGGGTGCTATCCGTACCCGGTCTCTACCCTGGCCACCGGTGACCGGAACCTTTCCCGACCC
>CAZSOF010000064.1:0-11538 GCA_964607685.1 uncultured Acidimicrobiaceae bacterium | reverse complement strand
TCGATCCTCCAGAATGCCTTGAGAGTACATCGTCAGATTCCGAAGGCAGTTGAGCGATGCCGCGGCGTACCGATGGAATACTGACCGAGTAGTGAGTGCGACAACCGCCTTCTGGAAGTGGAGCCTCATCGGCGGGTTCGCCGCCGGGCTCCTGGTTGTGGCCCAAGCCAATGCGGTGGGAGGGTACGCCGGGCTCCTCCAGGTCGGAGAGGACAGCGCGCTGAGACCGGTCATCGAGGACGAACTCGGTGATATCCCGGTGGTACCTCACGGGGGCCATGATGGCCAGATCTCCTATGCGATCGCCCTCGACTTGATGGGAGATGAAGTTCCCGAGCTGCTCGATCACGGCGCTTACCGCTACCGGCGGATTCTCTATCCGGCCGTGGCCTCGCTGCTGGGTCTTCTCGACGGGGAGGCGTTGCTCGCTGGGATGATCGTGTTGAGTGTTCTGTCGGCCGCAGCCGCCACGGGGCTCACTGGCGCGGTTGCGGCTCGATTTGGACGCTCCGACTGGTTTGCCGTGGCCGTGCTCTTCAATCCGGGTGTGTGGCTGTCGGTCAGGTTGCTCACCTCGGACGTCGTGGCGCTGGCCTTGATGCTGGGCGGTCTGTACTGGCTTGTCGTCGGTCGTCGTGGCGCAGTGGCCGCCTTTGCGTTGTCGGTTCTGGCCAAGGACTCCTATTTGACAACGCCGGGAGGCCTGGCGATCTCCCGTGACCATCAGCGCTGGAGGCTTCTTCTCGTCGCGCTAGCGACTTTGACCATCTGGATGACGTGGCTGACGTTCACCATAGGTGAGGGCTTCTCGAGCCGGGGCAATCTGGGTATGCCCTTCATGGGGATCATCGAAGCTTCTGATGTATGGGGGACTTTCGAACCTTCTGAGCTCCTCTATCTGATCTTCGCCCTGGCATCGGTAGCGGTAGGCCTGGTCTACTCGTTGCTGGTCAGAAGTTGGCTGCGCTGGCCGATCCTTGGCTGGTCGCTGCTCGGTGTTATTTCTTCCAATTGGGTCTGGGACTTGGGCAACAATGCTGCTCGAGTGTTCGCGCCGATTCTGATTTTGATCGTCTGGGCCGAGGCCCGACGTACTGAAAAGGAGTCCGGTCTTGTCGCTAAGAGCGCAGAAGTCCGGACGTCCGAATAGTCGACTGTCCCGCGCGACTCTTGATGATGGCGGCGGCGAGAACGATCAGCAGCGTTACGCGGATCACCGTTTCGACGGGATTGATCCACCGGGGCACGTCGAAATACACCACAACGAAGGCAACAATTGCAGCCGTCTCGACAGATCGCACCTTCAGCTTGTTGACCCCGAGCCACGCATAGAAGGGCAGAACCCAGAGCACATACTGTGGCTTGAAAGTCTTGTTCAGGATCAACAACACGGTGAGTGCCAAGACCGCAACCTCGGCGACCGTCGGCCTCGCCTTTGCCACCCAAACGGTAAGCAGGAGCAAGGCCACGACTATCGAAACCGTCGACATGATATTGATCGCGCCGATCGAAAGGCCATCGCCCAACAGGCGAAGCAGGCCATCGAGAAGACCCCAAATCGTCGACTCGGTGTCCGTTCTAGTGGAGGCGAAGTCGAGGTGGAATCGCCACCCACCCGGATCAATAGCCATATAGCCGATGTACGACAAAGCAAGGACGGTAAAACCGGAGGCTAGGAAAACGACACGTCTCCGCCAGCCCTCGACGAGCGGGAGTGCCGGCAGCACGACCGCACCTGGGAAGACCTTGAGCGCGGTACCCACGCCATGCCATAGGCCGGAAACAGCTGTTCTCGATTTGTACAGGGCCACGACGCCGAGCACTGACACGAGCACAACGAGAACGTCCCAGTTGATGGGAAGGAGCAAGAGTAGCGCAGGCGAAGCCACCCACATTCGCACATCGACGCCATCAAACGTGGATCCGGCCATGCGAATGAGCAACCACGTAACGCCGATGGCGGCCGCCACCATGAGCAAGCCATTGATGGCCACCGCCCACCTGGAGGATGGCAGCAAGGAGAGAGGTTGGAAATAGAGGGCTGAGATCGGCGGATATTCGAAAGCTCCTTGCGGCCAGCTGCGATTCAAACCGGCAGCACGCTCCCAAAGCCGGTGGACGTCACTGAAGGCGGGAAACACGATGTAGAGGGCCACGGCCAAGCCACCCCTGAATGCCGTGTCCGTCAGCTGCCTGCGCTCATATGGGTCACGCCACATGTGTGCTGCAAATCCGCTCAGCCAGTTGCCAATTGTGCACTTCAGGCCGGGACCCATACAGATCTGGGCTCCACGGAGTCAACGGAAATCGCCGAGAATCCAGGGCCGAAGGCCCAGAGGACGAACAGCATTCCTGCAGCCCGCCAGCCGTTTGCCGGGTCTGCCACAAGGAACTCACTGAAACAGAGAACCAGCAGTGGGGAGGCGACCCAACTCCAGTCTCGCCGGCGCAGACCCACTACGAGGGTCGTCGTGGCGAGAATTGCCAAACCGATCGATTGTACGGAGGGCGCATTCATGTACCCGACATAGGGAAGGGTGAAGTTTCCTCCGTATTGGCCCATATCCAGGCCGAACCTCAGGACCCAAAGCAGACCCAGTGCGACCGCGGCCAGTGCTCCCCAAAGCAACGTTCGCCAACGACCGACCAGTGCTATCAAGAAGCTGGGCCGGATTACCCCCAAGGCAGCCGAGGCCCACCATCGACCGGTGGCCAGCGTATAGGCGAGGGCCAGGACCGCGAGGGCCTCCGCAGTGTCTCCGGCGAACGCGATGAAGATGGCCGGGTTGAGCACGATCAGCCATGCCGATCTTCCCAGTCGGGGGCGAAGACGGACGGCCAGCAGGAAGGCTGCGGCAATGGCTGCAGCCCCGACGATGGCCATCCCGTAGGGGACCCATCGGTCCTGCCCCAAGCTGGCGACCCAGGCCAGCCAACCGAAGCCGGCCCGCCAATAGCGGAACGCGGGTTGACTCAACTCCCAACCTTGGTCCAGCCCGAGAGGGTCAGCGGCGATGACCGCGAAGGCCTGACCGTCCCCTATCGTCCAGGCGGAGAACCACTTCCCCACCTGGGCCACCGGCAGCCGCCAGACATCCTCAGCGAAGAGGAGGCCGTCTTGCCATGGGCCGGGGATCCAGGCGTATCGATAGATAGTGGCAATTGCGAGCACGGCTACCACGACCAACCAGATCTCGCGGCGGGGTGCGCGGGCAGAATCCATCTCGATTGGATGATCGTCAACCATTGGGAGTCAGTTAACTCGTGTCGCCAGCCACATAAGCCTCAACTGGAGTTGTGGTCTCCGCCGGAGGCGCTGCAGTCCTTGCGCGCTGAGGCGAGTATCGCGGACCAAACGCCCATAGGACGAACAGCATCCCGACCGCTCGCAAACCGTTGTGCGCTGCCCCCAGGACATCGCCACGAAAGCAGAGAACCAGTAGAGCCGAGGCTACCCAACCCCAGTCCCGGTGCCTCAGGCCCAACACCAGTGTAAGGAGGGCGAAGAACGCAAACCCAACAGTCATCAGAGAGGGTTGCTCGATGTATCCGGCGGACGGAAGCCCGAGACGACCACCGTACTGGGTGGGCTCGAAGCCGAAGCGGAGAATCCAGAGCACTCCGAATGTCACGGCGGTGCCGAGCCCCCAGAGAAGACATCGCCACCGCCCCACCAGTGCCACTAGGAAGGTCGGACGTATGACCCCCAGTGCCGCAGACGCCCACCATCGACCACTGGCAAGTGCCCATGCCAATGCAAGAGCTCCAAGCCCCTCGGCAGTGTCGCCCGCCAGCGCGATCACCACTGCAGGATTGAAAGCGATCAGCCAAGCCCTTACCCCCAAGTGCGATCGCAGCCTGGCTGCCAACAGGAAGGAGGCTACGGTCGTGGCGAGACCCACGATTGCCAAGCCATAGGGAACCCACTCTTCCTGTCCCAAACTTGCGACCCAGGCGAGCCAGCCAAACCCGGCACGTCCATATCGATAAGCAGGCTCGGCCAGGCGCCAGCCCTCATCCAATCCGAGTGGATCAGCCGCAATGACAGCGAAAGCCTGGCCGTCACCAGCGGCCCATGCCGAGAACCACCTCCCCACTCGGCCGAGAGCGAGTCCTCCTGAAACCTCAGCGTGGTGGAGAACCTCCTGCCATGAATCAGGAATCCATGCATATCTATACAGAAGTGCGACTGCGGCGAGCACGATCCCAACCAGCCACACTTCAAGTCGCGGACTGGGCGCCGTCTTCACCTGGGATCGATGATCGGCCATCGCTCGTCAGTCCGGTTGGTACCAGTTGCCTCAAGAACCGAAGAAGCTTGAAATCGCAGTTCAATGACTGTCACTGGAAACCTCCATGACCTGATTCGTTATCAGTTGGGCGACGTGTTTGGTGTACAGCTCGGTGCCACGTCGGTTGAGGTGAGCGCTATCTGCGAACAGGTCCGCGGACCAAGCTTCGGAGTATGTGTCCCACAGTTCCACGTCCCATGCCTCGGCTCTCGACTGGAGCCAGCCGAGATATCGCTCGTTGCCTTCACCTTCTCCATCGTGGCAACAGGCGGGTTCGACCAGGAGGACAGTACGGGCGCCTTTGCTCATGGCGGTGTCAACCATTCCCTTCAGGGCTTTCTCGTCAACTGGATCCAACAGTGGTGCACGTGATGGCGGTGACCACTCGTCCGGATTCGATAGCCTCCTGTCGTAGTACCCCGTGAAGTGGCCCAGCGAGGTCCAGAGACCGGATGCAAGGAGGAGGTCTCGAGCACTGAGGCGATCCCAATCGGCGAGAACACCGCGACTTCGGATCATCGTCGACATCTCCTCGGGCCACGAGTTTCGGGAGCTGGCAGCCTCATGCATGACGGCTCGGAGGAGCGTGCTGTCGTCGTGGGTCGCCCAGGGCACCACACCGACGATGACGAGACTCGGCGATGTGTTCTCCAAGACAACCTCCTCTAGCCAAACCTGGTTCGAGGCGGGCGTCGAGAACGGAAGGGCTGCATTGTATGGCCAGCGGAGGCCGGTGGCCTCAGAGAGCAATTCGGGATCGATCGCAGCTTGACTGGTGCTCGACCCGATGATCACCAGTTCCGGCTCCACATCCAGCGACCGCAGCTGGGCACTCTTTAGCTCCATCTCCGCCGTCGGCCACAACGATGGAGAAGGCATCGCTGGAGCCATCGCACTGAGGGCTAGCTCGCCAATCACAATCGCGGCGACAAAGCCGGCGGCTATGGATGACCAGGTTCTCATTATCAAAATTGGAAGTAGATGAACGGGACGACCGCCTGGGAGGCGAAGAGGAACACAGCCGTCATTGCCGCGCCATAACCCAATCCCCGGGCGAACCCTGGCCATCGCTGCATCGGGTCGGCGGTGCCCTTCATGTCTGCAACGTCGATAGCGATCGATAACAGCCCGAGGATCGCGAGGGCAACCGGAGCGAACATGAGCTGGTCCCCAGAATCGAATCGGAACAGGCCCTGGAATACCTCCCATGTGATTGCGAAGGTGGGTGAACGGAAAGGGATCCAGGTCAGGGTGACAATGGCGAAGACCATGATGGCCGGGATTCGCACCGGGTCTTCTCTCCATTCGTTTGCCGCCTTCTCCCCGGCGAGGTAGAGGCCATGCAGACCGCCCCACAGGACAAATCCCCAACCCGCTCCGTGCCACAACCCGCCGAGCAGCATGGTGACCATCAGGTTTCTATAGGTCTCGAGTCTGGTGCCGCGATTCCCGCCAAGGGGGATATAGAGGTAGTCCCTCAGCCAGGTGGACAAAGAGATGTGCCATCGGCGCCAGAACTCACTGAAACCTCGGGAGAAGTACGGCGCTCGGAAGTTCTCCATGAGCTCCACCCCGAACAGCTTTGCCGTCCCTCTAGCAATGTCGGTGTACCCGGCGAAGTCCCCGTAGATCTGCAGGGAGAAGGCGACAACACCCATGACCATGGTGATCGCATTGAACCGATCAGGGGCGCCAAACACCTGATTGACGATTGGGGCAATCCCATCGGCAATCACAACCTTCCGGAACAGCCCCCTGGCGATCAGTGCCAAGGAGGCTCCCCACGCGATCTGGGACGGGGAGTCAGGTAGCGTGCGGAGTTGCGGAAGCAGCCGCGACGCTCGCTCAATGGGTCCAGCAACGAGTTGGGGGAAGAAGGCCACGAAGAGGGCAAATCGGAGGATGCTCGTCTCCGGGACAACTCGTCCCCGGTAGATGTCGATCGTGTACGACAGTGTTTGGAAGGTGTAGAAGGAGATCCCGACAGGGAGGACCAGCCTCAGCATCGGAAGGTTTGGCTGCAGGCCGAGACCCTCGAGCAGACTTGCGGCCGATTCGGCGAAGAAGCCCCAATACTTGAAGAAGGCCAGCAGCCCGATGTTAACGACGACGCTCAGGGTCAGGAGACTTCGTCTTCGTCCAGAAGAGGTCGAGTTGGGAATAGATCTCCCGACGAGGTAGTCGGTGAGCGTGGATACCACGATCAGGGAGAGAAAGCGGACATCCCACCAGGAGTAGAAGACGTACGACGCCACCAACAGCGCCGTTAGGCGGTAGCTGCGAGGCAGCAGCCAATAGGCGACGATCGTAGCGGGCAAGAAGAGCCCAAACGTCAGTGAATTGAAGAACACCCTCTGTCAGTCTCCACGTTCGGTAAGCGCAGTATCGGCAATCATCGATTGGCCCTGCAGATAGTCTCGTCTTCAATGGCGGCCCGCGACCAACAGACAACGATTTCGTCGCGGTCGCGAGGATGTGCCGGCTTGTTGGATCAGCCGCCCACCATCTCTCGGAGAAACTTCCCGGTGTAACTCTCCCCCACCTGCGCGACCTCCTCCGGTGTCCCCTGGGCGACGATCCGACCTCCCCCGCTGCCACCCTCGGGGCCGAGATCGATGATGTGGTCGACAGACTTGACCACGTCGAGATTGTGCTCGATGACCACCACCGTGTTACCCGCGTCGACGAGACGCTGCAAGACCTGCAAGAGCTTTCTGATGTCCTCGAAGTGGAGGCCGGTGGTTGGCTCATCCAGTATGTAGAGGGTCTTGCCCGTCGACCGCTTCCCCAACTCGGAGGCCAACTTGATCCGCTGCGCCTCGCCGCCAGAGAGGGTGGTGGCCGGCTGACCCAGCTTGATGTATCCCAGACCGACGTCGTAGAGAGTCTGGAGGACCCGGACGATCTTCGGCTGGTTCTCGAAGAAACCGAGGGCCTCCTCAACGCTCATCTCGAGGACCTCGGAGACGCTGTGACCCTTCCAGAGGATCTCCAGGGTTTCCCGGTTGTATCTCTTCCCCCCACCCACCTCGCAGGGAACGTAGACGTCGGGCAGAAAGTGCATCTCGATCTTTATGGTCCCGTCGCCTTTGCAGGCCTCGCAGCGGCCCCCGGAGACGTTGAACGAAAACCGCCCGGGTTTGTAGCCGCGGGCCCTGGCCTCCTGGGTCTGAGAGAAGAGGGCCCGTATATGGTCGAACACCTTGGTGTAGGTGGCCGAGTTTGACCTTGGCGTCCTCCCGATCGGCGACTGGTCGATGTCGATTGCCTTGTCGATCAGGTCAATCCCCTCGATCTTCTTGTGCCGACCCGGCACTACGCGGGCACGGTTCACTTTGGCGGCGAGGGTCTTCCACAGGATCTCCTCCACCAGAGTCGACTTCCCCGACCCAGAGACCCCGGTGATGGCCGTGAACACGCCGAGGGGGAATTCCACGTCGATTCCCTGGAGGTTGTGCTCCGTCGCTCCAAGCACTGTGATCACGCCGCCGTTCCCCTGTCGTCTGATCAGTGGCATCTCGATCTGACGCCTCCCCGCCAGATAGTCACCTGTCAGCGAGTCCGAGTTGTCGATCACATCCTGGACGGTCCCCTCGACCACGACCTCCCCTCCGTGCTCACCGGCACCGGGGCCGATGTCGACGATGTGATCGGCCACCCGTATGGTCTCCTCGTCGTGCTCGACGACGATGAGCGTGTTGCCCAGGTCCCGCAGTCGGAGCAGGGTTTCGATGAGACGCTGATTGTCCCGTTGGTGCAGACCGACGGAGGGTTCGTCGAGGATGTAGAGGACCCCAACCAGACCCGACCCGATCTGTGTGGCCAGCCGAATCCGCTGCGCCTCTCCCCCGGCGAGCGTCGCCGCCGACCTCGACAAGGTCAAATAGTCGAGACCGACGTCGAGGAGAAACCTGATCCGCGCCTTGATCTCTTTGAGGACGCGTTCGGCGATGTGGGCGTCTCGCTCGGAGAGCTGGAGACGGTCGAAGAACTCGTAGGAGTCGGCGAGGCTCAGATCCGAGATCTCGGCGATGTTGCGGTCGTTGATGGTGACCGCCAGAGAGATCGGGTTGAGCCGGCCACCCTCACAGGCATCACAGGGGACCTCGGCCATGTACTCCTGGTAGTACTCGCGGGCCGAGTCCGACTCAGCCGACTCATGACGCCGATTCAAGAAGGGGACCGCACCCTCGAAGGTGGCGTCCCATCTGCGCTTCCGCCCGAAACGGTTGACGTATTCGACGGTGATCCGCTCGTCACCAGTCCCGTAGAGGATCTTGTCCTGGATTTCCGGAGGGAGGTCTTTCCACGGGGTGTCCATGGAGAAGCCGAGTACAGCGCCAAGACCCGTGAGGAGCCGGTGGTAATAGCGCATTCGGTTCGACGACCACATTTGTATCGCGCCCTCACCGAGAGTCAGGTCGGCGTCGGCGATGACCAGCTCAGGATCGACTTGATAGCGGGTGCCGATCCCGGAGCACTCGGGGCAGGCCCCGTAGGGGCTGTTGAACGAGAAGTTTCGGGGTTGGAGGTCTTCGAAGGAGAGGCCGCATTTGGAACAGGCGAGGTGCTGGGAGAAGGTGAGGGTGGACCCGTCCACGATCTCGATATCGGCGACACCCTCAGCCAGCGAGAGCGCTGTCTCCAGTGACTGGGTGAGTCGCTGCTCCATCCCCTCCTTGCGAACCAGCCGGTCGACGATTACCTCGATGGTGTGCTGGTAGTAACGGTCGAGACGGATTTCCTCGGTGAGCTCGCTTATCTCCCCGTCGATGCGAGCCCGGGCGAAACCCTGCTTGGCCAGGTCGGAGAGAAGTGTTTCGTACTCGCCTTTCCGACCGCGCACCACCGGGGCCAGTACCTGGAACCGGGTTCCCTCCTCCAGCTCCAGGATGCGGTCGACGATCTGTTGTGGCGTCTGCCGCTCCACCGGTGTCCCATCGTTGGGACAGTGGGCCACACCTATCCGGGCGTAGAGAAGACGGAGATAGTCGTGGACCTCGGTCACGGTTCCCACCGTTGACCGGGGGTTTCTTGACGCTGTCTTTTGGTCGATGGAGATAGCGGGAGACAACCCGTCGATGAAGTCGACATCCGGTTTGTCCATCTGACCCAAGAACTGGCGGGCGTAGGCGGACAGGGACTCGACGTACCGCCGCTGGCCTTCGGCGTAGATGGTGTCGAACGCCAGTGACGACTTACCCGACCCGGAGATGCCGGTGAAGACGATGAGCTTGCCCCGGGGTAGCTCGACTGTGAGGTTCCTCAGGTTGTGCTCGCGGGCACCCCTGATCAGTATCGAATCCGTGGACAATGCTTCGCCTGGTGAGTTGAGTTACGTCAGTGTAATACGAATCTGATTGCGAACACCTGTTCGATCTTCTTCTCCCGGCAGCGAAGGACGGGCTGATCAGCTCAACGTAGCTCGCGCCCGCCGTTGGTATAGCGCCTCGGTACAGTAACCCGCTGTGGCGCCGATACCCTCCGCAAGGATCTGGCTGAGTCTTTGTGCAAGCGCGATGGCCAATATTGAGCCGGCACTGGGAATCATGCCGGAGAGAAGGAAGATCAGAACGGCTTCCCGTACTCCGAGTCCGGCAGGAAACGGAACAAAGGCATAGCCGACAGCCCAAGCCACGCCAAAGGCACCTGTCAACAACGTCGCGCCGGCGGATCCTCCGACTGAACTCGCCAAGGAAGCGAATCCGAACGCGAGCCCGAGTATCCCCATGATCGAAAGGCCGAAGGCCTTAAGGGAATCCCGACGGCTGGACGGCGTGAGTTTGATGAATGGCAACGCTGTTCTCTTGGTTGCGAACAGCCGCGTCAGGAGACCATAGAGCGCCAGCGTGGCTGTATTCCTGGAAAGGAGTAACCCCAGGAGGATTCCAGTGGCGGAGGCCGCCACGCCGATCACGCGAGTCTTCGGATCAGGGATGAGTAGAAGGCCTATCGACAGACCGCTCGCCAGCAACATCACAGAGAATCGAATGAAGCGCATGGTGGATTCTGTCGCCGAACTCCCCCAAGACGATGCACTGATCAGGCCCACGGGATGGGCAAGGCCTCCAGGGATGTGCTTGGCCGGTTGAATGGTCAGATAGCGTCTGAAGGCCCTTGTGCGGGCACCGGGATCATGAGATATCGACCAGGCCGCGGCAATAGCCAGGAGACCCAGGAGGCTGCTGAGCGTCGCGACTCCGAATCCGAGTGGAGACAAAGTGAAATTGGCGGAGATTTCATCCCACCCGAAGGCGATTCCCGCACCAAGGAAAACCAGACCGCCTAGAGCGAGACTCCATTCGAGACGAGAACGGGAGATCAAATCGGGACGATCCCAAGCAGCCAAAGCCCGACCAACTGGACTTTGGCCGATTCGGAATGACTCGACAGGGCTTCGAGCAGAGATCTACGTGACCAATGTTGGACGTGACCGGGTGTATTGCCCCACTGTGCGACGTACCAACCACGCGCCAGATTGGCCATTCGCCACCAAGGCTCATGGGGTACTGTCACCACGATGGCCCTGCGGGCCACCCGGGCCATTTCGTGCAATGCACGCTCCGGACTGTCAAGATGCTCGAGCACCTCGGTAGCGAGAACCACATCGATCGAGCCATCGGCAAAGGGCAGCTCCATGGCTGAACCGGTGAGGAAGCGGACATCGGCAATCTCTCGCTTTGCCACTTGAACCACGATCTCCTCCAGATCCATGCCGAAGGTCATCGTCTCAAGTGCTTCAGAGACGATCATCGTCGTTCGACCCTCGCCACAGCCCACGTCGAGCAGTGAGACGGGCGAGAACGTACGCACCGCCCCAACCAAGCCGGCGTGAAAACGCTTCATGAGCATGGAGACGATTGGGTTCTTACTTCCATGCTTGTCGAAGGTATTGCCTGGCACGTTCTTCACGACCCCATCGCCCACAGCGTCCACGTCGCTGCGAACAACCCTCAGAGGCTGCTCCGATCTCAAGTGTCCTTGCCCCATTCCGCGGCCGGCAACAGAGCGGGAAGAACATCGTGGCGTCGTTTATTGAGTTGAACGAGCAGGTCAGCAATCAGACCCACCCCGGCAAGGGCGAGAGAGAATCCGAGCACAACGATGGTGTTTGTAGCAACCCTGAAACCCTTGTCGAAGAGGTCGAAGACGAGCTTGCCGCTGCCGATGAGCCCAAGAAGGATCGCAGGGGGACCAAAGAAACGAATCGGCTCGTGCATGAGAACCATCCTGATCACCTGTAACA